>CACXFR010000136.1 GCA_902766935.1 uncultured Planctomycetota bacterium | reverse complement strand
GCCATTTCCGTTTCGGAACCAGGAACTTGAACCGAACCGCCAGCAGGGTGACGACTAGTCCGATCGACGCGCCCAGGAGGGTCGGCAGTTCCGGCCCGGCGAAATGGGCGGTGATCTTCCACGGGATAATAAACGCCAGTCCCGAAAAGAGAGCGAAGGGTATCATTTCGAGCGTCGGCCGGAGCGACTTCTTTTCGCCGAAGCCGAGCGTCAGGAAGAGAACCGCCAGAAGGGGAACCGCAAGTCCCGCCGGCCCGAACAGATTGGTGATCGCGTCGAGGAGTCCCTGCTCAAATCCGGCGTAATCGAGTCCCGACGCGGTCGGCAGCTGCGGCTCGATGAGCGAAAGCGCGGCGTGGGTCTGAACCCCCGCCCCGCCAAACGAGACGGGAAGACTGTTGCAGATCAGCGCGACCATCACCGCCGCCAGCGGCGGAAACCCCAATCCGACCAAAAGCGGCGCGGCCAGCGCCGCCGGGGTGCCGAACCCCGCGGCACCTTCGATCAGACCGCCGAAGAGCCAGGCGATAATGATCACCTGAACCCGCGGGTCGTCGGATCCGCCCGAAAATCCGCGGTTGATCGAATCGATGGCGCGCCCCCGGGTCAGCGTTTCGAGAATCAGAATGGCGCCGAAGATAATAAAGAGAATTTCGACGGCCTTGAAGAAGCCGAGTCCCGACGCCGCGGCGACCTGAACGGCGGGGAGCCGCCAGACGAACAGGGCGGTGCAGACCATCATTCCCCACGCCGCAAGGAGCGAGAATCCCGGCTTGATTTTCAGGATCGTCATCAGCAGAATGGCGGCAAGAAGGGGGAGCAGAACAAAGAGGATGTGCATGACGTGCTCCTTCGCTAAAAAGGATTCGGAAAGAAACGCGGCGCTGCCCGCGCTTCCCTCCCGACACAGGCAAAAAATCACTCGCGGGCGAACAGGGCGGCGAGATTCAGCAGGGTCTGAACCGCGATCTGCATTTTGTTCACCGAAAGCCATTCGGTCACCGCGTGGAAGTTATTCCCGCCGGTAAAAATATTCGGAGTCGGAAGTCCCTTTTCGGTCAGAACCGAACCGTCGGTCCCGCCCCGGATCGGTTTCCAGACAGGTTCGGCGCCGGCGCGGCGGACTGCCTCTTCGAGCCGCGCCAAAATCAACTCGTGCCTTTTGAGCCCTTCGGCCATATTCGGGTACTGTTTTTTGTATTCCGCGCTCCACACGGCGCCGGGATTCCGTTCCTTCTGCCGCTCGATGATCTCGTCCAAAATACGGCGGTTTTCCGCCATATCGGCGTCGGTGAACGCCCGCAGAATGACGTGCGCCTCGGCCGCGCCGACGTCGCCGGCGATCGAGCAGAGGTGAACGTACGGCTCGCGCCCTTCGGTCGACTCGGGGGCGCGGTCGGCGGGGAGCGCCGCGGCGAATCCGGCCAGCGCGCGGGCGGCGTTGACCATCACCCCTTTGGCGGTTCCCGGATGAATATCGACCCCGGTCACTTTCACACGGAGCTGTTCGGCGGAAAAAGTCTCTTTATTGATCTCGCCGGGGAGTTCCCCGTCGACCGTATAGGCGAAGTCGGCGCCGAACGCGGCGACGTCGAAAAACTCGGCCCCCCGCCCGACCTCCTCGTCGGGAGTAAAGGCGAGGCGGATTTTCCCGTGCGGATGCGGCACTCCCTCGACCGACGCGTTCAGAAGCGTGTCGGCGGCGGTCATCACCGCCGCCACTCCCGATTTGTCATCCGCGCCCAAAAGAGTCGTCCCATCGGTCACCACCAGAGTGTCGCCGACACACGCCCGAAGCCCTTCCGACTCGGGAATCTCGACTCCCGACTCCAGCCGGATCGGCCCGCCCCGATAGTCAATCAGTTTCGGCCGGACGTTCTTTCCGGACGTGTCGGGCGCGGTGTCCAGATGGGCGATCCACCCCATCACCGGGATCGGCCGCGCCGCCTGCTCTTCGGCCGGGCGCGGGTCGGGGATCGTCGCGGTCACATACCCGTGCTCGTCCTGTTTCACCTCTTCGGCGCCCATCGCGCGGAGTTCCTCGGCCAGGAGCGCGCCCAGTTCGAGCTGCCCCGGCGTACTCGGCACGGCCGCGACGTCGTCCTTCGAGGTCGTCTCGACTTTGACATAGCGCAAAAAACGGTCTAACGCGGTTTCAGACACTTTCGTTTCCTTTTGATTCGGTTTTTTTGAAATACGGATTTCTATTCGGCGCTTTCGGGAACGATGCAGGGACGCAGGCCGACGAGATCGAGCCGGTGGGCCGCGGGATATTTCATACGGAACGCCGAACGGCAGAACCGTTCGCCGCTGTCCCAGCTGCCGCCGCGATAGACGTTCGTCAGGCCCCCCTCCCCCGCATAGGGATCGGCAGCCTCCGCGGCGTCAAGGTCGCCGTATCGGTCGAGGCACCATTCGTACACGTTCCCGTGCATATCGTAAAGCCCCCAGGCGTTCGGCTCTTTCGTTTTGACCTCGTGCGCCTTAGACTCGCTGTTTTCGAAGAACCAGCCCATCTCGCTCAGGCCGCCGCTTCCGGCAAACGGCCCGGCGCTCCCCGCGCGGCAGGCGTATTCCCACTCGGCTTCGGTCGGCAGGGTGATCCCGCATCCCGACAATTCGCTCAGCTTATCGCAGAACGCCTTCGCCTCGTCCCAGGTGATATAGTAGATCGGGAATTCCGGACCGGCGGCGGTCACCCATTTTCCGCCCGCTTTTTTGCACTGATCGCGCACCGACGTCCCCATCACGTTTTGCCACATCGCCTGGGTCACTTCCGACTCCAGAAGCCAGAACCCGCGCGTCAGCGTCACCCGGTGCGGCGTTTCGGAGGCGAAACGCCCCGTCTCCGAGGCGGGGCTTCCCATCACGAATTTTCCCGCGGGACACCACACGAAAGTGTAGTCAATTCCCTGAATATTCAGCGACATCTTTTCGCCGGCGTCGGCGCCCGGCTTTACCGGAACATCGGCGGCGAAAAGCGCGGCGCCCGCCGCGCAAAGGAGCGCGGCCAAAGTGAAAATCGATCGAACATTCATCGCAACTCTCCGTTCTAAATTTTGTATAGCTGTCGAAAAAAGCGCGAAGCGCTACTGCAGGCGGTCCCCTTCCCCGATGACGGTCACCTCGGCCCGCGCCGAGGTCGGCGCCGACGACTCGGCGCCGACCCGAATGAGGTTTTCCCCTTTTTTGAGAAGGGGAACCGCCCCTTCGGGGGCGAACTCGGCGGCGGGAACCCCTTTCGCGTCGTATTTCACGCACTTCCCGCCGCGCAGTTCGACGTACGAACCCGATTCCAGCGCGACCGGAAGGACGACCGAACGGCCGTTGACCGTCACGGTCGGATTCTTCAGTTCATATTCCCCGTAGGGGAGCGCCGCCGGCGGACCGATCAGGCATCGGACCGTCGTTCCGGCGGGAATGTTGTTATACCAGAGCCGGCAGACGCGCGCGTCGCCGATTTCCCGGTAATGCGTGTAGACCGAATACTCCATCGGCGGCCAGACGCAGCGGCTCATCTCGGTCGAATCGGCTTCGAGCAGCTCGATATACTTCCAGCCGGTAAAGTCGATCTTCACCAGCTGGCTCGCGCGGCCGACCTGCACGTTGAGAACCTCTCCCTGTCCGTCGCCGCAAAGCCAGAATCCGGTCGCCTGAAGTTTCGTCGGATCGACGCCGTCGGGCATCGTCCATTCCTCCGTCCGGACCCACGCGGCGTCGGCGGGAACGTCGCCGGCGTTCGACGCCGTAAACGCAAAAGCCGCCTCCCCCGTCGCCGGAACGACACCGGCGCCCGGCTCGATCCGCCCGCTTACGCCGGTATTCCCCTCGCACTCCCGCGAAACGCCTTCCGGGTCGAACCGGACCGCTTTTTCGGTATCGTCGTACGCGCCGGGCGTATAAAGCGCCGCAAGGCGGAGCGAAATGGGCTGAGCGCCGAACTCGTTGTCGACGGTCCACTCGGCGGTCGGCCCGTCGAGAGAAACAATCTTGTGTTTCTTATAGAACGTTTCCCGGAACCAGGGCGAGCCGTCGGCGTCGCGGTAAAGCTTGAACTCTTTTCCCGGCTGCCGGAGCCGTTCGAGGATCGACGCGTTCAGTCCCTCGCTCCGAGCCTGGTTATAGTCGCGCAAAAGATCGACGCAGTCGGCGAAGAAAGGGTTGGCGTCCATCTCTTCCAGGCCGATCGGGTGGTTAAACGAAAAGCCGGCGTCGTTCCCCACCAGTTTGCACCCGATATAGTCGATGTCGTCGCGATACGTCGGGTCATAGCGGGGGTTTCCCCAGGGAACGATCCGCCACCATCCCAGTTGCAGCGGCAGATAGAGCCCCCCCTCTTTGAGCGGGGCGTACTTGTCGATTTCCGGGTCATGCCCGAGCCAGCAGCCGTGCTGATACTCCTCGCCCGCCTTCATCGAGGCCAAATGTATATCAAGGAACCGCTTATACCCGCGGCACGCCGAATCCCACGCCTGATACCGGGAACGGTAATGCCACCAGAAGTGAATCATTCCGGCGTATTCCATTCCGACCGGGCGGTTCAGGCGTTCGGCGACGTCCATCACGAACCTGCCGCCGTAATACCAGTAGTTCTCCTTCCCCCACATGTACTGGAGCCCTTCGATCGCGTCGAAGTAGATCCCGTCGAATCCATACCGATTGACAAGGTCGGCGTGTCTTTGGGCGATTTCGCCCCAGAGGGGCGAGTCGGGCCGGGGAAGATACATTCCGTCCCAGAACGTTTTTAAGAGGGACGCGGCCGTTCCCCCTTCGTGCGCCGCGGCGGCCGTTCCGTGGAACCCCCGCTTGCATCCCAAAAACTTCCAGGGCGCCTCGCGGGTGACGTCGGCGTACTCGACGATCTCGTTCCCCAGCCGCAGGGTTCGGCTGCTCGTCGCCATCCACCCTTTCGCCAGCGCGTCGGCAGAGATCGGCTCGGCCACCGTGATCTCGGTCGCCTCGGCGTCGATCGGCTCGGCGAGCGTCCAGTCGCGCCAGGTGTCCAGATCGGGGTGCGGCACCGGAGTCACGTAGCGGTCGTTCTTCTGAATATAACATGTATAGGTGTGCAGGATGACCTGAATTCCCGCCTCGTGGCATCGGTCGATCACCCGCTGAAACGCGTCCCACCCCCCCGGCTGAACGTTGTCGAGCGAACCGAACCGGAAGAAGCCGCCGCCGTGATTGTCGATCTGATTAAACCCGAGTCGGCGGCACGACGCGATCCACTCATCGACCGTCTCTTCGGTCAGCGTGCCGAAGTTCATCATATACGAGCCGCGTCCGTCGGGACTCGAAAGCGCCCACGCGCCCCCCTTATCCGAAAAGGGGACCCCGACCGCCTCGTCGGTCATCACGTCTCGGATCGCCGAAAGGATATCGGCTTGGGGCACGCCGATCAGCGCCGCCTTGGCGCCGACCAGGCCGAATCGCGCGGTCGCCTCCGCCCAGTACGCGTCGTTCAGGGCGGGAAGCTGATGGACGTGGGTAAACGGCGTCAGCGCCAGCGCGCAGGCGGCGAACGGTTCGTACGGTTTCGCCTCCAGCGTCAGCGGCACGTTCGCGAAGACCAGCTCGTCCGGCGTGCCGTCGACCGCCGCGATCTCAAACAGAAGTGCGCCCGCCCGCGCAGTCACATTGATTTCGGCGGAAACCGAAGCGCCGTCGAAATCCAGGTGCAGAACCTCCCCGTCGAAACGGACCGAACTGACGCGGTATTCCTTCCCGCCGACCTTCGCCGCGGCGCAGAAGGACGGTTCCCCGTTCCGAAGATATTCGCGTCCTCCGCTCTTGTCGAACAGCGAGACGTTCGTCCCGTCCTCGGCGATCACATAGCGGAACGTGTCGGTTTCGAGCGTCGTCTCCCCGGCGGCGGAGAGCGCTGCGGAAAAGAGACAGGCCAAGACGGCCCAGACAACTCCGACGGCTGTTTTCATCTTATTATATTCGCTGATCATCGGCTCACTTTCGAATCGTCAGACTCCCCGCGTACATTTTCAAAACGCGTCCGGGCGTCCTACGGCAGAATCTCCCCTTCCCCGATCACCGTCACTTCGGCGCGCGAGGGTTCCCCGTCTTCCGCGTCGGCGGAAAAGGTCAGGAAGTTCCCGCCCTTCAAAAGAACGGGGATCTCTCCTTCCGGCGAAACCTCGCCGATCGCCGCGCCGGACCTGTCGTATTTCACGCACCGTCCCCCGCGCAGTTCGAGATACGCCCCCGACTCGAGGGTCGCCGGAAAGCGGATCCTTTTCCCGTCGAGGGCGACCGCCGGGTTTTTCAGTTCATACTCGACGTGGGGCAGCGCCGCGATCGGCCCGAAGAGACATCGGACCGTCTTCCCCGCGGGGATATTGTTATACCAGAGTTCGCAGGCCGACGGATCCCCCGACTCGCGGAAGAGCGAATAATGCGAGACCACCGGCCCGGGCCAGACGTAATCGAGGACCCGCGCCGAATCGGCTTCGAGCAGTTCGATATACCGCCATCCGGTAAAGTCGATCTTCACCAGATGGCAGCAGGTGCCGATCCGGACGTTGAGGACCTCCCCTTCCCCGTCGCCGCAGAGCCAAAAGCCGGTGGCCGAAAGGGAATCGGCGTTCACCCCTTCGGGAAGGCGCGAGGGGGCGGTTTTCAGCCACGCGGCATAATCGGCGACCTCGCCGGCATTCGACGCCGTCAGGGCGAACGCCGTCTCCCCCGTCGCCGGAACCGTTCCGGCGTTCGGTTCGACCGCGCCGGTCACGCCGGCCGCCCCTTCGCACAACGCCGCGCCGTCGGGATCGAATCGGATCGGCGGAGCGCCGTCCCCGGCGCCCGGCGCGCAGAGCGCGGTAATCCGAACCGACAGGGGCTGCGCGTCAAATTCATTTTCGACCGTCCAGGAGGCGCTCGCGTCGTCGGCGCGCATCACTTTGTGTTTCTTATAGAACATCTCGCGGAACCGGGGCGAGCCGTCGTCGCCGAAGAAAAGCCGATACTCCTTCCCCGGAACGCGGAGTTTTTCGAGCGTCTCCTCGCCGAGACCGGCGTCGCGCAGGGCGGCGTAGTCGCGGAGCCGGTTCATACAGTCGGCCAGGAACGGATCGGAGTCGATCTTTTCAACGTCGACCGGATGGTTAAACGAGAAACCGGCGTTATTGCCGACCAGCTTGCACCCGATATAGTCGATATCGTCGCGATACGTCGGCTCGCCCTTCACGTTCTCCCACCGAACGAGCCGCCACCAGCCGAGCTGAAGCGGCAGATAGTACCGCCCGTCCTTATGCGCGGCGTATTGGTCAATTTCCGAGCCGCGCTGATACGAGGGCGCCCCTTTGATCGAGCCGAGATGAATGTCGAGGAACCGCTTATAACCGCGGGCGGCCGAATCCCACGCCTGGTAGCGCGAGCGGTAATGCCACCACGGGTGGATCATCGCCGAGAACTCCATGCCGACCGGCCGGTCGAGCCGACGCGCGACTTCCAGGACGAACTTCCCGGCGTAATACCAGTAATCTTCGTTCCCCCACATCTTGTTCAGTCCGTCGATCGCGTCGAAGTAGATCCCGTCGAACCCGCACCGATTCACCACGTCGGCGTGATTCTCGGCGATTTCATACCAGAGGGGAGACTCGAGTTTCGGAACGTAGAGTCCGTCCCAATAGGTTTTAAGGAGCGCGGCGGCGGACCCCTTTTTATGCGCCGAGGCCGTCGTTCCGTGGAACCCCCGTTTACATCCCAAAAACTTCCAGGGCGCCTCGCGGGTGACGTCGGCGTACTGAATGATCTCGTCCCCCAGCCGGAGCGTGCGGCTGCTCGTCGCCGACCATCCCTTCTGAAGGAGATCCGCGTCGAGCGGCTCGCTGACCGTGATTTCGGCCGCCTCGGCATCGAGCGGCTCGGCGAGCGTCCAGTCGCGCCAGGTGTCCAGATCGGGGTGCGGCACCGGGGTCACATAGCGGTCGCTCCCTTGAATGTAGCAGGAATAGGTATGCAGAATGACCCGGATTCCCGCCTCGTGGCATCGGTCGATCACCCGCTGAAACGCGTCCCATCCCCCCGGCTGAACGTTGTCGAGCGAGCCGAACCGAAAGAAGCCGCCGCCGTGATTGTCGATCTGATTAAACCCGATCCGACGGCACGATTCAATCCACGAATCGACCGTCTCTTCGGTCAGGGTGCCGAAGTTCATCACATATGAGCCGTGTCCGTCGGGACTCGAAAGCGCCCACGCGCCCCCTTTATCCGAAAAGGGAAACCCGACCGCCTCGTCGGTCATCACGTCTCGGATCGTCGAAAGGATATCGGCTTGGGGCACGCCGATCAGCGCCGCCTTGGCGCCGACCAGGCCGAACCGCGCGGTCGCCGCCGCCCAATACGCGTCGTTCAGGGCGGGAAGCTGACGAACGTGGGTAAACGGCGTCAGCGCCAGCGCGCAGGCGGCGAACGGCTCAAACGGTTTCGCCTCCAGCGTCAGCGGCACGTTCGCGAAGACCAGCTCGTCCGGAGCGCCGTCAATTTTCGCCGCTTCGAAGACAAGCGCGCCCGGCCGCGCGGCCACGCTGATTTCGGCACGGACCGAAGCGCCGTCGAAATCCAGACGCAGAAACTCCCCGTCGAAATTCGCGCCGGTCGCGGGATATTCGTTTCCGCCGAGCCTGACCAGGGCGCAGGGGGACGGCCGGTCTCCTTTGAGATATTCCGCGCCGCCCGTCTTATCGAACAGCGAGACGTTCGTCCCGTCCTCGGCAATCACATAGCGGAACGTGTCGGTTTCGAGAATCGCGTTTTCGGCGCAGAGCGTTTTGACCAGGAAACACAGGGGCAGAAAAAGAATCGGGATCAATCTGAATTTCATCTAACAATCCGCGGGGTTAAAAGTTTTCGCCGGCCCGGACGCCGATCCTCCCCCGACGCGGCCGGCGCCGAAACCCGTCGGCCGGAAAAAAGGGGGGGAAACGCCGAAAAAAGAGGGAGATTCACCCCTCGTTCCGGCGCGGTTTACCCGAAAACCTTATCTTACAAAAAACGCGCCGGGATGTCCAGAATCGGACGCCGTAAAAGTTCTCTGACCGAAAAAGAAAGAGGAATCGGAAAAACTACTTCTTCGAATCGTCCGTTACGATCTCGTAGCTGGGCGACTCGTAGTCGAGCGGACTGGAATCTTCCGAGAATTCCGCCGCCGAGTAGGACGAATGGACGTGGACTCCCCCTTCCGACACGTCCGAGAGGAGTTCGTTGGAAGGCGCCGCCGCCGGCTCTTCGGCCGCGGCTTCGCTCACCGCCTCGGCGGTGGTCTGATCCGCGGTAAACGAAACCTGCCGGAAAACCGAGTCGTCCTGATCGGCGTCCTCGTTCGGGGTTTCGGCGGGCGGATAATTGGCGCTGATCACGACCGGTTTCGGCCAGCTCTCCTCCTCGCCGGAAGAGCGCACGTAGAGCAGATCGGGGCGGACGGACTCCGCGTCGGTTTCGAGAACGTTCTCGTCGTCAGAGGACGCGTCCTTTTCCGACGCGGGAGACGCGAGGGGAAAATCTCTGCCGTTCATCATCTTCCAGACCTCGGGACACCGGCACATATCGAACCAGAGGCAGAGCAGAATCAAAGCGAGTGATGAAAGGAAGGCGCCACGTTTATTCGGCATACAATACCTCAGAACGGCGACAGACGCGAAACCGATCCGCGAACATCGGCGGGAATGATTTTCGAAAAAAACCGATCTTTCGTTAAAGTCAGATCCGGCGGCGCGGAAAGAAACGTTCCTTCCGAACGCCCCGGAGTAATAAAAAACTAGAACTCTCCAGTTAAAAAATCAAGCTAAAATGAAAAGCCGGAACATTTTTTAAAATTCAGCGTTCCGGTTGCAACGATTAGGCAAAATTTACCGACTTTTAAAAGAGCGCGGGCGGACTCCGTCCCCCGAAACGAAGTCCCTTGACGCGCCGGCGGCTCCCGCTCAGGCGGAGTCGCGCCGGCTCGTTCACCCGCGCCTGTCGCTCCTTCTTCCCGGACGGCGAACCGCGGTCCCGCCTCCGTCCGGGACGGCGCCGGCCCCTAGCCGATCGCCTCTTTTCCCCGCTCGCCCGTCCGGATCCGGATACAGTCGAGCAGATCGACGACGAAGATTTTGCCGTCCCCGATATGACCGGTCCGCGCCGTCTCGATCAAAACGTCGAGCGTCTTTTCCAGGTAATCGTCGTTCACGGCGATTTCGAGCCGGACCTTTTTCAGCAGGTTCACTTCCGAAACGACCCCGCGGTACTGTTCGGTATATCCCAGCTGATGGCCGCACCCCAGCGCGTTCACCACCGAAAGCTTCGCGATATTCTCTTTCAGAAGCGCCTGCTTCACATCGTTGAGCGATTCCGGCTGAATATAGGCAATAATCAATTTCATTTTTTATTCTCCGATTTGTCTGCGCAAACATTCTGAATTCAAAACCCGATCCTTCTTCCCCTTTCGGGGCGGGCCCCCTCCCGCGGCTTAAAGAGCGAGCCCCGCGCCCGCCCGCCGCCGAACGGCCTCAGACGGTGGTCCAGGTGTCGAAGTTCGGATACGCCTGCATCCCGTGCTCCTCGATATCCAAACCGCGGAGTTCCTCGTGACGGCTGACACGAAGTCCGACCGTTCGTTTGATCGCCTGGAAGAGGATAAATCCGAAACCGAGCGCCCAGACCAGCGCGGTTCCCGCCCCCAGGAGCTGAACCAAAAGGAACTTGGTTCCCCCGCCGTAAAAGAGGCCGGTCCCGTCGGCGGCGAAAAGTCCGGTGCAGATCGTCCCGAACGTCCCGCAGACGGCGTGAACGCTGATCGCGCCGACCGGATCGTCGATCTTCAGGACGCGGTCGATGAACAGGAGCGACCCGATCACCAGGCAGCCGGCCATCGCCCCGATCAGAATCGCGCCCAGGGGCGAGACCACGTCGCAACCGGCGGTGATCGCGACCAGACCGGCGAGGATGCCGTTGAGCGTCATCGTGGCGTCCGAAACGCCGTAGACCAGCGAGGCGAGGACCATCGCCGAAACGGCGCCGGCCGCGGCGGCCAGGTTCGTCGTCACCGCGATATATCCGATCGAGGAGTTCACGGCCAGGGTGCTTCCGGGGTTAAATCCGAACCACCCGAACCAGAGGAAAAGAACGCCGAGCGCCCCCATCAGAATGTGGTGTCCCGGAATCGCGTTGACGCGGCCGTCGGCCGAATACTTCCCGACCCGCGGGCCGAGTGTCGCCGCGCCGGTGAGCGCAAGCCACCCGCCGACGCTGTGGACGACGGTCGAACCGGCGAAATCGTGAAAACCGAGCCTGCCGAGCCAGCCGCCCCCCCAGGTCCACGCGCCGAAGATCGGATAGATCAGCGCCGAGATCACCAGACTGTATATCAGATAGCTGGTGAACTTGGTCCGTTCGGCCATCGCGCCCGAAACGATCGTCGCCGACGTGGCGCAAAAGACCGACTGAAAGAGGAAAAAGGTCCATCCGAGTTCCGAATTGACCTTAAACACGTCGGCCGAGGTCGGCAGAAAGTAGCGCGTTCCGCAGAACCCCCACTTGTCGAGCCCCCACATCAGGCCGAAGCCGACGACGAAAAACGCCAGCGAACCGACCGCGAAATCGATCACGTTCTTCATCATGATATTGACGGCGTTCTTCGCGCGGCTGAATCCCGCCTCGACCAGCATAAAGCCGAGCTGCATAAAGAAAACCAGAAAGGTGGCGATCAAAACCCAGAGGTTGTTCAGTCCCGCCCTGTTCTC
>CACXFR010000135.1 GCA_902766935.1 uncultured Planctomycetota bacterium | reverse complement strand
GGCCTGATACCAGCCCTCGCCGGCGGTGCAGATCAGAATCTGGCCTCCGCCCCTGTCGGCATGGTGGATGTGCCAGTTGTTCCGGCACCCCGGTTCGAACGTGACGTTAAAGAGGGGGAATTCCCCGCGTGCAAAATCGGTCAGCGGATTCAGAAAACTTTCGCCGACAAAGTACCGCGCGTAATTCACGTTCGGCTCGCCGAGCCCGAACATATTCCGCTTGCCGAATTCTTCTTTCGTCTTGTATTTCATAATTTGCTTTTATTCCGTCGTCGATTTATTTTTGTTCTTTTAAAACGCCCGCCAGAGGCTTCTCGCCCGGGCGCGCCACGGGCCCGACAAGTTCGTGCGCAGCGTACGGCTCCTCGAGATAAGCAACCTCCTCTGCCGAAAGTTCGACGTCGAGCGCGCTGACCACTTCGTCGATCCGTTCGGGACGCGTGCAGCCGGCGATCGGCGAGGCGGCCCCTTTTGCCCAGAGCCACGCCAGAGCGACGCTGGCCATCGGAACCCCGTATTTCTCCGCCACATCGCCAACCCGTTCGACGATCTTCATGTCGTGTTCTTTATACGCGTCGTATTTCTCGCGCGAGACTTTGTCGGTTTCGCTCCGTTTCGAACCGCTCTCCCACGTCGGCCGGGTCAGATGTCCCGCCGCCAGGGGGGAATAGGGCGTCACCGCCATATTGTACTGTTTGGCCAGAGGGAGCATTTCCCGTTCGTCCTCGCGGTAGATGAGGTTGTAGTGCGCCTGCAAAACGGAAAATTTCGTCCATCCGCCCCGTTCGGCGCAGATCTGCATATTGTGCAGCTGGTAGGCGTACATCTCGCTCGCCCCCAGGGCGCGAACCTTCCCCGATTTCACCAGGGAGTCGAGCGCGCTCATCGTCTCGCCGATCGGGGTGTCGTAGTCGAACCGGTGGATCAGGTAGAGATCGAGATAGTCGGTCCCCAGACGTTTGAGCGTCCCTTCAATTTCGCGTTCGATCGCCTCTCGGCTCAGCTTTCCCGGATTCCAATAGACCTTACTTCCGATCACGACCTCCTCGCGCCTGACCCCCAGATTCCTCAGCGATTGCCCCAGGAACTCCTCACTTGTTCCTTTCGAGTAGACATTTGCCGTATCAAAGAAGTTTATGCCAAGCTCCAGTGCGCGCGCGATGACCGACTGCGCGGTCGGCTGGTCAACGACCCAAACGTGGAGATCTTCAAAAGGCCGGCCAAACCCCATACACCCCAGACAGATTCTGCTGACCTTGATCCCGGAATCGCCCAATACCGCATATTTCACCGAAAGCCTCCTTTCAAAAAAGTTATTCGGTGTAAACGTCTTTGGCGATATTGAAGGCCGCCCACGCCTTCGGCCATCCGGCGTAGAACGCCGCATGGGTGATCGCCGCGGCCATCTCTTTGCGCGTCACGCCGTGATTCTTGGCGTTGACGATATGGTATTTCAGCGACGAGTCGGTGATCCCCTGCGCCATCAGCGCGATCACGGTCAGGAGGGACCGCGTTTTGAGATCGAGATCCTGATTGTTCCAGTTCTCCCCGAAAAGGACGTCGTCGTTGAAATGGGCAAACTCCGGGGCGAACTCCCCGAGCACGTCTCTTCCGGCGGTCTGAACGATTTTTTCGGCCATCGGTTTCTCCCTTGCTCAAGTGCGAAATCGGTCAAATCGGGGCGCGCCGAAGGCGCGGCGCCCATATCTTAGCATAACACATATCGGGAGAAAAAGCAATCTTTTCCCGGAACCGTACGGCGAGGTGAGAAAAGGCGAAAACCGAAAAGAAAGGCTACCGGCGGAACCGGAACCCGCGGTCGAGCTCCTCGCCCAGATCGAAGAGGTCGGCGAAATTTTCGGGCCGGTCGTCGTCGTAGAGGCGGACCTGACCCGTCTTGCTCAGATTAAAGATGATCTGCCCGATATCCTGGGTCTTTTTGATCCCCATTTCGCTCAGGACGGTGCGCGCCAGAAACCCGAAATTTTCGAGGGCGCTGTCGCGCACCGCGCGGCAGAGGTCGGCCGGCCCGATCAGCGACTCGGTCTCGGGCGGGGTTTCCTGAAGGATCGCCGCCGTTCCCCGTTCGATACGGCGTGCCGCCTGGTTCAGCACGGTATTGACGAAACGGTACGATTCGAGCTTGTACCGCCGATCCTGCTTCAATATCTCGAAAATCGGATTCTCCGTCGTCATGGCCGCGCCGTGAATGTTTGTCGATTTTACGGTTCAGTCAAAAAGAGCCGCGCTCACGAATCGGTCGAGCGCTGAGAAGAAGCGCCGCCGCCCGACCTTATATCGTCCAAAACGATCGTCGTCCCCGTCAATTTTTTGGTCGTTGCCTCATAACGCGCAAAGATCATCCTTCCGGCACTCGTCTGGAGTACGCTTGTAACGGTTACGACAACCCGTTCGGCGATATGCCCCCTTCCCTGGTCGACCACCACCATCGTCCCGTCGTCGAGATAGGCGACCCCCTGGCCGACTTCTTCGCCGCTTTTGACGATATCGACCTCAATCTTTTCGCCGGGCAGGTAGACCGGCTTGAGCGCGTTGGCCAGGTCGTTCAGGTTGATCACGACCACCCCCTGAATCTTCGCCACCTTATTGAGGTTGTAATCGTTCGTCACCAGTTTCCCTTCGAGATGTTTGGCCAGCGCGACCAGTTTCAGATCGACCGGCTGCTTCTGGTACTCGGGGAGTTCCGACTCGTCGATCCGCAGATCGACCCCCTCCATATTCTGGAGTTTGCTCAGAATGTCGAGCCCCCGCCGCCCGCGGGTCCGCCGGTTCCTTTCGGAGGAGTCGGCGATGTGCTGGAGTTCCATAATGACGAACCGGGGGATGACCAGGGGCGCGTCGACGACCTTCGTCTCCATAATGTCGGTGATCCGCCCGTCGATCACGACGCTCGTATCGAGAACCAGCGGCTTGACCCCTTTCACGTCGGGCTGGAACTCAACGAAGGGGATGATGAACCGGAAATCGTTCTGCGTCTGAAAGAGGAAACTGACCCCGAAGTAACTGAAAAAAATGAGCATCACGGTCAGGACGCTCCGCCGCAGGGCGCCCGTCTCGTCGTTGACGAAATACGGTTCGAGCGCCGTGGCGAAGAAGAAGGTCATCACCAGCCCGATCAGAAGACCGAAATAGATCGCGCTGATGAGCGCCACCTTCTTTTTGGGAAACGCCATATCGAGCCCGATCACGCCGAACGCGAGGATCAGGAGAGCGAAAAACGATTTCAGGTTCAGGTCGATGTCCCCGCTGATGCTCCCGGTTCGGACGATAAAAATCCCGATCCCGGCGGTCACGACCAAAAAGATTACGCGTAGGATTAAAAGAGGCATGGCGGACTTTCAGTTGATAAAAGCCGATTTTCGCGGAAAAAAAGGGCGGCCGATGTCGGAACCGTCGCCCCGCGCCGCGCTTTTCGCAAGTCGAAAACGGCCCAGGGAAGAAAAATATATTAATCCAAAAAGGGAGAAACTCCCTTTGCGTTTGAATTATAGCGTCCGACAAAAAAAATAAAAGGGAATTGGCGCCGCTTCCTCCGTTTTCGACCCCGAAAAAAGGGGAAAAAATGGCCTCTTTCCGGCGCAAAAAACGGGGGAACTCCCTTTTAAAAATCCCCGTTTCTGTTATAATGACCCTATTATATTATATAAAGACCGCGTCGCAGTTAAGCGGCAGCGGGCCGCCCCGTCCGGGGGGCCTTCCGTCCGCAAGATCGCGACCGCCGGTCCGCAGAATCCGCCGGCGCCGAGCGCTTCCGCTCCTCCGCCGCTTCTACGTTCAGGGGGTGCCCTTTGTCATCAGATAACACCAATCTTCCTCCCGAAGACGACGACCGCGAAAACAATTCCGGCGAGACTCCCGATCCCCGTCCGGTTCACAATCCCGGCGACGGTCCGCTCAATCCGCTCGTTCCGCAGGTCGGCACCGACGGGCATCTCTATCTTCCCGACGGCACGCGTCTTCTGCAGATGCCGATCGAAGACGAGATGAAAGGGAGCTACCTCACCTACGCGATGAGCGTCATCATCAGCCGCGCCCTTCCCGACGTGCGCGACGGGCTCAAGCCCTCGCAGCGGCGCATTCTGGTCGCAATGAACGACCTCAACCTCAGTCCCGGGTCGGGGCGTATCAAGTGCGCCAAGATCTCCGGCGACACGAGCGGCAACTACCATCCGCACGGCGAGGCGATCGTCTACCCGACGCTGGTCCGCATGGCGCAGGAATGGAACATGCGCTACGTCCTGGTCGACAAGCAGGGGAACTTCGGCTCGATCGCGGGTCTTCCCCCCGCGGCGATGCGATACACCGAGGCGCGTCTTTCGGGAATGGCGATGGCGCTGCTCGAAGACCTGAACCTCGACACGGTCGATTTCGTTCCGAGCTACGACGAGCGGAACATGGAGCCGACGGTTCTCCCGTCGAAAGTGCCGAACCTTCTGGTCAACGGCGCCAACGGGATCGCCGTCGGAATGGCGACGAGCGTCCCGCCCCACAACCTGGGGGAAATCTGCGACGCGACGATCGCCGTGATCGACGACCCCGACGTCTCCCCCTTCGAACTGCTGAAAATCTGCCCCGGCCCCGACTTTCCGACCGGCGGGGTGATCTGCGGAACCAGCGGCATCCGCCGCGGCTACCTGCAGGGACGGGGGAGCGTTGTGGTGCGCGCCCGCGCCAAGATCGAAGAGAACGGCAAGCGTTCGCGGATCATCGTCTCGGAGATCCCCTATCAGCAGGCGCGCGACCGCATTGAAGAAAAAATCGCCGAGGTCGTCAACGAAGGGAAGATCACCGGCATCTCGAACATCCGCAACGAGTCGGACCTCAACGAGCCGGTTCGTCTGGTTCTCGACATCAAGCGCGACGCCGATCCCGAGATCGTCTTAAACCAGCTCTATCAATACACGCCGCTGCAGGACACCTTCTCGATCATCATGCTCGCCCTGGTCGACGGCAAACCGCGCGTGCTGACGTTCAAAGAGATGATCGAAGAGTTCGTGCGGCACCGGATCTCGGTGATCCGCCGGCGCACCCTCTTCCTGATGAACAAGGCGCTCAGGCGCCAGCACACCGTCGAGGGGCTTCTGATCGCCCACGCCAACATCGACGAGGTGATCCGCGTCATCCGGACCAGCACGACCCAGCAGGAGGCGAAGGAGCGCCTGATGCAGATCGAGTCACCCGCCGCGCTCTTAAAGCGCGCCCTGGGGGACGAGGGCTACAAGGCGTTCCTCGAAAACCGCGGCGGTCAGGAGACCGAGACCTACTCCCTCACCCCGGTTCAGGCCGACGCGATTCTGAAGATGACGCTCGGCCAGCTGGTCAATCTCGAGCAGGAAAAACTTACCGGCGAATATCAGACCCTCCTTTCCGACATCGCCGAGTTCCGCCGGATCCTTTCCGACGAGAAGAACATTCTGGCGATCATCCGCGAAGACCTTCTCGAAGTCAAAAAGAAGTTCGGCGACAAGCGGCGCACCGAAATCAGCGCCGAAGAGCTTTCCGGCATCGATATGGAAGCGCTCATCGACGAAGAGACGATGGTCGTTTCGATCAGCGCCGGCGGCTACATCAAGCGGACGCCGGTCGTCGAATACCGAATTCAGAATCGGGGCGGAAAAGGGCTCAAAGGGGCGAAGACCGACGACGAAGACCCGATCAGCCACCTCTTCGTGGCGAGCACCCACGCCTTCCTGATGTTCTTCACCAACAAGGGGAAGGTCTACTGGCACAAGGTCTACGGTCTGCCGCAGCTCTCGCGCGACGCCAAGGGGCGGGCGCTGGTCAACCTGCTCCACCTCGACGAGGGGGAAGTGATTCAGGACTGCCTGGCGGTCAAGGATTACGACCTGCCCGACCACTACCTGATGATGGCCACCAAAAAGGGTCTGGTCAAAAAGACCGTTCTGAAAGCGTACCGCCGGCCGCTCAAGGCGGGGCTGATCGCGATCAAACTCCGCGAGGGGGACGAGCTGATCGACGCGTGCGTCTGCGGCCCGAACGACGAAATTCTCCTTTCAACCGCCAAAGGCCAGGCGATCCGGTTCCGTCAGTCCGACGTCCGCCCGATGGGGCGCAACTCGAGCGGGGTCAAGGGGATCTCGCTGCGGCACGGCGACTCGGTGGTCGGGATGGTCGTCGCCGACGAGAACGCCACGCTTCTGACGGTCTGCGCCAACGGCTACGGCAAGCGGACCCCGTTCGGTCCGAACGCGCCGGCGCTCTCCGACGACGAGCCGATTCCGGAAGACGACGATCAGAACGCCGATCAGACCGAGACCGACGCCGACTCGGAGTCCGAAGACGTCAATTCCACCCGTTCGTACCGCGTCCAGCGGCGCGGCGGCGGCGGGATCAAAGACATCAAGGCGACCAAGCGGAACGGCCCGGTCATCGCGATCGTGCCGGTCACCGACGGCGGCGAGGTCATGATGATGACCGCGCGCGGCAAGATCCAGCGGATTTCGGTCGACGACATTTCGATCGTCGGGCGGAACACGCAGGGGGTCCGTGTGATGAACGTCGACGACGGGGACGAGCTGATCGCCGTCAAGCCGGTTCCGAGCGAAGACGCCGGCGTCGTGAAAACCGGCGAAAGCGAAGACTAAACGCGCTCTTTGCAAAACCGGCATCCTTTCCCGAACCGTTCGGGGGATGCCGGTTTTTCTGTTATACAACGATTTTCTGTCACGTTCGTTTCGGGGGAAAGAAAAGATGAGAGAACTCCGGGTCGGAATCGTCGGTTTCGGGATGATCGGCAAAGTCCACGCGTTCGGCTACCGGACGCTCCCCTTCTACGCGCGCGGTTTGAAGATCCGCCCGCGGATCGCGATGGTGGCGACCTCGCGCCCGGAGACCGCCACGGCGGCGGGGGAACTCCTCGGCTGCGAGGGAACGACCGACTGGCGCCGGATCACCGAGAGCCCCGAAATCGACGCGGTCCACATCTGTACCCCGAACCGGGACCATCTGGCCCCCCTCCTTTCGGCGATCGGGCACCAGAAACACATCTACTGCGACAAGCCGGTCGCCTCATCGCTCGACGAGGCGCTTCAGGTCGAAAAGGCGCTCGACCGCGCCGACGGTGCGGGGATTCCCCTTTACACAAAGGTCAACATGATGACCTTCCATCTGCGGTTCATTCCGGCGCTGATCCGCGCCAAACGGCTGATCGGCGAGGGACGGCTCGGCCGCGTTCTGGAATACCGCGCGGCGTACCGCCATTCGAGCAACGCCTCGCCCGACGCGCCGTATAAATGGAAGTTCGACGTC
Source organism: uncultured Planctomycetota bacterium (assembly GCA_902766935.1). Lineage (GTDB taxonomy): Bacteria > Planctomycetota > Planctomycetia > Pirellulales > Thermoguttaceae > RUG695. The sequence continues at coordinate 14,055 of CACXFR010000135.1, read as the reverse complement.
GGCGGCGGGGCGATCCTCGATTTGGGCTCCCATCTGGCCGATCTGATCGACTGGCTCGTCGGCCTTCCCGACGAGATCTGCGCCGACAGCGTGATCGCGCACCCGACCCGCGTCGACCCGGCGACGGGCCGGCCGCGCCCGGTCCGCGCCGAAGACGCGTTCACCGTCCTGACCCGCACGGCCGACCCGAAAACCGGCGCGGTCACCCGCGGCCAGATCGGCGGCACGAAGCTGGCGACCGGTTCCGAAGACGAGATGTCGCTTGAGATTTACGGCGAAAAGGGCGCCCTCCGCTTCTCGCTGATGGACGCGCACTTTCTGGACTTCTACGACGCCGAAAAGAAAGAGGGCTGGATCCGCATTGCCGCCGGCGCGCGCTACACAGACCCGCACACCGAGTTCCCCTCGCCGAAATCCCCCGCCGGCTGGATCCGCGCGCACGCCGCGTGCATAGCGCAGTTCGCCGCGTCGATCGAAACGGGCGCCCCCGTCGGCGCCGACCTGCGGCAGGGAATCCGCATTCAGAAGTTTTTAGACGCCGTCCGCCGTTCGGCCGAGGCGCGCGCGTGGCTCGCGGCGCGCTAGCCGAGCTCTTCTTTCCAGCGGGCGATCAGACGGAGCGCCTCGAGCGGGGTAAGGTTCTCGACGTTAAGCCCGCGTATCTCGTTTATCAGCGGATGGTCTTCCGGACCGAAAAGTGAAAACTGAACCGCCTTTTTCGACCGCCGTCCCGACCGCGGCGTCTCGGGCTCGTCGAACGGCTGCTCGGCGGCGCTTTTGAGCGCGCCGGCCAGCGCCTCGCGCGCGGCGTTCAGGTGCGAAGCCTCGAGCGAGTCGAGGATCGCCTTGGCGCGGCGGATCACCGGCTTGGGAACCCCCGCCAGCCGCGCCACATGGATCCCGTAACTCTTGTCCGCCGGGCCGGGCATGATCTTGTGCAGAAACGCGATCTCGTCGTCCCACTCGCGGACCGCCACGTTCAGGTTGTCGACCGACGGACAGGTCTCGGGGAGTTTCGTCAGCTCGTGATAGTGGGTCGCGAAGAAGGTTCGGCACCCCTGCTCCTTGTCGGAAGACGCTCCGGGAAGAGGCGGGCGCCGGCTGAGCGACTCGGCGATTCCCCAGGCGAGCGAGATGCCGTCGTAGGTGCTCGTCCCCCGGCCGATCTCGTCGAGGATGACCAGGCTCCGGCGCGTCGCGCCGTTTAGGATGCGCGCCGTCTCGATCATTTCGACCATAAAGGTGCTCAGCCCGCGCGTCAGTTCGTCCGAGGCGCCGACCCGCGCGAAGATCCGATCGGTGATCCCGATTTCGGCGTCGGCGGCGGGAATGAACGAACCGGTCTGCGCCAGGAGAACCAGAAGCGCGATCTGGCGGATATACGTGCTCTTACCCGCCATATTCGGGCCGGTGATCAGGTGGATCATCGCGCCGTCGGGGGAGCAGTCGGCGTCGTTCGGCACGAAGGCGCCCGGATCGGCGGCGTCGAGAACCGGATGCCTTCCCTCTTTGATATGCAGAACCGGCTCTTCGACCAGGCGGGGCCGGCAGTAGCCGCGGACCGCGGCGGCCTCGGCCAGCGCGGCGAGGACGTCCAGATGCGAAAGGGCGGAGGCGGTCGACTGGAGCTGCGCGCGCTTTTCGGCGGCCGTCTGAACCAGCCGGCCGAAGAGTTCGAATTCCCGTTCGAGGGCGCGTTCCGCCGCGCCGAGGACTTTCTCTTCGTAGGCTTTCAGCTCTTCGGTGATATACCGTTCGGCGTTTTTGAGGGTCTGCTTTCGGATATAGTCGGCGGGAACCTTGTCGCTCTGCGCGCGGGTCACTTCGATGTAGTACCCGAAGACCGAGTTGTAGCCGACCTTCAGCGTGGGGATCCCGGTCTTTTCGATTTCGGCGGCCTGAAACTCGGCGAGCCGCTGTTTCCCGCCCGACTGGAGCCGGCGGTACTCGTCGAGCTCCGCGTCGTAACCGGTTTCGATGAACCCGCCCTCGCGGAAGTTGAGGGGCGTTTCGTCCCCCAGGGCGCGTCGGAGCTCGCCGGCCAGCTCTTCGAGCGGAAAGATCTGATCGGCGTAGCGGTTCAGGAGGGAAGCCGAACAGCCGGCGAGCCGGCTTTTCAGCTCGGGGAGAATTTCGAGAGTCTTGCGGATCGAGATCAGATCGCGCGGCGTCACGCGGCGCTGAGCCAGGCGCGTGACGATGCGTGGCAGGTCGAAGACCGAACGGAACTGACGGCGGAGAAACTCGCGCAGCTCGGCGCCGCGCGCCAGTTCTTCGACGCCGTCCTGACGCGCGGCGATCCGCGCGATGTCGGTCAGCGGATACGCCAGCCACGAGGCGAGCAGACGGCTTCCCATCGGCGTTTTACACAGATCGACCGCGTCCAGGAGCGAGCCTTCGCGCCGCCCGTCCCGGTTGTTGCGGAGGATTTCGAGACTCCGCTGACTCGCCTCGTCGATCTCGAGCTGCGAGGCGGACTGATACTTGCGGAGCGTCTCGATATACTCGAGCGAATCCTTCTGCGTTTCGTTCAGATAGGCGTAGATCCCGCCGGCGGCGGCCAGGGCGAGCGGGTCGTTTTCGGGAGAGAACGAAAACCCTTCGAGCGTGTTGACGCGAAAGAGCGCGTAAAGCCCGTCGACCGCCGCGCGCAGGGCGAACGTCCAGTCGGGGCGGAGCGTGCGCATCGTCCCCTCGTTCCGATCGGGAAAGTGCGCCGCGCAGTGTTCGGGAATGAGGATTTCGGCCGGGTGGATCCGCGCCAGGAGATCGAGCGCCTCCTGAAACGGAACCTGCGCCGCGGTGAACTCGCCGGTCGAAAGCTCGACCCAGGCGACCCCCGTCGGCTGGGCCGGGTCGATTTTGTTCTGCGGCGCGCGCGTCTTTTCGGCGCCGTCGAAATCGAAATTGTCGGCGCGCGGAACGAAGCGGGGTTTCGCCGGCAGGGCGACCGCCGCCAGGTAGTTGCTCGTCTTCGGGTCGAGAATCGCCTCGTCGGTGACGGTGCCGGGCGTGACCACGCGCGTGACTTCCCGCTTGACGATCGTCTTGGCCTTTTTCGGGTCTTCCATCTGATCGCAGACCGCGACCTTCTGCCCGGCGTTGATCAGTTTGGCCAGATACAGATCGAGCTGATGATGGGGGAACCCCGCCATCGGCATCGCGTCGGGTCCCTTGTTCCGATCGCGTGTGGTGAGGGTCAGGCCCAGGATATTGGCGGCCTTATATGCGTCGTCGTAGAAGAGTTCGTAGAAGTCCCCCATCCGAAACAGCAGGATCGCGTCCCCCGCCGCGCGTTTGGCCTCGCGGTACTGGCGCATCATCGGGGTTTCGGAAGTCGGTTTCATCATCGGGGGAATCCTTTCTCGGAAGTTTCGGACGATCCCGGCCGGCGCGGCGCGGAAGGGGGAGCGACCGTCCCCCTCATTTTATCATCTTTCGTCTCCTTGTCAAAACGACGCGCGGCGGGCTCGGGTCTTGAACCGGGCGGGGGGAAGGCTTAAAATGAGGGGGATTCTTACGGGAAAAACGGACCACTACAGCCACGAAAGTGAAAAAAAGATGTCGAAAAAAATCATCGCGCACGACCTGGGAACCGGCGGGAACAAGGCGACCCTCTTTGAGAGCGACGGGACGCTGATCGCCTCGGTCTTCGCCTCCTATCCGACGAACACGCCCGGCCCGAGTCTGATCGAGCAGAAGCCGGACGACTGGCTCCGGGCGGTTTCGGAGAGTACGCGCCGGCTCCTGGCCGAAACGAAGACCGACCCGCGCGACGTGGCGGCGACGGCCATCTCGGGACACAGTCTCGGCACCGTTCCGCTCGACAGGGAGGGGAATCTCCTTCGCGAAGAGACGCCGATCTGGTCGGACCGCCGCGCCGAAGACGAGGCGGCGGCCTTCTTCGAAAAGGTCGACCCGACCGAGTGGTACATGACGACCGGAAACGGGTTTCCCGCGGCGCACTACACCGTCTTTAAGATTCTCTGGTTCCTGAAACACGAGCCGGAAATGATGCGCCGGGCCGACGTCGTCCTGGGCACGAAAGACTACATCAACTACCGTCTGACCGGCGTGCGCGCCACCGACCCGAGTTACGCGTCGGGGTGCGGGGCGTACGACCTCGAAAAGTGGGCGTATTCGGAGAAGCTCCTCGATGCGACCGGGCTCGACCCGGCGCTCCTGCCGAAGATCGTCCCCTCGACGGAACCGCTCGGCCCTCTGACCGACGAAGGGGCGCGGCTGCTGGGGCTGACTCCGGAGACCGTCGTCTGCTGCGGCGGGGTCGACAACTCGTGTATGGCGCTCGGGGCGGGCTCGTTCAAAAAGGGGCGCGTTTACACGTCGCTCGGCTCGTCGTCGTGGATCGCGCTGTGCGACTCGCGCCCGACGCTGGACGTGGCGGCGAAGAGCTACGTCTTCACCCACGTCGTTCCCGGCATGTTCACCTCGGCGCTGTCGATCTTCTCGTCGGGAACGACGTTCCGCTGGGTCCGCGACCACTTCTGCCGCGACCTGGCCGCCGAGGCCGAGGCGTCCGGAAAGGACTGCTACGACCTGATGACCGCCGAAGCCGCCCTCTCGCCCCCCGGCGCGCGCGGCCTCCTTCTGAACCCCTCTTTCGCCGGCGGGACGCTCCTCGACGCCAATCCGAATATGCGCGGGGGATTCGCCGGGCTCGACCTTTCGCACACGCGCGCCGACGTGATCCGCGCGACGATGGAAGGGATCGCCATGAACATGCGCGCCGTGATGGAAGCGCTCAAAAAGATCGCCGCGACCGAAAAGAATCTGATCGCCGTCGGCGGCGGGGCGAACTCCCCCCTCTGGCGTCAGATATACGCCGACACGCTCAACATGGATCTTCTGCGGGTCAACATCGGGCAGAACGCCGCCTCGCTGGGAGCCGCCGCGCTGGCGTTCGTCGGAACCGGCATCTGGGACTCGTTCGATAAGATCGACGACCTGCTCCGCGCCGAAACCGCGGCGTCGCCGATTCCCGAAAACGTCGAAGTCTACGAAAAGGCGTATCGGCGGTTCCGCCGCTTCTCGGACGCGCTCGGCCGGCTCGACTGACCGCGTCCGGCGTCACGCCCAGGCGTATTTCGGATTGAGCGCTTCCAGGCCGCGGCAGACCGCCCTGAGGCGCTCGGCGCCGGCGCTCTCGGCCCAGGGGAAGATTCCCCCCTTCTCCGGCGGGAACCCCAGACCGCGCGTCAGCGCGCGGTCCGCCTCGCTCGGCCGGTCCACGATCCCGTCCCGCAGCGCGCGGCGCGCCTCGGTCAGCACCGCGCCGAAGACGCGCAGCGTGAGCACCTCGTCGGAAATCTCTCTTCCCGAAAGGGGGAGGCCCTCACCCAGAGGAAAACCGCTTCCGCTTTTCACACGCGGCGTTCGATGCCGCGCGCGCAGCGGAGCCAGAAGCGCATCGAGGGCCGGATCGGCCCGTCCCTCGTCGGACCAGTTCCCCCGCCCGGCGTAGAGGCGGAAACCGCGCCCGTTCTTCCGGCCGAGCCGGCCGTCGTCGATCATCGCCGGAAGGAGGTCCCCCGACTGAATCTGTTCCGGGAACGCCTTGAAAAAAGTCCAGCCGCTGTGCATGGTAACATCGAGCCCGATCTCGTCCATAATCCGAAACGGATCCATCTCCATCCCGAACCGCCGGCACGCCCCGGCGATTCGATCGATCGGAACTCCTTCCAGAAGAAGGGTCATCGACTCTTCGAGATACGGGTTCAGAAGGCGGTTGACCAGAAAGCCGGGCCCGTCGGCGACGACGATCGGCTCTTTTTCGATTCGGCGCGCCGTCTCTTCGGCGCGGGCGACCGTTTCAGGGCTCGTCCCTTCCCCCCGAATGATTTCGACCAGCGAGCGTTTCCGCACCGGATGGAAGAAATGGAATCCGCAGAACCGTTCGGGAGCGAAGTGTTTCGTCCCCGCCAGACCCCGGGCCAGTTCGCCGATCCGGATCGTCGACGTGTTCGAAAGGAGGAGCTTTTCGCCGGTACAGACTTTGTCCAGGTCGCGGTAGAACTTCTGTTTGACCTTCGACTTTTCGACGATCGTCTCCAGGATAACGTCGGCGCGGTCCAGGTCGGCCGCCGCGCCCGTCACGGCGCAAAGGGTCCCGACCCGGCGGCGCGCCTCGGCCCGGTCGGCCTCGTCCGGTTCCGCCCGGCCCGAAAGCTGACAGGCCAGTTCCTCCGCGAGCCTCTCGCCGGCGGCGGCGCGCGCCTCGGCCGAAAGGTCGTAAAGGAGAACCGGAATCCCGGCGCGCAAAAACGCGGCGGCGATGGAGCATCCCATCAGGCCGCCGCCGGCGATTCCGAGCAAAGCGGAAGGCGTTGACATCGAAAACCCTTTTCGGGGGGGATTGTGAAAGGGGGAATGAGGGATATAATGACTGTTGTCGGTCGGGCGCCATTCGGCGCGCGGCCCGTCTTTATTGCGCCCTTAGTGTAGCGGTAACACGGCAGCTTCCCAAGCTGCAATTGTGGGTTCGACTCCCATAGGGCGCTTCCGGCGCGGGGCGGCGAAGCCCCGCGCTTTTTTTATCGGTGCGTCCCTTTACGCGCCGGGGCGCCGTATCCGGCGGCGCCGTCTCCGCGGCGCCTTGATCCCGAAGAAGATCATATAGAGGATCGGGACCATAAAGAGGGTCAGGACGGTCGCGAAGATCAGCCCGAACATGATGGCGGTCGCCATCGAGCCGAAAAGCGGGTCGTCCAGAAGCGGGATCATCCCGACGATCACCGTCATCGCGGCGACGGTGACCGGCCTCATTCTTTCGACCGAGGCGTCGACGATCGCGTGATACGGGTCGTCCCCCTTCTCCATCTCCTCGTCGATTTGGTCTATCAGAACGACGCCGTTGCGAACCATCATTCCCAATAGGCTCATCGCGCCGATCAGCGCCATAAACCCGAACGGTTTCCCCATAATGAGGAGCCCCAGCGTGATCCCGATCGACGCCAGCGGGAAGGTCAGCAGGATGATCAGCGGCTGACGGAGCCCGTTAAAGAGCATCACGACGATGATCGCCATAAAGACCAGGGCGATCGGGAGCTTGCTCATCAGAAAACCGGTCGCGGTATCCGACTTCTCCTGCTGCCCCCCCCATTCGAGACGGTAGCCCGGCGGGAGAGGAATCGATTCGATCTGCGGTCTCACTTTTTTCAGGAGCGCGCTCCATTCGACCCCGTTGGCGTCGGCGCCGACGGTGATCGTCGGGATCCGGTTCCGATGGCGGATCGACCCCTCTTCCCACTTGATTTCAAGATCGTCGGTCACCTCTTCCAGCGGAACGCTCGCCGGCGAGAACCCCCAGACGGGCGTGCTGCGCAGAACGTCGGTTCGGTTCCGGTCGGCCTGGGACGAACGGATCTTGATCGGCAGAAGGTTTTCGCCGTCAGCGTAAAGACCCGCCGGGATACCGACGGTGGCGCGGGTGAGCGAGAGCTGCATCTGCGCGCGCGAGATCATGCCGCGCGCCCCTTTCGCCTGCGAGAAGGCGGGGGACCAGGTCGGGACTTTCTGGCGCCAGTCGTCCCGCACGAACTTGGCGGTCGGTTCCAGGCGGAGGATCTCCTTCGCCCGGTCGGCCAGTTCGTGAAGCACTTTCGGGTCGGGTCCGCTGAAACGCGCTTCGAGTTCGGTCTTGGTGGTCGGGCCGAGCGCGAACCGCTGCGTCCGCGTTTCGGCCTGCGGGAAGTTCGCCTTGATCCAGTCCTCGGTCGGCTTTAGGAGCTTGGTGACATCGCCGACCGTCTCGGTGTTGACGACCAGCTGTCCGTACGAGGTGTTGTTCAGTTCCGGCTCGTACGGCAGATAGAAACGGGGCGGACCGGCGCCCAGGAACGAGGCGACGTTGACCACCCCCGGCTGCGCCATGATATACTCCTCGATCTGCGCCACGTCCTTTTCGACCGCGTTGACCGAACTCCCTTCAGGGAGCCAGTAATCGACCATAAACTGGGTGCGGATCGTCCGCGGGAAGAAGATCTGCGGAACCTTCGTAAAGCCGTAGCCCGCCAGAACCAGGAGGGCGAAAAGCCCCAGAAGGGCGACCGTCTTATGACGCAGGTTCAACTCGAGCAGACCGCGGTAGAAGCGGTGCACCGCGCCGGAATGGGGGTCTTTCGACGCCCCCTCTTTCGGCCGGACGAAGATGTAGTACAGAACCGGCGTCTGGAGCATCGCGATGAACCAGCTGATCATCAGCGAGATCGCCAGAACGATGAAGATGTCTTTCGCGTATTCGCCCGTCACGTCGGGGGAGAGGTAGATCGGCAAAAAGGCGAGCGCCCCGACGATCGTCGCGCCCAGCAGCTGATTTGCCGCGCGGTGCGCCCCTTCGATACACGCCTGGGTCCGTTCCATTCCGCGCTGCATCCGAACCAATATCAGGTCGCCGACCACGACGGCGTCGTCGACCAGGATCCCCAGGGCGATGATGAACGCGCCGAGCGAGGTCCGCTGAAGGATGATTCCCATCGGCGCCAGAACGCACAAGGTTCCCAGAATGACCAGAAGAAGACTGCTGGTGATCAGAAGGCCGCTCCGCCACCCCATCGCGATCATCACGACGAAGGTGACGATGATGATCGCCTCGCGCAGATTTTTGGTAAACGCGTGGATCGACACGTTGACGTTGTCCGGCTGATAGCTGACCGTGTCGATATGATACCCGGCGGGATACGTTTTCATAATCTCGCCGACCCGTTCGTGAACCTGTTTCCCCATATCGATCACGTCGCCGTTCGGAACGGGGGAAAGGGCCAGGACGACGGCGCGCCGCCCGTTGATCCGCATCACCTTCGACGGTTCGTCGACGGCGACGCGCCGCACGGTGGCGACGTCTTTCAGGCGGATCTGGCGGGTTCCTTTTTCGTTATTGGCGCTGAGCCGTTCGAGGATCGGATTCGGGTTGTCGCGCGAGAGGGCCAGCTGCGCCAGCCCCGCCGCGTCGATTCCGTCGGGAATGATCACGTTTTCGATCTCTTCGATCGACTCGTACGCGCCGGAAGGATTGATCCGAACCCGTTCGCCGGAGATGCTCATCTCGCCCGCCTTGACCTTCAGGTTCTGGGCGGCCAGCGCCCAGTAGACGACCATCGGATGAACCGAAAGCTCGGTCATCTTCGCCTGCGAGAACTCGATTTCGATCTGTTCTTCGGGGAGCCCCCACAGAACGATCCGTCTCACTTCGGGAACGAGGAGGAGCTGTTTCTGAATCTCTTTCGCCGCGTCGCGCAGTTCGGCGTCGGAATAACCGTCGGCGGTCAGCGCCAGAACGATCCCGTAGACTTCGCCGAAATCGTCGTTGACGATCGGCTTGATCGTCTCGGGCGGGAGTTTCAGCGCGGCGATATCGATCTTGTTGCGCAGTTCGGTCCACGCCTTGTCGATCTCGTCGGGCGGATACGTTTCGAGAAGATCGACGAAGACGATCGACATTCCCGGCCTCGAAAGGGCGCGGCTCGTCTTGAACCCCTTGATCTGCTGCGCCGCCTCTTCGATCACGCTGGTGACGTTGTCGGCGACGTCTTCCGGGGCGGCGCCGGGATAGAGGGTGATGACCACCGCCGTCTTAACGGTGAATTCGGGGTCTTCGAGCCGTCCCATCGTGCAGTAGGAGTAGATCCCCCCGACGATGAGCAGAAAGACACAGAATCCGATCACGGTTCGGTGATGAACGGCATATTTTGGAAGCATAACCGTCTGCCTCTCTCTATGGGTAGTTTATTTCGTGCTTGCGGATTTGTGTGCGCGCGGCTTATTCGGTGCGGACCAGTTCCCCTTCGGCCAGGAAACGCGCGCCGGCCCCGACGATCTTCTCGCCGCCCGAAAGGCCGTCTTCGATGACCGCCCCCTCTTCGGTGAAGGTCTTGATGTGAACCGGATGGCGTTCGAGCCTCATCTGGTCGTTGATGACCCAGACCGCCGACTCGTTTTCGCCGGTCTCTTCGCCGGAGGGGATCAGCGCCGCCGAGGGAAGGACGATCGTCTCGCTGTTCCCGCGGAGCGTGATTTCGGCCGAGCCGGTTATGCCGGGAAGGATTTCGGCTTCCGAGCCGGTCTCGGGAGTGGTTCCCCGTTCGATGATAATCGTCAGCGGATAGGAGAGCCCCTTCTGCCGAACCGTCTGGCCGATCTCCTTAACCGAAGCCGCGAAGGTCACCCCCGGCATCGAGGGGAACGTGCAGCTGATCGACTCGATGTCGTTCTGGCGCAGGACGATCTCGTCCGAGACGTTCAGCGTCGCCTCGATCCGGTCGGTGTTGACCAGTTCGAGAATCGCGATCCCCGGGGCGACCGTTTCGTAATTGTCGAAGAACTTCTGCGAAATGAACCCGTTGAACGGCGCTTTCAGTTCGGTGTCGGCGAGTTTGTTCTGCGCCAGGTTCAGTTCGATTTTCAGACCGGCGATCTTCGCCTCCATCGCCTCGATCTCTTCGGGGCGCGAGCCGGTCGTCGCCTTATTGTATTGCTGACGCAGTGCGTCCAGCTGCGCCTGAGCGCCGTTGGCGGTCGTCTCGGCCATATCGTACTGCGCCTGGGAGGCGGTTCCGTCGCGGCGGAGGTTTTCCATTCGATTGAGCTGGGTCTTGGCGTTGGCGGCGGCGGTCTCGGCGGCGCGCAGCTGCGCTTCGAGCGCGGCGACGTCTTCGACGCGCGCGCCGGTCTTCATCGCCGTCAGTCCGGCGTTGGCCTCGTTGATCCCCTGTTCAAAGCGCTGAACCGCCAGTTTGTAGTCGCGCGGGTCGAGCCGGGCGACGACTTCCCCTTCGGTCACCTTCTTCCCCAGGATCGGGTCGAACTCGTAGAGCTGGCCGGGAACGCGGAACGAAAGGCGCGCCGACTGCCCCTCCTTAGTAAAGAGGGGGAACGAGCGGACTTCGGTGTCCCGCTTATCGGGGATCGAAAGAACCCGGACCAGAATCGGATCGGTCGGAACCGATTCGGTCGGAGCCGTCTTCCGGCACCCCGCGCAAAAGAGGACGCCGAGTCCGACGACGCCGAGGGTCAGAAGATAGCGCTGCTTGCGATAGAAAGGTTCGCGACCGCGTCTGTCTGTCATTTTAACTCCTGAATCTTCAGTGCCCCGCTGGGGGAAAGGAGGGTTTAACCGTCAATGATCGTACCGGCGCCCCGCCGAAATCGGCGGGCGCCCGCGCTAAAGAGCGCGCCTTGTCGGAAGGTATCGGCAAACCGAAAGGGGCCAGTATCTTGAAAAAACGATTTTATTACAAAACCGCCGTTTTAATCCAGTCTAGTTTGCCCACTTTGCTTTCTTTTTCAGAAGAACAGAAGATTCCCTTCCTTTTTTTTCAAGTGGCGCGGACGATTTTAACGATTATTAGGAAGATTGCGGATATTCCGTAAAAACGGAATGATCCCGTTTTTCGAAGTGTACCGACTTCAGCGACTGAAAAGGAGTGAGACTCTCGATGCGAAAGTCCGATCTGCCATCCGAAAGAAAACGTCACGGAAGAAGAACCGCCCGGATCGCCGGCGCTCTCTTTCTTTCCCTTTGTCTGACCTGCCCGGCCGCGCAGGCACAGAATTCTTCATTCTGGCCGCAGCTGCGCTTCCGGCAGAACAGCGCGCCGCAAGCCGAAGCGGAACCGCCGGTCATCATCTCGAAACCGATGACCATTTCCGAAGGCCGGGACGGGTCGAGCCGGCGCGTCGCGAAGGTCGCGTCGGTCGCTCCGCCGACGGAAGGCCAAACCGCCGCGCCCGTCAGTCTGCCCGATGAAGACGATCTCTTTGTGACGCGGTCGATCAGCACCGAACCGGCCGCCGAAACGCCGGCGGTTCCGGCCGAAAACGCCGCGCCGCCCTCTGCCGAAACGGTAACGGCCGAACCGGCCGCCGAAACCCGGGCCGCCTCTTCCGCCGAAGATGCCTCCGCGGCCGACGCGCCGCGGTACACCACCGAGGGGGAAACGCTCGAAGACGCGTGGAACGCCGCCCTGTCGGTCTCGCGCGCCCTGTCGGCGAAAGATTACGAGCGGCTCGGCGCCGAGGCGACGGTTGCCGCCGCGCAGGGCGTCGGTCTGCCGAAACTGTCGAACGTGACCGGAGCTCACGCCATATCCGAAGAGCTGGCGATCAAGACCGACGCGCCCCTATCGCAGCTTTTGCCGATTCTTCCCGACGTGACGCTCGAATCGCCGCTCGCCGACAAGCAGTTCCTCACCACGACGACCGCGCTGACGGTTCCGATCTATATGGGGGGGCGGGTTCAGAGCATGATCGAAGCCGCCGAAGCCGCCTCGAACGCCATCGGCGCCGGCCGGCAGATTCAGGAGAAAGACCTGAAATATGAAGTGGCCGAGACCTACTTCCTGGTTCTCCGGGTGCGTCATCTGTACGAAGTCGCCGAAGAGGCCGAAAAGACGATCGCCGAACACGAGAAGGACGCCCAGCGTCTTCTGGATAACGGGATCGTGACGAAAAACGTGATCCTGGCGGCGCAGGTGGCGCACGCCAACGCCAGACAGGACCTGATCAAGGCGCAGAACGCGGTGAACCTCTCGCAGGCGGCGTATAACAGACTTCTGTGGCGCCCCCTCGACACGCCGGTCAACATCGCCGACGTCGACATTCCGCCCCTTTCGGGGGAACTCGAGTCGCTGACCAGCGCGGCGGTCAACCGCCGTCCGGAGCTTTCGGCGCTGTCGTATAAATCGCGGGCCCTGTCGGCCAAGTCGCGCGTCTATCAGGCCGACCGTCTTCCGCAGGTCGCGGCGATCGGGTCGTACGACTACGTCGAAAACAGCCACCTGAACGAGAACTCGTTCTTCACCGGATCGCTCGGCGTCGCGTGGACCCCGTTCGACGGCGGCGTGAGCCGGAACCGGCAGTCGGCCGCCGAATACGAGGCGATGGCGGTCACGCGTGAATACGAAGAGGCCGAATCGAAGATCCGTCTTCAGGTCTACAAGTGCTGGCAGGACGAGCAGGAGACGCGCGAGCGCGTCCGCGCCGCCGAGAAGGCGGTCGAAAGCGCCGAAGAGAACCTGCGCGTGGTCAACCGCGGGTTCAAGGAGGGGCTGACGAACCACACCGAGGTTCTCGACGCCCAGACGATGCTCACCCACGCGCGGAGCAACCTGGCGAACGCCTGCTACGACGCGGTGCTGGCCACCTATCATCTGCAGCGCGCCACCGGCGATCTCTGACCGCCGGCGCGGCGGGGCGCAAAAAACGACGGGCTTTCCGGCGTCATGCCGAAAAGCCCGTCGTTCGTTTTCCGCGCGGGGCGTTTTACCGGCCGGTGGCCGAGACCGCGTTCCGGCTGGTCGCCTCGAAACGCATCTTCCGCTCTTCCGGCGAAATCTTGTAAATCTGTACCGCGAACCGTTCGGCCAGATCCGCCTCGAACTTCGCCTTGAGGGAACGGAGCCGTTCGTCTTTGATCTTTTTGGCGATCTCCTCCTGCACCTCGACAAAGGGGGTCCACCCTTCCCTCTGCCGTTCGAGGACGCAGACGATCGAAAGACCCGACTCGTCTTCGATGATCCGCGAGAGGGCGCCGACCGGGAGTTCGTCGCTGAAAAGCGCCCGGTCGATCGCCTCGGAACTGAGTTTTCCCCGTTCGGTCCAGCCGCAGTCCCCCCCCTTCGAGGCAAACATGTCTTCGGAATCGGTGCGGGCGACCTTGGCGAACGCCGACTCCTGCCCTTCGCGCTGCGCGGCGCTCTTGACGGCGTTCCCCATATAGGCGATCTTCTCGAACGCCTCGTCGCGGGTCGGATGGTTCGAGAAGTAGACGGTCATCTTCTGCCAGCGGACTTTTTCCTCTTTCCGGTACTCGTCGCGGTGCTTTTCGTAGTAGCGGCGCAGATCGTGCGACGCCGGAACCCACTGGTCGGCGCCCAGATTATACGACACCCAGCTGCTCGAAATCGTCTGCTGAATGAAAAGGCGGCGCTCCTCGTCCAGGGAGCTGTCGAGCTTCTCCTTAAAGAGGTCTTCCAGCTCGTCCCGGGTCTCGCAGTGCATCTGTTCGAGAAGGGTCGGCAGGTACTCGTTGTCGAACGCCTT
>CACXFR010000134.1 GCA_902766935.1 uncultured Planctomycetota bacterium | reverse complement strand
AGCTTGCTCTGCAGCGTGGTGAAGATCGAGTTGATCGGCACCTGCATCATTTCCGATTTTTCACGGTCGATGACCAGGTTGAGCTGCGGCGTTTCGGCGTTGAAGAGGGACATCGCGCGGAGCGTTTCGGGGAAGTTCTCCTTGTCGGCGCCCAGACGCGCCGCGAAAAGGGAGGCTTCCTGCGAGAGGGATTCCGGCGTAACGCTTCCGGACCCGCAGAAGACGCACGAGATGCCCCCCGTGGCGCCAAGCCCCATAATCGCCGGCGGCGTAAAGCAGATGATGCGCGCGTCGGCGACCTGGTCGCAGATCGACTGGATGTGGGCCGCCAGAGCCCCCAACTGCAGGTCGGGGGTGGTGCGCCGGCTCCAGTCGGTCAGCTGGGTGATCATCATGGCGTTGTTTTCGCCCTGGCCGCCGGTCAGGCTCATCCCCGTAATCGTCAGGACGTCCTGCACCCCCTCGACCTTCGAGACGGTGTTATACAAAAGCTCCATGACCTTTTCGGCGCGGGCGGTCGTCGCGCCCGGCGGCAGCTCGACGCTGCAGAGGATGGCTCCCTTGTCCTCAACCGGCAGGAACGAACTGGGCGTGTGCTTGAAGAAGTAGACGTTGGCGGCGATCACCACGGCGAAGACCAGCAGCGCCAGGGTGAAATGCCGGACCAGGAGCCGGCAGAAGCCGATGTAGCTGACGCGGCTCTTTTCGAGGATGTAGTTAAACGGCTTGAAGATGGGGGTGAAGATTCCGTTGATGATTTTGTCCGAAGTGCCGTAATCCTTTTTTGCGCGCAGGATCAGCACGCAGAGCGCCGGCGAAAGGGAGAGCGCGTTGATCGTCGAGATCACCAGCGAAACGCTCATGACCACGGCGAACTGCTTGTAAATCTCGCCGACCATTCCGCCGTAGAACCCGATCGGGATGTAGATCGCGACCGAAACGAGCGTGGTGGCGATGATCGCGCCGGTGATCTGCTTCATTCCGCGGTAGGTGGCGTCTTTGGGCGAAAGCCCCTGTTCGATGCCGACCATAACGTTCTCGACGACGACGATGGCGTCGTCGACCAGAGAGCCGATCACGAGGATCAGCGCGAACATCGTCAGGACGTTGATCGAGTAGCCGAGCATCGCCATGAACGGGAACGTGCCGAGCAGCGAGACCGGAATCGCCAGCGCGGGAATGAGCGTGGCGCGCCAGTCCTGAAGAAACAGGTACGTTACCAGCACGACCAGGATGAGCGCGGTAATGAGCGTTTCGGCGATCTCCAGCATCGAGATCTTGATGAACTTCGTCGGGTCGAACATCACGCGGTACGAAACGCCGTCGGGGAACCGCGAGGCGAGTTCGTCCATCTTGGCGCGCGCCTTGGTGACCGCGTCGAGGGCGTTGGCGTCGATATTCCGGAAGACCCCGATCCCGACGCTCGACTTGCCGTTCGCCATAACGGTGTTGGCGTATGACTCGGACCCCATTTCGACCCGGGCGATGTCTTTGATCTTGACGATGTTCCCTTTGCCGTCGCTCTTGACGATGATCTCTTCAAATTCGGGGACCTTGGTCAGGCGTCCCTTGACGTTGATCTTGAACTGCATCATATCGTTGCTGCGGTCGATCCCGACGGAACCGGCGGCGGCCTGGATATTCTGCGTCCGGATCGCGGCGGCGACCTCGGCGCTGGTGATTCCCATCGCCGACATCTTGAGCGGGTCGAGCCAGATGCGGAGCGAGTAATACGACCGCGAGAACATTTCGGCGGAGTTGACCCCGTCGACGCGCGAGAGGGGGTCGATGATCATCGTCTTGGCGTAGGTGGCCAGTTCGTTGATCGGGTAGACTTTCGGGTCGGCCTCGATGGCGAAGACCGAGAGGAGGTCGCTCGACCGCTTCTGAACCTGGATTCCCTGCTGCTTGACGTCGGCGGGGAGGAACGGTTCGGCGCGGCTGATCGCGTTCTGCACGTTGACCTGGGCGATATCGCCGTCCGTTCCGTAGTCGAAGACGAGCGAGAGCTGGTACGACCCGGTGTTCGACGAAGTCGACGAGTAGTAGAGCAGATGCTCGAGGCTGTTCATCTCGATTTCGATCGGCGCGGCGACCGAGTCAACGATATCCTGGGCGCTGGCGCCGGGATACGTGGCGCGCACCTGAACCTGCGGCGGCGCGATTTCGGGGTACTCGGCGATCGGCATATTCTTCAGCGTCAGCGAACCCGCCAGGATGAAGAAGAGGCTCAGAACGATCGCCGATTTCGGGCGGTTGATGAAGTAGGCGGAAATCATTTATCGGCACCCCCGTTCGGCTTGGCGGCT
>CACXFR010000133.1 GCA_902766935.1 uncultured Planctomycetota bacterium | reverse complement strand
GGTCGGGCTGTCGAAGTTCAGCTGCCACCGAACCAGGTTTCCGTTCCACTCGTCGGCGAAGACTTTCAGACTCTCCTCGTCGAAGGTTGCCTGATCGATCATCGCGCCGCGGTAGCGGGGCGGCTCGTCGGCCGGCGAGACCGAAACGAACAGGAGCACAAGGAGAAAAATACCGGCCGGCACTGATTTTCGGAAATGCATCGGTTCTGAATCCTTCCGCCGCGGGTTCGCGGCTCAATACGATCGGGTGGCTGCTGAAAATGACGGCGGCCGGAGGGCGCTTTCCGGCCCGGCCGCCGAGTTCCCGGGAGTTCGGGACGCGTCCTAACCAGTTTAAACGCTCCCCGCTCCGAATTCAAGGGTTTGGCGCGTGAAGCGTTTTCATATCGCGGGAGCCGAACGAAGGGAAAGGTCGAGCGCGGACGACCCCGCGCCGGGCCGGGCGGACCTTGTCATTTTTCCCCGAGCGTCTATGATATAACCGGCGGGCGCGGCGGGAGTTCACGCCGCGCCGACCCGCGTTTTCTTCTGATTTGCGTATAAAGGATTCCATGGACAAAGACGAACTGATTAACGAGGACAAACTCCCCCTGGCGGTGCTGGTCGTCGACGACGAACCGGATTTTGCCGACGCGATGGCCGAGACGCTCGAGCAGATCGACGCCGTCTGCACCGTCGTTCATTCCCGGGAAGAGGCGGAAAAAGCCATCGACGAGAAGATCTTCGATGTCGTCATGACCGACCTGATGCTCGATCGGGAAAAGGAACAGGACGACGGGGGACTTCAGATCCTCCGCCGGATCAAAGAGGTCGCGCCCGAGACGGAGGTGATTCTGATGACCGCCAACTCGAGGGTCGAGATCGCGGTCGAGGCGATGAAGCTGGGGGCGTACAACTACCTGACCAAACCTCCCGAGAGCCTGAATCATTTGCGTGAAGTCGTTCGGAAGGCGGGGGAGAGTTCCCGTCTTCGCCGTCTGAACCGCGAGATGAGGGAGCGGCTCGACGAAAAGTTCGGGTTCAACGGGGTGATCGGCAATTCCCCGGCGATGCTCCGCGCCGTCGACCGGCTGAAACGGATCGCGCCGACCGACGCGACGGTTCTGATCCTGGGCGAGACGGGGACCGGCAAGGAGCTGTTCGCCCAGGCGATCCATCAGAACTCGCCGCGGAAGAACCGTCCTTTCGTCGCGCTCAACTGCGCCGCGCTCAGCGAGAACATTCTCGAAAGCGAACTGTTCGGCCACGTCAAAGGGGCGTTTACCGACGCCACGGCGAACCGGATCGGTAAATTCGAATACGCCCAGGGGGGGACGATCTTCCTGGACGAAGTCGGCGACATGCCTCTGCCGACCCAGGTGAAGCTTCTGCGCGTTCTCGAGAACCACGAGATCACCCGCGTCGGCTCGAACGAGACGATCAAGGTGAACGTCCGGATCATTTCGGCGACGAACCAGAACCTCGAAGAGGCGGTGGCGAACCACACGCTCCGCGAAGACCTCTACCATCGGCTCAAGGTCGTGACGCTCCGGATCCCCCCGCTGCGTGAGCGGGTCGGCGATATTCCGATTCTGCTCGACTCCTTCCTCCGCTCGTTCGCAAAGAAGTACGGCAAGACGGTCAAAGGGGTGAGCCAGAGCGCGCGGCGGAAACTCTTTTCCTACGACTGGCCGGGGAACGTCCGCCAGCTCAAGAACGCCGCCGAAAGTATGGTTGCGGTCGACATGGACGAGCTGATCGACGACGACGATCTGCCCGAAGAGATTCCGGGCGCCGTGGAGGGGAATATCCCCGAAAGTTCGGCGGCGGTCGAAGCGGCGGCCCCGTCGGTCGCCTCGCTGGTCGGCCTGTCGATGCCGCAGGTCGAACAGATGATGATCGAAGAGACGCTCCGCGCGTGCGGCGGAAACCGCGACGAGGCCGCCCGGATTCTGGGAACCAGCCCGCGATCCCTCTATCGGAGACTGAAAGTTTACAAAGGGGGCGGAACGAAAGAGCCCAAGCCGAAAGAACCCAAAGCGAAAAAGCCCAAGGCGAAGGGAACCAAAACGAAAGGGGCCAAAGCCGGAAAGCCCGGAGCGAAAAAAGCGAAAGCCGAAGAGGCCAAACCGGAAGAGCCGAACGCGGCAAAAGACTGATTTTCCGGACTCATTCCGCCCGTCCGGCCCCGCGCGGCGCGTATCCGCCCCTGTTTACCGATCGGGTGAAACGGATTATAATAATGTGCGGGGGAGGGGGTCCGGGGAGAGTCTCCCCCCGTCTGTCCGTTCCTGCGGTCTTACCGCCCCCGAAACTTGCCGGAAGGAGCCCCGCGACGCTCCTTTCCGGGAAAGGATCCCGCCGCCGTATGTCCTGCTGCCCGTGCAAATGCCTCAGCACGAAGTTGTTCAATCTTGTTCACATGAACAACCTTGTCTACAACACGTGCTGGGAAGATCCCCGTATCGACAAGCAGGCGCTGCGTCTCGGTTCGGACGACGACGTTCTGGTTATCACCTCGGCCGGGTGCAACGCTCTTTCGTACGCGCTGGACGCCCCCCGTTCGGTTCACGCCGTCGACGTCAACTACCGGCAGAACGCCCTTTTGGAACTGAAAATCGCCGGAATCAAAGAACTCGATTTCGAGACCTTCTTTCAGATCTTCGGCAAGGGGCGCTTCAAGGGAATCCTCGAACTGTACCGCGGCCGGCTCCGGGACCGCCTCTCCCCTCCGGCGCAGAAGTTCTGGGACCGAAAGATCGCGTCCTACTTCGACGGGAAATACCCGTTCTTCTTCCGCGGGACGAGCGGCTTCTTCGCCCGGCGGATGAACGCCTATCTCGACCGGCGCGGACTGCGGGGTGATATCCTCCGTCTGATCAACGCCGAGTCGATCGACCAGCAGCGGCAGATCTGGCCCGGCGTCAAGAAGCGCCTCTTCTCCCCCGCGGTTCGGTTTCTGATCAACCGCGACGCGGTTCTGGCGCTTCTGGGAGTCCCGCGGGTGCAGCGTCTTCAGATCGAACAGACTTACGGCGGCCGCGTCTCGCGGTTCGCCGAAGAGGCGCTCGACGACGTCTTCGGCCGCCTGTCGGTGCGCGACAACTACTTCTGGCGTCTCTACGCGACCGGGTCCTACACCAAAGAGTGCTGTCCCGAATACCTGGAAGAGAACAACTTCTACGCCCTGAAAGAAGGGCTGGTCGGGAAGATTCACGTTCATACCGATACGGTCGACCGTTTCCTCCGCCGGTTCGACGGGACGATTTCGCGTTTCGTCCTCCTCGACCACATGGACTGGCTGAGCGACCGTCTCTACGACACCCTGGTGGCGGAATGGAACGCCATCTTCGCCAAGGCGGCTCCTTCGGCCCGCGCGATCTGGCGCAGCGGCGGACTGGCGGCCGATTACGTCGCCTCGGTTCCGATAACCCGCGGCGGAAAGACCGAACGGCTCGGCGATCTGCTCCGGTTTAACCGGGACCGCGCCGCCGAACTTCACAAAGAGGACCGCGTTCACACCTACGGAAGTTTTTATATCGCGGATCTGCTCAACGGCTAGGCGATTCATCTGCGCAAGCCGCCTCGAAAGTTACCGAAACCTATGACGCTTTTAAACGACCTGAACGTTGTCCGGCACCTGGTCTTCCGCCCCCGCGCGGGGCAGGGACACACCGACTGGCTCAACCGCTTCTATCGGACGCAGGCCGGCGACTACGACAGTTTCCGCAAACGTCTGCTGAAAGGGCGCGAACGCCTCTGGGAGGAGCTGCTGGCGAAATTCCCGAGTCTGCAAGACGCCGTCTGGGTCGATATGGGGGGCGGAACCGGCTCGAATATGGCGGGGTTCGGCGGCCGCCTTCCGGAACTGAAAAAGGTTTACATCCTCGACCTGGCCCGGCCCCTGTTGGAAATCGCCGACGAGCGGATCAAAAACGCCGGCTGGACGAACGTCGAGACGGTCGAGGCCGACGCCACCGAATGGGTTCCCCCGGAAGGGAAAGCCGACGTGGTGACCTTCTCCTATTCGCTGACGATGATTCCCGACTGGTTCCGCGCGGTCGACCACGCGCTCTCGATCTTAAAGCCGGGGGGGCTGATCGGGGTGGTCGATTTCTACGTCGCCCGAAAGTTCCCGCACCAGCGGCAGGGAGCGCAGGGGTTCGCCACGCGCAGTTTCTGGCCCGCGTGGTTCTCGTGCGACAACGTCTTTCTTTCGTCCGACCACTACCCCTACCTGGACTATCGGTTTGAGACGAGCCTGTTCGTCGACGAAAAGCTGAAAGTTCCCTACTTCCCCCTCTTCTGGTGGAAAGTGCCGTATTACATTTACGTCGGAAGAAAGCCGGCTGAAACTCCCGCGGACGAATGACCGAGAAACTGCGCTATCTGATCACCGGCGGCGCCGGTTTTATCGGCTCCCACCTGAGCGCGCGCCTTCTGGACGAGGGGCACCGCGTGACCGTGATCGACGATCTTTCGACCGGCGCGTGGCGGAACATCGCCCCGCTGGAGGGGAACCCGAACTTTCGCGCGGTGATCGCCGATATGAACGACGCCGATCTTCTGGAAAGCGAAGTCGCTCCGGCCGACTTCGTCTTTCACCTGGCCAGCGCCGTCGGCGTCCGGCTGGTGGTCGAGCGCCCGGTCGAGACGATCCGCCGGATCGTCGAGCCGACCGAACGGCTGACCGACGTCTGCACGAAGTACCGCCGGCCGATCCTTCTGACTTCGACGAGCGAAGTCTACGGTATTTCGGAGCGGATCCCGTTCCGGGAAGAGGACCCCGTGGTGATCGGCGCGACGGTCAAGCCGCGCTGGGCCTACGCCTCGGCGAAGATGCTGGACGAGTTCTATCTTCTGGCGCACCATAAAGAGACGGCGCTTCCCGTCTTTATCGTGCGCCTTTTTAACACGGTCGGCGCGCGCCAGACGGGAAAGTACGGAATGGTCCTCCCCCGTTTCGTCTCCGCCGCGCTGGCCGGGGAACCGCTTGTGGTACACGGCGACGGGACGCAGAAGCGCTGCTTCTGTTCGGTTCTCGACGTGGTCGAGGGGCTGATCCGCGTCTCGCGCGCGCCCGAAGCGGCGGGGAAGGTGATGAACCTGGGCTCCGACGACGAGATTGCCATCGGCGACCTGGCTCGGCGCGTGCTCGAGCTGACCGGTTCGAACTCGCCCGTCGCGCTGAAGAGTTACGAGGAGGTCTTCGGACCCGATTTTGAAGATATGCACCGCCGCGTTCCCTCGCTGGAGCGCGCGCGGCGGCTGATCGGCTGGAAGCCGGTCTATACGATTGACGACATCATTCGTCAGGTGATTGACGACAAACGAAAGACGAAGGACTGACAACATGACGAAGATCGCGATTCTTGGGGCAACAGGCTATACGGCGCTCGAACTGATGAAGCTTCTGCTCCGCCATCCCGAAGCCGAGATTGTCGCGCTGACCAGCCGGCAGGAAAACCGACCGGTCGACCAGGTGCACCCCTCCCTGACAGGACGGCTTTCTCTGGCGCTCGAAAACCTTTCCCCCGCCGAGGTGGCGCATCGCGCCGACTGCGTTTTCAGCTGTCTGCCCCACACCGCCACGGCGGCGGTCGTGCCGGAGCTGCTGGCCGGAGGGGCGAGGGTGATTGACTTCGGCGCCGACTACCGCTTCAACGACGTCGCGGTTTATGAAAAATGGTATAACGTGACGCATCCCGACGCCGAACGGCTCCCGACGGTTCCGTACGGTCTGCCCGAAATCTTCCGCGAGGCGATCAAGGGCGCGCCGCTGGTCGCCAATCCCGGCTGCTATTCGACCTCGGCGATCCTGCCGCTGACCCCGCTGGTCAAGGCGGGTCTGATCGAGACGAGCGACATCATCATCGACGCCAAAAGCGGCGTGAGCGGCGCGGGGCGGAAACCTTCGCTCAAAAACCTCTATCCCGAATGCAACGAGGCGATCTCGGCCTACGCGGTCGGCACGCACCGCCACACGCCCGAAATCGAGCAGGTCGTCGGCGACGGGAGCGGCAAGCAGGTTAAGGTGATCTTTACGCCCCATCTGACCCCGATGGACCGCGGGATTCTGACCGTCTGCTACGCCAAAGCCGCGAAAGACGGCATCACGCAGGACGACGTTCTCGGCGCGTGGCGCGCGTTCTACAAAGACGAGCCGTTCATTCAGGTGGTCGAGCCGCTCCCCTCGACGAAAGACGTGATATACACAAACCGCTGCCACATGACCGCGCGGATCGTCGGCGACCGCGTTCTGACGATCTCGGTGATCGACAACCTGGTCAAGGGGGCTTCGGGCGCCGCGGTGCAGAACTTTAACATTCTGTTCGGATACCCCGAAACCACCGCGCTGCTCTAAGCGCCGACATTTTAGCGACACACCCACTTTCGGAAAACAGATATATGCCGATTGAAAAAGAACTGACCGACCGTATTGACGCGATCCGCACCGGAATCGCCAAGCTGCGCGACTCGCTCGACTACGACGAGAAGACCAAGCTGATCGCCGAGACCGAAAACGAAATGACCGCGCCCGGCTTCTGGGACGACGCCGAAAAGTCGCAGGCGACGGTGGCGCGTCTGAAAGGGTACAAGGCGGTCGTCAAGCCGATCGACGACATCACCGCCGCGCTCGACGAGCTCGACGTGCTGGTCGAGCTGGGGAGCGAAGACGAATCGCTCGCCGCCGAGATCCCGCCGAAACTCGCCGACGCCGAAAAGCAGATGGAGCGGCTCGAAACTTCGGCGCTCCTGAACGGGCCGTTTGACGTCGGCAATGCGATCGTTTCGATCAACGCGCGCGACGGCGGCACCGACGCGAACGACTGGGCCGAAATGCTTCTGCGAATGTATATCAACTGGTCGCAGAGCGCGGGCTACACCGTCGAGATCCTCGACCGTCAGGACAACGAGGAGGCGGGGATCAACAGCGCCAGCTTCATCATCAAGGGCCCGATGGCCTACGGCTACATGAAAGGCGAGATCGGCACGCACCGCCTGGTCCGCATTTCGCCGTTCAATTCCGAGGCGAAGCGAATGACCAGTTTTGCGGCGGTCGACGTGAACCCCGATATCGACGACTCGATCCACGTCGAGCTGCGCGACGAGGATATCCGCGAAGACGTCTTCCGGTCGAGCGGCGCGGGGGGGCAGCACGTCAACAAGACGTCCAGCGCGATCCGCCTGACGCATATCCCCACCGGGACGGTGGTTCAGTGCCAGAACGAGCGGAGCCAGCACAAGAACCGCGCGATGGCGCTCAAAATGCTCAAGGCGCGCCTGATTCAGCGCGAAGAGGAAAAGCGCGAGCAGGCGATGAGCGAGAAATACAAGAATATGGCGAAAGTCGGGTTCGGCTCGCAGATCCGCAACTACTTCCTTCATCCCGAACAGCGGGTCAAGGATTCGCGGACCGGCTACCAGTCTTCGAATTTTCACGACGTGCTCAACGGGAACATTCAGCCGTTTATGGACGAGTATCTCCGCTGGCGCGTCAAGACCGACTGAATTCCCCTCCGCGGGTTAGAACAGACCGTTTCCGTGATGACCAATCCTTCAGTTCCGGCTTCCGCCGAAAAGACCAAGTCGGTTCTCCTCCTTTCCGGAGGGCTCGACTCGACCACCCTCTGCGCCCTGGCGAGCGACCGGCGGCGCGAGATCCACGCGCTCACCTTCGATTATCATCAGCGGCACCGCTGCGAGCTGGACGCCGCGCGGCGGTCGGCGGCGCGCTGGAATGTCGCCGAACATATCGTCCTTTCCCTCGACCTTTCCCTCTTCGGAGGGAGTTCCCTGACCGACCGTTCGATTCCGGTCGATCACGAGACCGCGATCGAACACATCGGCGAAAAGATCCCCACCTCCTACGTTCCGGCGCGCAACACGGTCTTTTTGGCGCTGGCGCTGGCCTACGCCGAAACGCGCGGCGCCTCGGAACTCTGGATCGGGGTGAATCAGGTCGATTACAGCGGATACCCCGACTGCCGCGTCGAATTCATCGAGACGTTCGAACGGCTCGCCAACCTGGCGACCCGCGCGGGTGTCGAGAACGCCAAAGAGGGGAGGCGCGCGTTCCGCGTCGTCGCCCCCCTGTCGAAGATGTCGAAAGCCGAGATCATCCGTCTCGGCACCCGGCTGGGGGTCGATTACGCCGAAACGGTCTCCTGCTATTCGCCCGACGCCGACGGCCGGGCGTGCGGCCGGTGCGAAGCGTGCCGTCTGCGCCGCGCCGGCTTCGCCGAGGCGGGGCTGCCCGACCCGACGCGCTACGTCGGAAATTCACAGTAATACATCTCGTATCAGAAAAGAGGATCGCATGACCGTCCGCGTCTTTATTGCCGGAATTATGCAGGGCTCACGCACCGAAAAGCAGCTTCACAGCCAGGACTACCGCGTCGAGCTGACCGACTTCTTCCGTGAGACGATGCCCGAGCTTTCGGTCTACGACCCGTTCGCCAAGAATCAGGACTCGGTCAACTACGGCAACGAAAAGGGGATGGAGACGTTTCTGCGGCACAACAGAATGTGCGGAACGGAGATCGACCTTCTGATCGCCTACGTCCCCGAGGCTTCGATGGGAACCGCCGTCGAGATGTGGGAGGCGTGGAAGAACGGCGCGGTCATCGTTTCAATCACCGAAATGACCCGCAACTGGGTGGTTCGCTATCTTTCGCACCGGATATTTCCCGATATGGAGTCGTTCAAGACCGCGGTGAAAAACGGCGAGCTTGCGGCCCTTTTGGCCGAACACGGAAAAGAGTGACGCGCTTATTTTTCCTCTGATTTCGGCCACGGCACGAACCGGTTCCAGATTTCGGCCGACCGCCGGTCGCGGTAGCCGATCGTCCCCAGATAGCACCCGCCCAAAAGGCGCGAGAGCTCTTCGCGGTCGGCGG
>CACXFR010000132.1 GCA_902766935.1 uncultured Planctomycetota bacterium | reverse complement strand
TGCCGGCGCGCGTCGCGGAGCTTCGAAAGCCACTCCATCTCGCCCGCCTGACCCGAGTCGATCCAGTCCGAGAAGATATTCCAGGTAACCGATTCCGACGCCGGAACGATTCCCAGATCGTCGAGCCCGAGGCGGAGCGCTTCTTCGCGGACAGAGGCAAAACTGAAGGTCGTCATACGCGCCTCTTTCCCTTACGGCCAGTCCGTCCCGCCGCGGCTGAACGGATTGCACCGGAGAATCCGCCAGATTCCCTTGAGCGCGCCCCGGAACGGTCCGTATTTCTTAACCGCCAGGATGAAATACTCGCTGCAGGTCGGCGTGTATCGGCATTTCGGGCCGAGCATCGGGCTGATCGCCGCCTGATAGAAGCGGACCGGCCAGATCAGGATCGCGGCCAAGGCGTCGGAAAGAAAGCGAAACAGGCGGGACATTTTAAGAAGAGGGCTCTCCGTCAGAGGAATCTTCCCGGTTCGGGAGATCTTTTGCGAACCGTCGGGCAGCGGTTTCCGCCAGCCGCAGAAGCGAAGAGAGAACCGTCGAATAGGGGGGAACCTCTTCGAGCCGATTCGGAATTACGACCAGATCGACCGACGCGGGAAGGGAGGGGCGGTTGCGCCGAAACGCCTCGCGCACGCGCCGCTTCCACAGGTTCCGGAGGTGCGCCTTGCCGACCTTGCGCGAGACCGAAAGCCCCAGCCGGGAAAACCCCAGCCGATTGGCACGGCAACAGAGGGTCATCACGCCGTCACGGGCGCGGCATCGGGCGGCGTAGACCGCGCGAAACTCGCGCCCGCGGCGAAGATGGTATTTCTTCCCGAACTTTTCATTAATCGGACGATCCACGCTTGTTCGAAAACTATTGCGCGTTTTTCAGCGCGGCGTCGATCTTTTCCATCAGGTCGATCGGTTCGCACCCGACCACCTTGTCGACCGGGCTGCCGTTGAGGTAGATCCGCACGTCGGGAATACTCGGAATATCGAGCTGCTCGACGAGATCCCGATGCTGATCGATATCGACCGAGAAGAACGAGACGCCGTCCTCCTTATACGATTCGGCCATCCGTTCCAGATAAGGACCGAGTTTCCGGCACGGTCCGCACCAGGTCGCGTTAAAGTCGACCACGACGACCTTCGCCGACTGAACGACCTTGTCGAACGAAGTCCCCGGCTCCACGACCTTGATCTTGCCGTCGGCGCCCGGAAGTTCGGCGCTGTCGGCGGCCGGTTCGGCCGGAAGCTGGGGGGCGTCGGCCTCGCCGGCCGCGGGCGTTTCCGCCGCCGGGTTCTCGGGCGCCGGGTTCCGGCCGCTCTTCGAGCAGCCAACCCCCAGAGCGAGCGCGGCCGCCAGAGCGAGACAGAATAGACCGGTCAGACGGGAGACAAAGTGTTTCTTACTCATGCTTTCCTTTCGCTTAAAGCTCTGTGTAATAAAGTTTGCGTCAATCACGCGCCGTACTTTTCGAGACGGCCGGCGTGAGCCATCGCCAGCGACATCAGGTAGATCGCCTGAAAATGCCCCAGGCCGCCGCGGTTCGCTTCGCTTTCGCTGTAGGCGGTGCAGGCGTCGGTCCGCGCCAGATCCGAAACGATCATTGTCGGAACCGGATGGAACGAGTGCGACGCCATCTTCGCGGGGGTGCTGTGGTCGCCGGTCACGACGAGCGCCGCCGGATTGAGCGCGGCGATATCGGGAACGACCCGGTCGAGCTCTTCGATCATCTTGACCTTGGCGTCGAAATCGCCGTCCTCGCCGCGGCTGTCGGTGTACTTGAAGTGGACGAAGAAGAAGTCGTATTTCTCCCAGTTCTCTTTGAGGACTTCGATTTCCTCTTCGAGCGACTGCGGCTTGCCGACCAGTTCCATTCCGACCAGACTCGCCAGGCCCTTGTACATCGGATAGACGGCGATCGCCGCGGCGTTCAGTCCGTAAAGTTCTTTGTAGGAGGGGAGGTTCGGCTTGGTGGCGAACCCGCGCATCGTCAGGCAGTTCGCCTTCGGCTGACCGGCGAGGATCTTTTTCGCCTGGTTAAAGAATTCCTTGGCGACTTCGGCGGTCTTTCGGCTCGCCTCGTCTTTGGCGACCGGGTCGAGCGGAGCCAGACCGGTCTTCTGCGGGTCGGTGTCGGCGACGTTCCCGCCGAGTCCTTTGCCGCGGAAGACGACCACGAAGCGGTGTTCCTTCACCGGTTCCACGAAGACTTCGATTCCCGGAATGCTGACCGCGCGCAAAAGCTTCACGACTTCGGAACTTTCCTCGGTCGGGATGCGCCCCGCGCGGCGGTCGGTGATCAGACCCGCCTCGTCGATCGTGCAGAAGTTGCAGCGGATACAGACGTCGTCCGGCCCGACCGGGAAGGCGATCCCCGAAGCTTCGAGAACGCCGCGTCCGATCGGATATTCGAGCGGGTCGTACCCGAACAGCCCCAGGTGTCCCGGGCCGCTTCCGGGCGTGATCCCCGGAAGGATCGGGGTCGACATCCCCAAAACGCCGCGTTTGGCCAGCGCGTCAAGATTCGGCGTGTTCGCCGCTTCGAGTTCGGTCTTTCCCCCCGGAGTCATGGGGAGTCCGCCGATCCCGTCCGAAACGAGCATGACAATCTTGCCGCCGTCAGTTTTGAGACTCTGAATCAGTTCGTGGTACGTCATGAAATTTAGCCTTTCTATCATTGTTAAAGGGTTTGATTGTAATGTGAAACCGCGTCGAACGCCGGCTGGCGCGGACCGTCGGCCGCTCTCGGCGGCTTACCGTTTGACCGTCTTGACCATCGCGTAGATCATCCAGTAGATCAGCGCGGCTCCGAAGAGGAAAACCAGCAGGAAGACCAGAAGCGGGCTTAACTGCATCTGAACCGGTATCGCGCGGACGTCAAGATAGTTTTTGATCTGACCGTTCTGGATGATCTGCCGGGTGATCGCGAAGAAGGTGAGAGTCACCGCCTCGCAGAGCCCGACCAGAACAACGAGGAATTTCCCCTGAATCTTTCCGAAATTTCCCAAGATCACCGTCAGAGCGAAGAGCGCGCACCCGGCGAAGGTGATCGGCGGAATCCAGACCGGAACGATCCGTTCCGCCTCTCCCGTCGCGGGGTCGATCGGCGCGGCGGGCGCGGTCGTCATCGAGGCTTCGCGGACGGCGGTGACCGACTCGGGACCGTCGAGAACCTTGTAATAATAGAACCAGAGGGAACCGAGCGTAATACAGACCCCGAACCAGACCAGAACCGAGGCGAACCGGAGCGCCCAGCGCTGATACGCCTCCCCCTCTTCGTCGTCCGACTCGCCGTAGCCGTACTCGAGCGCTTCCAGCTCGTCTTCTTCGGAGAGCTTGCCGATGTCGCGGAGCCGTTTGAGTTCTTTCTTTCGGGATTTGGGGAGATAGGGATTCTCCATAAAGTCGTTGATTTCGGGCCGCGTCCTGGACGCGCCGCCCCTCTTTTCGACGAAGAGAAAATACGAATCGAACAGGAGCCAGAACGTCACGGTCAGAAGCGCCAGTCCGCAGATCGAGACGAACCGCAGATAGACGACCGGATCCCCCCAGTAGGAGCCGAGTCCGGTCGCCGCGCCGGCGATCGACTTGGCGCGCCACAGTTCGGCCCACGACTCGGGGCTCGCCATCAGAGTCCAGGCGCTGGCGAAGATCAGTCCGGCCGAGACCAGAAGGAGCGAGGCGCCGCACCCCGAAAGGGCGGGAAGCCATTTTTTTCCGGCGTCGACCAGCGAGGAGGTGAGATAGAGGAGGTAATACGCCGGAAGAACCAGCGCCAGGATCCCGAGCCAATGCCACGCCATCAGGGTGGTGGAGGGGTAAAAAACCTTGTAGTAGGCGGCCTGAATGAAGAGGAGAGGGACGATCCCCAGGTTGATCCCCAGCGCCATCACGACCGGCATCTGCTTTAAGAGACGGCGGGCGAACGTCTGCCCGTTCGCCCCTCCGATCAGCAGAAGAATGATCGCGATCGGCAGCCCCGCCAGCCAGAGGTGCATCGGAATCGAGTGGAGGATGAATCCGAGAACCTTAAACAGCTGGATGAACCAGTACGGGGCGGGGAGTCCGTTCAGGCTGTAAATATCGACCGGGTTCATTTGCTTTGTATCCTTTACCTGAGAGGATTCTGTTTAGGGAAGGTCCGCCTCGTCGGTCTTTCCGGTAATGTTCGAGGGCATTTCGGGACGGATCGACATCAGGTAACGCGCCAGAAGGACCGCTTCGGTATCGTTGCCGCACCAGGGGGGCATAAAGTAACCGGGCCGGTTCAGATGTTTCAGGAACGACACGATTTCTTCTTCGGTCTTTCCGGTCAGCTGCGGCGCCGCCGCCGAATAGCCGTGTTCGGCCGCGTGGCAGTCGTTGCAGTGGTGCAGGAAGACGACCCGTCCGAGCGCCAGCTGGTCTTCGGCGTCTATCCGAAGCCAGTCTTCGTTGCCGGGGCGCTGCGACCCTTCTTCGGGAAGGTCGAGAAGAGCGACCGAGGGCATCGCGTGGGCCGAAGGGTCGGCGACGCTGACCGCGTTCATCCGATTTCCGCCGAGCGGGGCGGGATGCGAAGACTGAGAGCGGTTTCCGGCGATGATGTTGGCGGGCGTATAGATCCGGAGGCGGGGGTATTTGTCCTGCAGGTCTTTGAGGTACTGTCCCGTCCAGACCCCGCTGTTCAGGAACCCGGACCGGGAGATCGGTCCCGACTGACCGACCATAATCTGGTTTCCGTAGACGACCTGGTCGATCACGTACGGTTTGCGGATTCCCTCGCGGATAAACTCGCTCGAGCCGATCGCCGCGACCGCCAGGAAGAAGAGCGAGAGGGCGGAGGTAAAACTGACCTTCTGGGGCGCGCGCATCGGGCCGAGGAAGATCAGCAGCAGAATCGCGGCCGACGAGGCGGCGAAAACGCCGAGAAAGACGTTGATGACCGCGGCGCGTTCCAGCATCATCAGCGCCGATTTCGGCAGGAAGACGAGCCAGCCGGCCACTCCGAGAACCATCAGCACGACGCCGGCCACCGACGGGGCGAGCATTCGGCGGATCGTCTTTTCGCGAAGGAGGTCGCGCGCGCTTCCCCAGGTGATATGCATATAGACGTAGATCGTCGCCAGGAGGAGCGAGATCCCGGTTCTCAGGAGCGTCTGCGGAATGAACTGCCGGTTAAAGAAGGCGTACCAGAACCCGCCGGTCGTTTCCCAGTCGCCGAAAAGGCCGCGGCTGTTGAGCATAAACGAGGTGATTCCGGTGATCAGAACCAGCGAGATCCAGGCGGCGGCGGCGTAGATCCACCCCATCGCGGAGTGGGTCGTTTTCGGAAGCCGGTCCCAGAAGTAGTAGAAACCGAACGCTGCCACCAGTTCCAGAATGAAGAAGACCCATTCAATCGCCCATCCGAAGACGAAGATGCGGATAAGCTCTTCGGTCGCCAGGGGGGAAGCCAGGCCGATCGTCCACCAGATCCCCACGCCGGTGATCGAGCCGAAGACGACGGTCAGAAGGATAAAGAACTTGGCGTGCGACTTCCAATATTTCCGGTATTCCGAATCACCCGTTTTGAGCGCGAATCGGTTCTCCCTCGCCAACAGAAACCCGCCGCCGACCGCGTATTGGGAAACCAATACGTGCACGACCGCGACGATGGCGATAACCATCGGCGAAGTCAGCGAAGGGACGTACCACCAAGGATAGGACATTGCTCGAATTCCTCAAATCATAACGGCGCGGTTGATCTTTCCTGCGTTTCCCGACGGAAGGGGATGCAGAAGCCGCTCGGACGCCATCGGCGCCGACGCCGAAATCTCTCCGATTCGGAACGGAGAGACCCGCCGCCATTATATAAGAGAACGGAATGCCCTGTCAATCCAAGACGCGCGAAAAAACGGGAGGAACTACCCGATTTGTCCGGCGCGGAAGGCGTTCGGCTCAAGGTCGATCTGCTGGTAGCGGTTGCCCGTCGGTCCGTAAAAGAGAATACGGTTGTTCTCTTTCTCCCAGATCGCTGAAAACTTGACCTTCCGGGGCCCGTGCAGACAGAACATCATCCCGCAGGAGATACCGCTGGCATTGCGCAGGACGTTTTCCGTGGTCGGGAAGGCGTCGGGCAGAAGTTCGTGGTCTCGGCAGATGGTTCTGTAAACAAAGTTCTGAAGGTCGTCAAAAGTCCTTATCGAGGAATAACTGGTGCTGACCATAAATTTCGGAAACCTTGTAAAGGTGCTTGATATCGTTGGGCGATATGCGGTTGGTTGAATCTGACGATTCGGTAATTTAGGTATCGGGCAAAAAAGAGATAATCTTGGAAAGAAATACAGATTTACGATTTTGACGGTTGTTCCCTTTTGTGCGCCGTCTGTCGGCCGCGTGTGTTGCTCCCGTCAAAGGGCGTTTGTATATCAAAGGCGCGGCCGTCCCGGATAACAGGAGTCCGGCGGGGCCGGGAGGACCGCCGCCGCGAAAATGATTCCGCCGAGCCGAAGTACAAAAAGCGGGGGGAAAAACGAGTCCGAAAGACCGTGCCAAATTGGCAGTTTCCCTTTTTCGGTCCGCCGCGGGGGCGGTTTCGGGATCTCCGCCGCATCGTTTTGCCGGCAAAATTTCCTTCCGAAGGGGGCGGAAGGGGCTGGAATTCAGCGGAAGAAGGAGTTTTTTTCGCAAAAAAACGGAAAATTTTCCTCCAAAACCGGGAAATTCCGGGTTTTGGCATACCGGTTGCTTTTGTTTCTACTGCCCGGCCGTCGGCGTCAAAAAGGCGGTTCGCGATATCTGAAACGAACAGAGAATGCAAACGGGAAAAACAACCGAATGTCGATCGCCGAATCGACGAGGTTAATTATAGAAGAGAGGAATCAATTATGGCAAACGGTGAAAAAATCATTGGTATCGATCTTGGAACGACCAACTCTGTGGTAGCGGTGATGGAAGGGAAAGACGCGAAGGTCATTCCCAACCCCGAAGGAAACCGGCTGACCCCGAGCGTTGTCGCCTTCACCGACAATGGCGAAACCCTCGTCGGCGAACCGGCCCGGCGTCAGGCGGTCACCAATCCGGCCCGCACGATTTCCTCCATCAAACGGTTTATGGGGCGTAAACGGGCGGAAGTCGGCTCCGAAGAGGTGACGGTTCCGTACAAACTGGTCGGATCTTCTCAGGATTACGTCAAGGTGGAGGTCGACGGGAAAGACTACACCCCGCCCGAGATTTCGGCGCTGACCCTTCGGAAACTGAAGGAGTCGGCCGAAGCGTACCTCGGCCACAAGGTCAACAAGGCGGTGATCACGGTCCCCGCTTACTTTAACGACGCGCAGCGGCAGGCGACGAAAGACGCCGGCCAGATCGCC
>CACXFR010000131.1 GCA_902766935.1 uncultured Planctomycetota bacterium | reverse complement strand
GGAATGTGAGATCGCTCGACCGACATCAGCACGTCGAGATACCGAATCCGGCGGTATTTCCGCAGATACTGGTTCTCGGCGTAGGCGTTCGTCAGACGCGCCACGTTCGCCGCCTGCGTCGGAAGGGCCAGGTCGTCGATCAGGTCGGCGGCGGTGCTCGCCACGTCGGCGGCGAGCGTGTATTGCTCCTCCGCCACCAGCGAATTGAACCGCTTCATGATCTCCTCGACCTTTTTCTGGTTCTCGGCGCGCTGGTTGGTGATCGAGGCGATCGCGGTCAGCTTGGCGTTGTTCCGCATCGCGTCCAGGTCGCGTTTGTCTTTGGCGAACTTCTCCCGTTCCAGGAAACGGGCGTTCGACTCGAGCGAGGCGAGAAGCTCCTCGCGGTCGGCGTCGGCCAGGAACGGATTGTCCTGAACTGAGACGATTGCCAGCTTGATATTCTGGATCGCGCCGACCGGGTCTTTCACCGCCTGTTTGCGCGCGCTGTCGATAGCGGCCTTGATCTCCGACTTGACCTGCGCGGTCTTCAGGCGGGTGTTCGAGTCGGAAGCTCCGAGCAGATTCGCCGAGCCGGGCGTCGAGCCGGACTCGTTTTCGTCCAGAACCGCTTCGGCGGCGGCGAACGCGTCGTCGCTGTCGGCGTTATCCGAAGACGTTTTCAGGGGCGCCCCGTAAGCCGTCGCGGCAAGAAGCGCCATCGAAAGAAGGAAAAGCCGGTTTCTCATAGAATGAACCTCTCCGTCCGAAATATAGGTCAGCGGTAAATTGAATTTTGAAGTTCGGTCCGGATCCCGCCGGGCAGGGGAGCCCGTCAGAATCCGCACAACGCGTATAACCCGTCAAACTGCCTCGTTAGACAGCTTCCCCTATCTTTATTATGTTCGTCTTCCGGCGGCACCGGGATAAAATCAAACCCCGTTTCCCCCCCGATTCCCCGGAACCCCGGTCTATCATCTGTCACAACAGAAAGAATGCTCAAGATTCTCTTTTTCGGTCCATTCCGACTGACCGGCATCGCGCCGACCTCCGCGGCGCGGGAAGGGAGAGGATCCGAAGCTTTTCGCGGGGCTCCGGCACAGGCTTGCCCATATTATTAAGTTTACCTATGTTTTAGAGATTAGCAACTAAAGCCGGATAAAAAAATCAAAAATTCGGAAAAAGAATCGTGCCGGCGGAAGGCGGCCGTCCCCCGGATTCCGACGCGCGCCGAATGCGAAGACTACTTTTCGGGGCGCCGCGTCTTTTTCGTTTCGGGGGTCTTCGCGCCGGCGGTTCCCTCAAGACCTTCCAACAGGAGCGCCGCCTCGTCGGCCTGCCCGCTTTCCGAGGCCTGCTCCCCCATTTCGCGCATCGTCTCGTCCCGGGCCGCCAGCGCGGCCTGGTATTCGCGCAGGAATGGCCGTCCGGGGATCGGCAGAGCCAGTCCGCCGTCTTTGGCCGCTTCGGCGGCGATCGTCTCGAGCTGGCGGTTCTCCTCCTTCGGGTCGCCGACTTTCAGCGTCCGGCGGATAGCCGTCTCCGACCCGTCGAAAAGCCGCGCCGGAAGGTCGAGGGGGATTTCGTCCCCCGGAACAAGATTTCCCGACCCGATCAGAAACGTTTCGCGGTCGCTCCGCACCGGCGGCAGATCCGTCGGAAAAAGAGACGCGGCGCCGAGCTGCGCGGCGGGATCGGCTTGGTCGAGCCAACAGACCGCCGCGGCGGCCGATTCGGCCAGAGCCGCCCCCGCCTGATCCCCCTCTTTGATCCGCAGGTCGACCAGATACCCTCCCGTCCGGTAAACGAGCGAGGCCAGCGCGTTGTTGTTGGTAACCGCGCCGTTGGCAAACGCGCTGAAGGTGATCCGTTCCTTCGTCAGATCGGCCGTCAGAAGCGCCGCCTCGTGCCGGTCGAAGAAGGAGGCGGTGCTCACGCCGCGCCCGATGAAAACGATCAGCCGCGGCCGGCCGGTGCCGAGTTCCCGGAGCCGCTCGGCGGCGGCGCGGATCGTCTCTTTCATATCCATCGCCCCGAGCGGGGTCTCTTTTGCCAGGGCGGCGGCGACTTGCTCGGCCAGTTCCGGCGTCGCTTCTTCAAATTCCGCCGTGGCGGGAAGGGGGACGAGCCGGTTCGACGCGACGAAGACCTGAACGCGCGAACCTTCGGCGAGGCCGGCGATAAACGCCGCCGCCGCCCGCCGCGCCTCGGCCCGTACCTGCGCGGAGAGCTGGCCGGCCGAAAGGTCGACCGCCAGCGCCGCGTCGACCGGTCCGGTCGGCGCCTGGCCGTCGGCGGTCAGAGGCACGGCGAAAAATGTCTCGCCCCCGACCGACCGGAAGGTCTCGATCTGGTCGGCCGAAAGCCTCCCGCCGAAAAGAAAAAGCGCGGCCGAAAGGAACATCAGGGAAAAAGACCTTGTCGTGCGATGGCGGTTCATAGCGGTTTGACTTTCACGTTTTCGGGTTCTTGCTTATCGATCGTCCCCGGGGGACAGCGTCATTCTACTTCTCCCGCGGGAAAAAATCAAAGGCGGTTTCTCCCCGCCGCGGCGGCGGGGAAGGGGTTCGGCTGATTGCATTCTCTTCCTTCTAGATTATAATGGGTAAATGCCGGCCGCGCGGCTGCGAAAGGACAAGCTGTCGGCGATCTTTCAACAAATCCGCGCGCCGGAGGTGACCGGCGCCGATTCACGGGAATCCAAATTACGGGAGCTGTCTGGCTATGTCGTCTGCTGATTCTGGAGGCGAACTCCATTTTACGCGAAAAAAGAAAGAGCTCGAAATCGACGCCCTCTTCCGGGCTCTGGTTAAGTTCAAGGGGAGCGACCTTCACCTGAAAGTCGACCGCCCCCCCTATATCCGCGTGAAAGGGAGTCTCCGCACCCTCAACCGCGGCCCGATCGACGACGAAGAGATGGAACGGCTCATCTTCCCGATGATGGACGAGCGGAACCGAAAAATCTACAACAACGACGGCGGCGCCGACTTCGCGCACACCTGTCTGTGCGACGGGGTGCAGTGGCGGTTCCGTGTCAACGTCCTGACGCAGATGGGGCATATCGGCCTGGTCGCCCGCCGCATCAACAACGACATTCCCGAACTCGAAAAGCTCCACCTCCCGCCGGTTCTCTACAACCTCTGCAAGCACGAACAGGGAATGATCCTCCTGGCGGGGGTCACGGGGAGCGGCAAATCGACGACGATCGCCAGTATGCTCAACTGGGTCAACCGGAACTACTACAAGCATATCCTGACCCTCGAAGACCCGATCGAATTTATGTTCACCGAAGACAAATGCCTGATCAATCAGCGTGAAATCGGGCAGGACGTTATCGACTTCAGCGTCGGAATGAAACATGCCGTGCGGGAAGACCCCGACGTGATGCTCGTCGGGGAAATGCGTGACCGCGAAACGTTCGAAACGGCGATTCACGCCGCCGAAACGGGGCACTTGGTCTTCGGAACGATCCACGCCTCGTCGGCGCCGTCGACGATCGGCCGTATCCTCGACCTTTTCCCCGCCAACATGCACAAGGCGATCCGCAGCGCCCTGGCGCTGAACATGAAAGGAATCGTCGCGCAGAAACTCCTCCCCTCGATCCTGCCGGGGGTGCAGCGCGTGCCGACCTGCGAAATCATGATCTTCAACAGTATCGTGCAGAAACTCGTTCTCGAAGAACACGACGAAAAGCTCGCCGACGCGGTCCGCATCGGGGCGCAGGAAGGGATGCAGGATTTCACGATGAGCCTGAAAAGCCTCGTCCAGGCCAAGAAGATCGACCGCGCCACCGCGTTCCAGGTCGCGCCGAACATTGAATCGCTGAAAATGGCCCTCAAGGGGATCGAAGTCAAAGAACCGGGTATTCTGTAATTCCGCACATGACACACACATCGTTTCAAACCGCGCGCCGCGTTTTCGCCGCGGCACTTCTCCCGCTGATCCTCCTTCTTCTGGTCGGTTTCCCGGCCGATTCGGCCGAGGCCGCCAGGAAAGAACCGGAAAAAAAAGCGCAGACGGAGGACTACTACAGTCCCGACAACTGGTACGGCAACTTCTTCAAGTCGTTCAAGATCTGGAGCAAAGAACTCCGATACACGAACGAATCGGCCAAAACGGTCGCCGAAATGGGAAAGGACGCCAAAACCGGCTGGCGGAAAGAACCGGGACACTTTTACAGCGCCGCGAAACTCGTTCTGCTGATGTTCCTCTTCTGGGCTTGGGTCGCCACCACGACCTGGGTCAACAACGACGCCCAGCGCCTGGTCGACCTGCACCGCGTCGAGTGGAACACGGCTCAGGTCGTTCCGTTCCCGATCGCGTTTCTGATCGCCCTCTTTATCCCGGTTTTCTGGGTCGGATATCCGGTTCTCGCACTCTTCTGGTTTATTCCCCTGTGCACGTATATCGTCCACCGCAATTCGGGCGTTCTCGACGCCGACAAGGTGATGACCCCCGACCACATCGCCTTTCTGGTCAAACGTCTGTTCGGAATGGACGTAAGCAAACCGAAGCCGATGGCGTATATGACGGGCGCGCCGGTTGAGATCGTCTCGTGGGGAAAGCGCGTTTCGGACGAAGCGAAACAGGGGCGGACGATCGCCGCGCGGAACCAGCAGCCCGGGTTCAACCACTTTAAAGAGGTGGTCTATCAGGCGATCCGATACAACGCCATGATGATCCGTCTCACCTCGGGACCGAGCCAGGCCGCCGTCTCGTTCTTTATCGACGGGGTCTGGATTCCGATGAACAACGTTCTGGATCCCGCCCGAAAGCGCCCCGTCTCGACGCAGGATACCGGCTCGATCATCCGCGCGATGAAGGTTCTGGTCGGCGCCGACACCGACGAACACGCCCGTCGGCAAGGGGGCGAGTTCCTGATGAAGTACGACCGGAAAAAGAAGATGGAGGCGGTCCTGGTCACCCAGGGAAAAGCGGGGGTCGAAGAGGCGCTCGTGCAGTTCCAGCTTCTGAGCCTCCCGTTCAACACGCTCGAAGAGCTGGGAATGACGCCCCGCCGTCAGGAAATGTTCCGCAAAATTCTGGCCGCCGAAAAAGGGTTCTGTCTGCTGGGCGCCGCGCCGGGTCAGGGGCTGCGCACCTTTACGAACGTGGCGTTCAACTCGACCGACCGATTCACGCGCGACTTCGTCACGGTCGAGGACGAGCAGCGCGCCTACATGACGATCGAAAACCTGACGAAGGTCACCTACGATTCCGCCAAAAAAGAGACGCCGATGACGGTTCTGCCCGACGTCTTCTTCAAAGAGCCGAAAGTTCTCCTTCTGCGCGACATCGTCAACCTCGACACGCTCAAACTCTGCTGCGAAGAGGTGGGCCACGACCGGCTGATCGTCAGCACGTTCCGCGGAATCGACGCGGCCGACACCATCATGCGCGTCCTGCAGACGGGGGTCCCGCGCAAACTCCTGGCCGACTCCCTCTTCGCCGTCGTCACGCAGCGGCTGATCCGCCGCCTCTGCCCGCACTGCAAAGAAGAGATCCCCGCGCCGCCGGAACTGGTCCGCCGCCTGGGGCTCAATCCGCAGGCGGTCAAGACCATCTACCGACGCCGCGTTCAGCCCCCTCCGGAACAGGGGAACAAGGAGCGCTACGTCCCCTGTCCCCACTGCCTTGAAATCGGCTACTGGGGGCGCGCCGGGGTCTACGACGCCATTCTGGTCAACGACGAGATCCGCCAGATCATCATTTCCAATCCTTCGGCCGACGCGATTCGGAAAGCCGCCCTGAAATCGGGGCAGCGCGGCTACTTTACCGACGGCGCCGAACTGGTCGCAAGCGGTGTTACCTCGTTCGACGAATTCCGCCGATTCATGCAGGGAGGAGGCAAGTGATGAACACCTTTCTGCTGATCCAATACGCCCTCTGCGCGATTTTCGTCGGTTCGATCGCCTACGTCCTCTGGCAGAAGGGGTTCTGGCCCGGCCTGTGCGGCGCTTGCGCGTTCTTCCTCTCCCTCTTCCTCGCGCTGCGCTACGACGTCGCCGCGACGAAAATTCTGATTCCCCTCAAAGGGATGACGATGGCGTCGTTTCTGGCGGTACTGGTGATCGGGAGCATGGTTTTCGGGGCGATCACCTCTCAGGCGCGTCCTTTGAAGTATTACTTTTCGAAGAAGGCGGATAAATTCGCCAACATCGCCCCGCTGGTCGTTATGATCGTTCTCTGCGTCGTCCTGGTGGCGGTCGGCAACCGCTACACGCCCTCGAAGCTCGACGAGCCCAAAACGATCGGCGGATCGGCGAAAACCGAGGAGTCGTCCGGGCTGCGGGAGGAGTTCGGCGCGTTCAGCGCGAAACTCGGTACGGATTTCAACGGCACGGTCGTCGGCGCCGCGACCGACATCAAAAAGTTTTTCGGCTATCCGCTCCAGATTTCCCTGGTTCTGGTCTTCACCCTCTGGGTGATGACCGGAGCGTGGGTCGCCGAAGACGCGCCGAAGATCAAAAAAATATCGAACCCCACCGCGTGGAAAGTCGTCTTCGCGATCGTTTTCCCCGTCGGCATGTTCATCGGGATCCTGCTGCCGGTCTTCGCGTTCGACGCGCTGATTCCCCTCCTGTTTTACATGGTGCCGGCGCTGATTTACGCCGCCGTTCACAACAAAAACGTCCCCGACTCGGACAAGGTTCTGACCCGGGATCATTTCGGCCGCCTGATCCGCCGGATGTCGGGAGGCAAAAAGAAGAAGGGGGGGCGGAAAGTGATCGAAATGACGGTCATCGACCTTTCCGCCTACGGCAAGGCGATCCCGAAAGACGTTTTAAAAGAACGGACCGAAGCGGCGCGTTCTCTCCCCGGCTATACGCCGTTCGGCGCCATCGTCAACAACGCCCTTCTGCGCCGCGCGACGATGGTTCAGTATGACTACTCCGACCAGCAGAGCGCGCTGAAATATTTCATCGACGGAATCTGGCATCCGGTCACCGACCTGTTCCGCCGGCCGCTCACCCCGCAGGCCTCGCGGGAGCTCTGTATGTCGATGCGCGCCATTTTGGGGGACAACTCTCCCCTGGAAGCCGAAATCCAGGGAAGGAAGAAGCAGGAGAACGCCCCGAAAATACAGATCCCCCCGAAGGTCGCCGGCCAGTTTTTCATCGAGTACGACAAACGGGGCGGAAAGAAGAAAAAGATGGCCGCCAAGCTTCTCGTCCAGACCAAGGGAACCGGCGAAAGCGCGTTGATCCATTTCGAACGCCTGGCGATCCGATTCGGTTCCTACGAAAAGATGCGCGTCGGCGCCAAGCGGGGGGAACAGATCAAAAGCCTGATGAACCAGCCGCAGGGGCTCCTCGTCTTCGCCGCCCCGCCCGGACAGGGTCTGCGCACCTTTACCGAAGTCTCGCTCTGCGAGACCGACCGGTTCACTCGCGACGCGGCGACCGTCGAAGACGTCCGCCATCCCTATCTGCCGATCGAAAACCTGCCGCTGACCACCTACGATTCCTCGAAGGGGGAAACGCCGATGACGGTTCTGCCGGGGGTTTTCTTCAAGGAGCCGAAACTCCTTCTGATCCGCGACATCGTCAACAAGGAGACGCTCCGCCTCTGCTGCGACGAGATCCAGAACGAACGAATGATCATCACCACGCTCCGCGCCAAGACGTCGGCGCAGGCGCTGATGCTCCTTCTGCGGATCGGCGTCGACCCGAAGGTTCTCGCCGACTCCCTCACCGCAATCGTCACCCAGCGGCTGATCCGTACTCTCTGCCCGGAATGTAAAGAAGAAATCCCCGCGACCGAAGAGATGTGCCGGCGTGTCGGGATCCCTCCCGGACGGGTCAAGTCGTTCTACCGCCGCCGCGTTCACGTCCCTCCCGAAACGGGACGCGACCCTTACGTTCCCTGCAAGCACTGCATGGAAACCGGCTACCACGGCCTGGCCGGCCTGTACGACGTGATCGTGGTCAACGACCTGATCCGCCAGGTCATGACGACCAGACCGAGCGAAGAGGCGATTCTGCGCGCGGCGATGAAGGCCGGCGGCGGAACGTTCCTTCAGGACGGTGTGCGGATGCTCGCCGAAGGGATGACGTCGTTTGAGGAACTTTCGCGCGTTTTAAAACAATAGACTGACACCGAAAAACGGTGCCTTCCCGATAGAAACGGACCAAGAGGTTCCCTATGTGGATCGATTTTTCAACATACCCGATGTTCTGGCTCTGCTGCCCGATCATCCTCCTCTGCCTGTTGGGTTTCTGCCGAAAAGAGTCGCTCTGGACGATCCTGCTGATCCCTTTCTGCCTCTTTTTCGCCACGTTCTTCGCCCTGGGCTACTACCAGCCGCTGGCGAATCTGCTCGACCGGCTTCTCCCGAAATACGCGTTTTACAACGACCTGGTGGCGTTTACCCTGATTTACGCCGCCGTCTTCGCGGCCAACGTTTTCGCCACGCATTTTATTTCGCGGATCAACATTTTCTTCCCCGACAGCGTAAATCTGTTCGGGAACATTTCCCTTTTGGCGGCGATCTTCCTGGTCTTCTACTTCTGCGTCGTGCCCCTCTTCTTCTATCTGATTCCGGAAGCGCCCCCGCGGAAGGATTTCCAGGATTTACGGCCGATGCCGCAGTTTTCCCTCTACGAACGGATCTCCCGCGGCGCGCTCCGTCCGATCGGCGGCGACCCGAATACCGATGCCTTCGATTTCGAAAAATACTACAAGGCGGAAGTCGGAAAGAACTCGATCGTCTATTCCCAGGTTCTCGCCGTCTCGGGAAGCGAAAAGGCGAAGGGGGACGAGTGGCAGCAGAAAAATAAAATTTCGCCGAACGTGACGCCGAAAAAAGAGGAAAAAAAGAAAAAGTAACCTTCCGCCCCGCTCTCGGAAAAACGAAAGAGAATCACAATGTTGTTTGACGACACCGCCGCGGAAAACGGCGACCTTCAAAAGACCTGGGGTGAAGAGAACGATCCGGCCGAGCATTTCTCGGCGGTCAGCCTTTCGGCGATCCTGGCGCTCGCCGCCGGGCTCCTCTCGCTCCTCTACCTGATCAACCGGACCTTTCTCCCCCTTCCGCTCGCGGCGCTGGCTCTGGCGTTTTTCGCGCTCTTTCGGATCCGCCGCGCCGAAGGACGGCTCACCGGCGCGACGATGGCGCGCGCCGCGCTGACCCTGGCGCTGATCTCGCTCACCGCCGTTCCGATCCGCGGGGCGATCTACCGCCGGGAACTGATTCGGCAGGGCAGGGAATTCTTCTCGCTGGTCATCGACGCGGCGCGGAAAGGGGACTCCGTCGCGCTGAGCCAGCTCAAACAGTACCAGATGTACCGCGCACCGGTCAACGACGAGACCGCCTACTGGCGGAATCTGCTGAAAGATCCGATCGCCGCGCCGGAAGCGGTTCAGCTTTTGGGGAACGACGTTCTCCTGGCAATCTACAACCTGGGAGAGAACGCGAAAATCACTTACAGGTGCACCGCCGAGATCACCCGGGACGAAAAACACGACAGCGATTCCATCTATATGATTTACGCGGTCACCTATTCGGAACACGGCAAAAAGAAAACGTTCTTTATCCCTTTTCACGGGGAGCGGGCGCGCGAGAGGCAGAACGGGGTCGCTCTCTGGAGATGCTCCGGTTACCCCAAAAAACCGATCTCCCTCAAAGGAACTCCTGAATGAGTCTGAACTTCAGGGACGTTCTGGGGGAAGACGGACTGGTCTCCCGCAGGCTGCCGAATTACGAAGCGCGTCCGGAACAGATGCGGCTGGCCGAAGCGGTCGACGAGGCGATTCGGGACGGGCATCACCTGGCGGCGGAAGCCGGCACCGGCGTGGGGAAGAGCTTCGCCTATCTGGTTCCCGCCATCCTTCACGCGGTCGCCGATCAGAATCTTTCCGACCTCGATTCCGGCTTTGACCCTTTCGCCGAAGACGACCCCACCTCGCGGCGCGTGGTGATATCGACCCACACCATCGCTCTTCAGGAACAGCTGTACAACAAAGACATTCCGTTTCTCAGCGGGATTCTTCCTTTCGAGTTCTCGTCGGTTCTGATGAAGGGGAGATCGAATTATCTCTGTCTGCGCCGTCTTCGCGCCGCCGCCTCGCGCACGCGGTCGCTCTTCTCGACCGACGAGGACGCGGATCAATTGACCCGCGTCGTCGAGTGGAGCCGCGAGACGACCGACGGCTCCCTTTCGGATCTGAACCCGCACCCCCCGATGAGCGTCTGGACCGAAGTCTCCTGCGAAGAGGGGAACTGCATGGGGCGCTCCTGTAAGTTCTACAAAGACTGTTTCTACCAGGCAGCGCGCCGGCGGGTCGAACGCGCGTCGATCGTCATTGTCAACCACGCGCTTCTTTTCAGCGATCTGGCGATCCGCGCCCAAGGGGGAGCGATTATCCCAAATTACAACACGCTCATCTTCGACGAAGCGCACACGATGGAGCAGACCGCCGGAGACCATCTCGGACTCTCGATCACCCGGGGGCAGATTCTCTTCCTCTTAAACCGTCTCTGGAACGGAAAGACGCGCAAAGGGTTCCTGGCCGACATCAGCGATAAGCCGTCGGAAGACGAGGTCCTTCCGCGGTCCTCGGCGCAGGAACTCAGAGAAGTCTTCAGCGCCGCCCGGCGCGTGGTCGAAGACTGTCAATTCCGCTGTGAAGAACTCTTCGGCGATCTGGAAGAGTGGCTTGAGACGCGGCCCGGCTCGAACGGACGCGTGATGGAACCGGAGATCGTCGGCCGAGGGATGGAAGAAGGGCTGATGCGCCTCTCTTCGGCGCTCTACAACGTGGCCGCCGCCCTTTCCGACACCGAGCGGAAAGTCGAACTCGGCGCCGCCCGGCAGCGCGTCCTGACGATCAAGGGGAATCTTACCGCCTGGATCACGCAGTCCGACCCGGAGATGGTCTACTGGCTGGAACGCGTCTCCTCACGCCGGACGGAAACGGTGAAAATGCTCGCCGCGCCGATCAACGTCGGCTCCATTCTCCGCGAAGAGCTCTTTTCGAAAGTCCGCACCGTCGTGATGACCAGCGCGACCCTTTCGGCCGATTCGAGCGCGGCGCTTCGCAGCGGCCGCGAAACGGCCCCCTTCGATTATTTTCTGTCGCGGATCGGTCTTTCCGGCGCGCAGA
The DNA here is from genome assembly GCA_902766935.1 of uncultured Planctomycetota bacterium. GTDB lineage: Bacteria > Planctomycetota > Planctomycetia > Pirellulales > Thermoguttaceae > RUG695. The sequence continues at coordinate 3,429 of CACXFR010000131.1, read as the reverse complement.
CTCTCTTGTTGGGAAGCCCGTTCGATTTCAAAAAGAACGTCACTCTGATCGTTCCGCGCAACATCTCCCTGCCGCGCGAAAAGGGGGGTTCCGCCGACACCGAGTTTTTCGATGCGGTCTATAAGTATGTCCGACAAACCGAAGGGGGCGCTTTCGTCCTTTTCACCAGCTATTCCCTGATGAAGCGTACCGCCGAGGCGCTAACTCCGAAACTGGTGCGTCTGGGATATCCGCTTTTAACCCAGGGAGCCGGCATTTCGCGGTCGAAGATGATCGAGGAGTTCCGAAAAAATCGAAATTCCGTTCTCTTCGGAACCGACTCGTTTTGGCAGGGAGTCGACGTGCCGGGCGAGGCGCTTCGCAACGTGATCATCACGCAGCTTCCGTTCGCGGTGCCGACCTATCCCCTGACCGAAGCCAGAAGCGAGGCGATCACCCTGGCGGGGGGGAACAGTTTCCGCGAATACACGATTCCCGAAGCGGTGATCAAACTAAAACAGGGTTTCGGCCGTCTGGTCCGTAAAGCGGACGACAAGGGGATCGTGGTGATTCTCGACTCGCGGATTCTGACGAAGGGTTACGGAAAGATCTTTTTGCGGGCGCTCCCCGACTGCAGATTTCAGAAAGAATAGTCTTGTATAACATATAAAAATCCCGCGTCCCATGCCGTCCGGGAACGCGGGATTCAACTCGTCCGAAGACCGCCGCCGTCAGGCGAGCGGCATCAGGATATAGGCGTAGTCGTCGTCCTGCTGCGCCTCAAAAAGAATCGAACTGTTTTCTTTCAGGTAAATCGAAAGGTTCGCCGCCCCGGAGAAACAACGGAGGAAGTCGACCAGGAAATTCGGGTCGAGCTTCGTCTGAATTTCGTCCCTGTCGTAGGCGATCGGAACGGGATAGATGACGTTTCCGCTTTGATTCCCGCTGGCCCGGATTTCAAGGTTTCCGGGCTTGAAGGTCAGAATGAGCCCCGGCTGATTTTCGGTGGTCATCAGTTTCGTTGCCAGAACCGCTTCCTGGAATTCGTTCACCGGAACGTCGACCTGAATGCGATCCGCCTTTTCGGGAATAATCTTCCGCCACGCCGGGAACCTGCCGTCGACCAGACGCGAAATGATCGTGATTTCGTCCCCCGCGGTGACGAAGGTAATCTTTCCCCCTTCCACAGCGACCTTAATCGCCGTGTCGGCGCCGACTTCGCCGATTGCCTTTTCGACCGCGCCCAAAGCTTTCAACGGAACGATGGCGCCGACTTCGGTCTGATGGCCGCCGTGCGAGACCGCTTTCCCCCGCTGGTGCGTCAGACGGCGCCCGTCGGTCGAAACGGTGTCGATCCCCCCCTCGGAGAGTTCGAAGAGAACGCCGCTCAGTGCGTATTTGTTGTTTTCCACGTCGGTCGCGAACGTCGTCCGATTGATATTCTTTTGAAGGTCGGCGCCGAGGATTTCGTGGTACGCTTCACCGGCGAAAGGACGAATTTCCGGAAAATCGTTCACGTCTTGCGTCGGGATCTCGTAAAAGGCCCGACCGACGCGTATCTCCAGATTGTCGCCTTTCTTTTCGATCTCAATGTTGTCGGCCCTGGCCACCTGAAGAATGTTCTTCATCAGGCGGGAAGGAATGATCACGTCCTCTCCCGACTCGACCTCGATGTCCCGCAGTACAACCCGTATCGATGTTTCGGTGTCGGTGGCGCTGAAGATCACATGATCGGGCTTCACCTCCATCTTCACATCTTGAAGAACCGTTCTCACATCGCGCGCCGCCACATACGCGGCGGCCAGATTAAACTTTGCGGCAAACTTTTCACGGCTACAGGTAATTTTCATGGCGCTTCGTGGGAAAAAACGTAGTTATTTAAAATTGGAATTGATCGCAAAAAAATCTCATCCGTGAGATTTTAAAGGGCCTTAAGACATAGGGAAACAAAAATCCTGTCCCACGCACCATTCTACCAGATCTGTTTTTAATTTCCACCACGGAGAGGGACATAAGAAAAAAATTCTTTCCCCTTTTCAGATTCCGACCGGCCGTACCAAAGAAAACGGAAATTAAGAAACACAAAAATTTACCTAGCTTAACACTAGAAACCATTGTATAAGCAAATTTTATTATTTAGGGATTCACGGAAAAACTATTATTCTTAATAATAAAATATTCTTGGAAGAGCTTAGTACTTATGTCTCCGCCGAAAGTGTCGAAACTTTCTTCGAAACGATCCCCGGAACGCTGAATTAAAGGGATGAGGACGAAAAACAAGACTGTGGAAAGTCTGTTAAAACAACGTCGAAAAGATGAAAAGACGCGGTCGATGAAATGACGGTAGTCAAACGTTGCGGAAGATTTACCGACATCAAGACGGCTTATCGACAAAAAGTAACAGTTTATAGACATATTTTCCACACCCGCCGCTTTAAGAAGAGGCCGGCGGGTGCGGAAAGATAAAGGTCAGTTGGTCGAATCGAGATAGGGATCCTGCCCCATTCCTTTTTGAACCTTCTTGCGTTCCTTTTCGTAATAGAGCATCGTCTTTCGGGAGCGGTAGCTTTTCTTCTCGACCTTTTTCTGAGCTCTGTAGAATTTTTTGATCTTGTTGTTAAAGAGACGGTCCTCGGCACCCTCTCCCTGAGAAGCGAACTTATCCGCCTTTTTCGGGCCGTACGCCTTTTCGATGATTTCGTCTTCCAGAGAGAGATACTGACGGTACGAGCCGGGATCTCCCTGTCGGCCGCATCGGCCGATCAGCTGCCGGTCGATACGGGCCGATTCGTGAAGCTCGGTACAAATCACGTGGAGTCCGCCGATCTGAAGGACCTCTTCGGGCAGACGGATGTCGGTGCCGCGTCCGGCCATATTCGTCGAGACGGTGACTTTTCCCCACTGTCCCGCGTCGGCGACGATTCCCGCTTCCGCTTCGATGTGGTTGGCGTTCAGAACCTGATGTTCGATTCCGACTTTCTGCAGGAGGCTCGAGAGGATCTCCGATTTATCGATGGTGCGCGTTCCGATCAGAACGGCGCGGCCCATGGCGTGAAGTTCCTGGATCTCTTTCACAACGGCGAGCCATTTCGCCTTTTCGGTCGGATAGACGAGGGTTTCCAGTTTGACGCGCCGCGGCGGGCGGTTCGTCGGAACGGGAATCACATGGCAGCGGTAGATTTTGTGCAGTTCCGTCTTCGACGCCCAGGCGGTACCGGTCATCCCGCCGAGATGTTCGAATCGGAGGAAGAAGTCCTGAACCGTAATGCGGGCGGCCTGACCGGTGGCGACCGTGATTTCAACCCCTTCTTTCGCCTCAACCGCCTGATGGATCCCGTCGCGCCACTTTCGGCCTTCTCCCAGTCGGCCGGTGAACTCATCGACGATTACGATTTCCCCGTCCCGAACGACGTATTGCTGATCGAGCTTGTATTCGCGGTCGACTTTGAT
>CACXFR010000130.1 GCA_902766935.1 uncultured Planctomycetota bacterium | reverse complement strand
CTTGGCGTCGACCTCCTGCATCGGGAGGATGTTCCTCTCGAATTTCCAGTTCGTCAGATCGTCGCTCGAAGCGATCCCGATCGTCAGGACCGGCCGTCCGTCGGCGTTTTTCGCCTCCGGCCCGAAATACGAGTAGTACAGATAATATTTCCCCCGGAACCGGATCGCCGTCGGGTCTTTGGCGAAGTCCCCCTGCGCCCATTTCATCGCCGGTGACGCAATTGCGGGAAAATCAGCCGGCGTGACCGACTCCGAACCGGCGGGAAGCGGAAGGGAAGGCTCCGCAAAAACGGCGGACACCGCAAAAAACAGGATTAAAAACGGGAGAGTTTTCGTATTCATTCGTTCCCTTTCGGCATGAGCGTATTTCGATTCTCTTATCTCGGAAAACCCGGGTTCCACCGGAAATTCTATCCTTTTCCGCCGCGATTGAAAAGCCGGTCTCTGGTCGGAACGGTTCGAATCGGTATAATACAAAAAAGAAAAAACGAGCGGAGGATCAGTTATGTCAGAAACTTCGGACAGCGCGCCGTTGCCGAAAGGAACCGTCTCGTTCCGTCTTTGGAACATTCCGGTCACGATCAAGCCGTTCTTCTGGCTGATCGCCCTTTTCTTTTCCCCCTACTTCGGCGGCCGCGTCTCCGACGCCGATTCGCGCGTCCTCTTTCTGGGTCTTCTCGCGTGGATCGCGGCGTGGTTCCTGAACTTCATCATTCACGAGATGGGGCACGCGCTGGTGGTGCGCCATCTTTTCGGCGCCTCTCCGAAAATCACTCTTTTCGGGTTCGGCGGCGTTACGACCTGGCAGCCCTATTACCGCCGCGCCCCCGGACGCTGGGGGGACGTCCTCACCTCGCTGGCCGGGCCGGGGGCCGAACTGGCCGCGGCGTTCCTCATCGTCGGCATTCTGGCCTACTTCCGTCTTCCGCTCGAGTGGGGTCTGACGTCGTTCGGTCCGGTTCCGATCCCCGCGGTCGCGGTTAATCTGTTCGCCTCCGCGGCGTCTTCCCCCGGCTCGGTCTATCTGCCGAAAGTCGCCCTGGAAATTTTCCTCAACAGTTTCCTCTGGATGGGGTTCTTCTGGGGGATCCTCAATCTGCTCCCGATCCTTCCGCTCGACGGCGGACACATTTCGCGCGGATTTTTCGCCCAGCTTTTTCCCGAACGGGGGGAACGCCTCGCGCTCTGGATTTCGATGATCCTGGCCGCGTTTCTCGCCGGTTACTGTATTACGAGCAGGAACTACTTTATGGCCGTATTCTTCGGTCTTTTCGCCCACCTGAGCTGGGTCGAACTTCGGAAACGCTATGAAGCCTGAACAGGAAAAGTGCCCCGTATGAACGCAGTATTCCTTGCCGCCGGCTACGCCACCCGTCTCTACCCGCTGACCCGCGACTTCCCCAAGCCGCTCCTTTCGGTCGCCGGAAAAACGATTCTCGACCGACTCCTTGACGACCTGACGGCGGCCGGGGAACCTTCGCGATGCGCGGTCGTCACCAACGCGCGCTTCGCCCCCGTTTTTCGGGCGTGGAGTTCGGAGAAGACGTTCCCCGTTCCGATCGAAATCGTCGACGACGGAACCTTCACGAACGAAACACGCCTGGGAGCGGTCAACGACCTGCGTCTGGCCTTAGACCGGCTCGGCATGTCGGGCGAGACGTTCGTCGCGGCGGGGGACAATCTCCTGGACTTCCCCCTTTCCCTCTTTTTCGATTACTACCGCGCGGGCAGCACCAACTGCCTGATGCGCTACGAGGAGCCGAACGAAGACCGTCTGAAAAAGTGCGGCGTTCTGGAACTCGGCGCCGACGACCTCGTCCTTTCGATGGAAGAGAAGCCGAGCGCGCCGAAATCGCACTGGTGCGCGCCCCCGTTTTACATCTATCGAGACCTGACCGGCGAAAAGGTGGCCGAGGCGATCCGCCGGGGCTGTCCCGCCGACGCGCCGGGGAGCCTGGCGGCGTGGCTGGCCGCCCGCGAGCCGACCCGCGCCTTCCCGATGCCGGGCGGGCGCCGCGACATCGGCACCGTCGAAAGTTACAAAGCGGTCTGCGCGCTCTACGAGTCGCGAGGCTAGACGCTACTCGGCCGACGCCGCGTCGGAAAAGAACCGATCGACCAGATCCCGAAACGAGGCGGCGTCTTTCACCGCGCTCACCGCCGCGCGGAACGCGCGGCCGCCGAACCGGCCGTGCGACCAGTCGCACGCCCATTTCCGCATCAGGATCGTCCCCTTCTCCTCCCCGAATCGGTCGAGCACAAGATCAAAGTGATGCAAAAGAAGCGCGTGCTGTTCCTTCACGGTCGGCGCGGGGGGAATCGGCCGACCGGCCAGTCCTTCGGCAATCTGATGAAAAATCCAGGGGTGCGCCGCGGCGGCGCGGCCGATCATAATCCCGTCGACCGGCCAGTCGCGCAGCCGGGCGATTCCCTCTTCCGGCGTGGTAATATCGCCGTTTCCGATAAGGGGAATCTTTTTTAAGTAATCTTTGACGCGGGCGATCGCCTCCCAGTCGGCCCTGCCGCGGTACATCTGCGCCGCGGTCCGCCCGTGAACCGTCAGCGCCGCCCCGCCGGCGCCCTCAACCGCCTGAGCCACGTCGGCGGCGTTGATCGAGTCGGCGGTCAGACCAAGCCGGATCTTCGCCGTGACCGGAGTCGGCGCGATCCGCTTCGCCACACGTCCGACCAGATCCCCCACCTTCTGAGGATCGCGCAAAAGGTAAGAACCGCTCGCCGAACTGCCGGCGATCCGTTTCGCCGGACAGCCGAAATTGATGTCGATCACGCTCACGCGGTATTCGCTCACCAGACGCGCGGCGGTCTCTTCGAGCGTTTCGGGCACGTTGTCCCAAATCTGAACGGCCAGCGGACGCGGCTCGTCGGCCACGCCCCAGAGGCGTTCGGGATGCCCGTCCCCCGCCGCGTCCATATAAACGAACGAGCGGGCGCTGACCATCTCGGTAGCGATCAGACCGACTCCGCCGAAATGACGCAGAAGCGCGCGGAACGGCGCGGTTGTGTATCCGGCCATCGGCGCCGAAAGAAGAGGCGGATCGACCGCGACCGAACCGATCGAGAGCTTTTTCATTCCTCTTCGTTTCCGATCAGGCACGTCACGAAAACGCGCGAGTCGATAGACGGGGAATACGCGGCGACGTACCGCGCGATCGAGTCGTTCAGCGATTCGAGAACGCGGACGTACCCCAGGGCGGCCTGGCGCTTGTTTTCCAGTGTCTTCAGATAGAGGTACCCGTCGTCGATTCGTTCGAACGTGGAGATTTCGGGCGTGAAGAGATTTTCGGGTGATCCGAGAGAAAAGCCGCTGGCATACCCCGCGCGGATCTTTTCGGGAATCAGGATCGCTTCGGAGGCAAGTTCGAAGCTCCGCGACTGCGCCGCCTCGGACCGGAGCGTATAATTCCCGTACCAGGGGGTCGAACTGGGGATCGGCCAGCCCCGTTCGGTCGACCTCTGGGTTTTCCGCATCAGATCGATCTGCCCTTCCCGGATTTCGACGCGCAGCTGAGCGATACGCGCGTCGGCCGACGAGAGATAGACCCGATAGACCGCCATAAGCGCCTGGAAGTCGGGAGTGTCGATCGCCGCCTTTTCCAAAACCCCGGCGGCCTTTTCGGCGCTCTCTCTGATATGGATCTCAATGTTCAGGTGGGCAATGCTGCTGCGCAGGCTCCAGTACGACTCGACGGCCGCCAGACGGTCGGCGCTGTTTTGAATCTGCGAAAGCGCCTCGAAAAGAGAAAGGGGAATTTCGACAATTTCGGCGTCTCCGCCGCCGCTGTGCGTCGGGGGAACCTCGTAGATGACTTTCGTGATCTGACGAAGCTGCTCCTCCTGTTCCTGGGTCAGTTCGAGCGAGTCGCCCGATCCGGCGTCGAGCGCCGTTTTGGAGCTCTCCGGAGGAGCGGTTTCTTCGGGCTCGGGCCGCGTAGAAGACGCGCCGTCGTCAATAATGGGTGGCAGAACGCTCGGCGCGGCGGCGTCCGCCGCCTGGGGCGGCTGCTGAGCGTTCAGGCCGGAGCCCGTCGTAAGGAGCGCTCCCAGAAGAATCGCGGCGGCAAGGGAAAGAAAGAAGCGAAAAGAGGTCATCGCAGCATCTCCGCATTTTGGCTCGGCTGAACGACGCTTTCGGCGTTCGGCGGGGCGGATGAATCAAATTGAGGAATTTCCGCGGAAACCGGGCGGGGGCGCCGCGGCGAATACTGGGTCGGGATCGGCGCGGCCGAAGCGATACGGGTCGACGGCGCCGCGTCCCACGCCGGAAGCGGCGAGCGGCCGGGAACGCGGATCATCGTCGAGATCAGCTGCTGTCCCCGAACGTCGGCCCCGACGGTTTCGGCCACATAGGCGGCGATCATTTTGTTATACGTGCACACCGAACGGATCAGACGTTCTTTGGCGCTGTTCAGTTTGTCGGCCGCCGAAAGGAGTATCTCCGCCGAAGTTCCTCCGGCGAAATAGAGCGTCCGAAAAGCTTCGAGCGCGTCGGCCGCGGACTTGTCGTACAGGGTCATCGTCTCGTAGTAGGCGGGGATCGCCTCGGCGTAATACGCCGCCTGCGGCGACAATCGCTTTTCGCGGCTGATCCGATCGAACCGGGTCTGATACGACAGGGTGTTCGGCGCGTCCGTGGGGATCGCCGGACGGAACGTCCGGTCTCCGGCGGCGCCGTTCCGGCTCCGCAGTTCGGCCAGCCGGCACTGCGCCTCGACAAAGGCGACTTTCGCCTCGGCCGACCGCTGGGCGGCGAGCCGCCGCGCCGAAACGAGAACCGCCGTCTGGCTCTCCGAAGGCGTTCCCTGCTGTGTAAATCGCGTGATGCAGTCTTCGATGTCGCCGGCCGAGATCAGCGAAAGATGATAGAGCGCCAGCGCCTCGGAAAGTTTCCAGTACGCCTCGGTCAGACTTTTCCGGTCGGCGGGCCGGGTCACTCCCTCCAGTACGTCGGAAAGCGCGGTCGGTTCGCCGTGAAGCTGTCCGAGCACCGAATCGGGAGGGGAAACGAGCGTCTTGACCAGTTCGATCTCTTCCCCGACGCCGGACTCTTCTTCTTTCGGGAGCTCGGCGGGCGCCGACTCAACCGGCGGCGCGGGTTCGCTTTCCGCCGAATCGGCAGGCAGACTTTCCGCGTTCTCCCGAGACGGAGCCGGCGCATCTACGGCCGCAGGAGGCGCCGCAGGCTCCACGGCCGGTTCGGTCTGGCCCGGCACGACCTCGGGAATGACGCGCGGTTCTAAATCGACGCTGAACGGTTCCTCCCGGGAAACGGCCTGCGGCTGCCCCGCGGCGGACGCGGGCGGAGCCGCGGACTGACCCTCCGCAGGGGCGGGCTGGCCGGCAGGCGGCGCAGGCTGATCCGCCGCAGGTACAGGCTGATCCGCCGTCGGCGGCGCGGCGGGAACGGTCCCTTCCTGAGGATCGGCCACGACCAGCGGATCTTCGGCGTCAAAAAAGGCGTCGTCGAAGAGAACGGCGTCGTCGGCCCGAAGAACCGGAATCGAGATCAAAAGAAAGAAGATCGCCCCAAAGACCCCCGAATACTTTTTCACACTCGCCATTTCGCATAAACTCCATTTTTCGGTGAGTGAAAACAAAACACCCCGTACCCTTATTATAGGGAAATTTTCTTCTTCTGAAAAGACGAATTACACCCTTCCGCGCCGCCGGACGCGGCGGAACAAAATCAAAAGTCAGTCGAGGCGCAGCGGTGCGTCGATCGAGTTCAGATCGAACGAAACCGACCGTTTCCCCGAAAGGATCTCTTCGGGAAGGGTCCCCAGGAACTCGCGCCGCCATCCGGTCATCAGACGGGGCGTGACTCCCGCCGGAAGGGTTCCGGCGTAATGGGCGATCAACTCGCGCGCGTCTTGGGGAAAAGCCAGGATATTCGGAGAGAGGCCGCGCTTTTTCGCCTCGCTGTGCAAAATCGCCAGGAGCCACGAAGAGGCAATCGGGTAATTCGGAAAACTGAAATTCACCGGAATTTCGGGAAGGGCGAAATCGGGAACCGCCAGTCCGCGCGCGACGATTTTGGGGAGTTCCTGAACATACATCGCCGCGTCGCTCCGCCGATGAATCGAACGAAGCTCGGCCAGACGATTCGGGTCGGTGGTCTTGAGTTTCGCCAGTTCAATGATCACGTCGTCGCGCAGAATATGTCTCGCGCTCCGCCGCTTTCCCGCGGCTTTTCTTTCGCGCCAGTACCATAGTTCCCGCACGATCGCCAGCTCGCGCCGCCCCAGCGTGTTGATCCCCGCGACCCTCTGCCATCCGATTCCGGTAAACGAGGTGACCATCCGCGCCAGGTAGTCGCGCGACTCCTCCTCGAACCAGGCAACGCGTCCCAGCCGTTCGAGCCGACGCCGCAGCTCGGCCGCCACCCCTTCGAGGTAGAGAACGTCGTTCAGCGCGTACTCGACCTGCAGAATGGAAAGAGGGCGCAGACGCCAGTCGGTGCGCGTCTCGTCTTTCGGCAGGTCGATGTGCAGAAATTCATCGACCAGTTTTTTCAGGCTCGCGGGGTAGTCGATTCCGACGAACCCGGCGGCGAGCTGAATGTCAAAAAGGCGGTCGGGCACCCGTCCGATCGCCTTGTAGCAGAATTCCATCTCGCTCCGAGCCGAGTGGGCCGTCACCTGCACCGCCGGATCGCAGAGTCTGTTCCAGAACTGGGTCATATCTTCGACGGCCAGCGGGTCGATCAGAACCGGACCGAATTCCGTCGCCGCCTGAACCAGACAAAGTTCGGTTTTATACTTCCCGTCCGAGACGAATTCGGTATCGAAGTCGATCCGCTTGGCGCCGCGGATCGACCTCAAATAATCTGAAAGTTCGGAACTGCTGCGTATGAAGCGGTGGGATGTCATCGCCGGAGCAAGGTTATCTCAGGAAGATTAACGTCATGACCAAGAGGATCGGGAAGAGGATACAGATCGTGTACCCGATGTATCCGAAGAAGCTCGGCATCTTAATCCCCGACTGCTCGGCAATCGACTTTACCATAAAGTTCGGACCGTTTCCGATATAGGTCATCGCGCCCATCATCACCGACCCGAGCGAAATGGCCATCAGCAGGGCGATCGAGATCGGCACGCCCGAAACCTTTTCGGCGGCTTCGAGTTCGGCTTTCACGTCGGGATCCTCCGCGGCCTTCGCGGCGTCGGCGGCACGGGCCGTCTCGAAAAAGACGACGTACGTCGGCGCGTTATCGAGCACCGACGAAAGGGAGCCCGACATCCAGAAGAATTCCTGAGCCTCGTTCAGGCCGAGCTTTCCGCCGACCGAGTGAACGCTTTCGGCGATCTCTTTCCCCTTCTCGTTCAGAATCTGCAGAGGCGCCTGCATACAGATAAAGATCCCGAAGAAGAGGGCGGCAACTTCGATGATCGCGCTGAAATTGAAATCGTTTTCGGCACGAACGGCTTTCGAGCCGAACGCGAGCGAAATGAAGACCATCGCCAGCTGGACGATTTCGCGCAGGAACATCGGCGGATACCATCCGCCCGCCCCGTCGGCAGCGCCGAGCGCCTTGCTCGGATCGAGGAACATGACGGCCAGAACGACGCCGATCAGGCAGAAGAGGTTCGGG
>CACXFR010000129.1 GCA_902766935.1 uncultured Planctomycetota bacterium | reverse complement strand
CGAGGTTGATCCGGCGCCCGGTCATCAGCTGCAGCTGATTCTGGAGCTCTTCGGCCTTCTTGCCGCTGTTGCCGACCACCACGCCGATGCGGGAGGTTTTCAGAGTGACGCGGACTTCGTCGCGCGTACGCTCAATTTCAATCTTCGCGATCGCGGGGTACATCGGACGGTCTTCGCTGTCCTTCGCCTTTTTGATGAAATCGCGAATCTTTTTATCTTCGACCAGAAGGGTCGAAAATTCTTTTTTGCCTGCATACCAGCGGCTTTTCCAGTCTTCCATAATCCCGGTCCGGAATGCAGTCGGATTAACTTTTTGGCCCATAGTGACTCTCGCGGTCCTTTAATGTTTATGTTCTATGTGAAATTGTGTTTACGATTAACCAAGCGTGACGGTAATGTGACTCATCCGCTTTTTGATCACACTCGACATACCGCGCGCCTTCGGACGGAAACGCTTGAACATCGGACCTCCGTCGACCTGAACTTCGAGAACCTGGAGGTTCTCGGTGTCCTGAGCGTTGCGGTCTTCGGCGTTGGCCATCGCGCTTTTGAGCACTTTCTCGACCAGACGGGCGCCGCGGTTCGGATACGCCTTGAGGATATTCATCGCGTCGTCGGCATACTGTCCGCGGATCAGGTCGGCGAAGGGGCGAACCTTCTGGGCGCTGATGACCGCGAACTTGTGCTTTGCGGTATATTTAACAATGCTGGAGTCTTGCATCTGAACACCTAAATCTTTGAATTTGAAACGAACAAACCGTTAGAAAGCGACTATTAACGTTTCCCCTTGCCGCCGTGGCCGCGGAAGACGCGGGTCGGCGAGAATTCACCCAGTTTGTGCCCGACCATCTCTTCGGTCGCGAAGACCTTCACGAAGACTTTGCCGTTGTGAACCATAAAGGTGTGGCCGACGAATTCGGGAAGGATCGTGCAGGAACGCGCCCAGGTCTTGATCGGTTCCTTTTTGTTCTGTTGATCGAGTTTCATCACCTTGTCATACACACTCGCGACGACGTAAGGACTTTTCTTCAGCGATCTGCTCATCTTTGCCCGCCTGTTATCTGGACTGTATGTTTCTGTTGGTTATCTGTTTGACGTTGAACCGTATCCCGAACGATTACCCAAGCTTCAGGACGCCGTAGCGGCGGCTGCGGCGGCGGCGAATGATCGCGCTGTTGCTCGGCTTTTTCTTGTTACGGGTCGAAGTTCCCTTGGTCGGCTTGCCGGAAGGGCTGACCGGATGACGACCGCCCTTGGTACGCCCTTCACCGCCGCCGTGCGGATGGTCGATCGGGTTCATGGCGGTACCGCGGACCGTCGGGCGGCGGCCCATCCAGCGGACGCGGCCGGCCTTGCCGATAACGACGTTCATGTGGTCGCTGTTGCCGACCACGCCGACCACGGCGCGGCACTTGCTCGAGATACGGCGGATTTCGCCGCTCGGCAGAGTGATCTGCGCCCAGCCCGACTCGCACGCCACCAGAACAGCCTTGACGCCGGCGGTGCGGCACATCACGCCGCCGCGCCCGGGAAGGAGCTCGATGTTGTGGATTTCGGTACCGAGAGGAATCTCGCTGACCGGAAGGCAGTTGCCGACCGTCGGGGGAACGCCGGGGCCGCTCAGGACCTTCATGCCGACTTCAAGACCGTCGGGGGCGATGATGTAGCGCTTTTCGCCGTCGGCGTAGTACAGCAGAGCGACACGCGCGCTGCGGTTCGGGTCGTACTGGATCGAGTTGACCGTGGCGGGAATCCCGTCCTTGTTCCGGCGATAGTCGATCAGGCGGTACTTCCGCTTCGAACCGCCGCCGCGATGACGGACGGTGATGATTCCCTGGTTGTTGCGGCCGTTGCAGCGGCGCTTAGCGCGAAGAAGGCTCTTTTCGGGGGCGGCCCCTTTGGTGAGCTCGGCAAAATCGCTGACGCTCATGTTACGGCGCCCGGCGTTATTCGGCTTGTATCTTCTGATTCCCATTGCTACTCTCGTTTATGTAAAACTTGTTCGTTTTGCTGACGTGTCGGCGACACCCGCGTTTTAGAAGATGTCGATACGGCTCTCCGGATCGAGGGTGACCATCGCCTTTTTCCAGGACTTGGTCCGGCCGATCGAACGGCGGGTGCGGCGGAGCTTCCCCGAACGGTTTTGGGTCGTCACGTTAATGACCTTGACCTCAAAAAGCTCTTCAACCGCCTTTTTGATCTGCTCTTTCGAAGCGAGTTTGTTGACTTCGAAAGTGTAGGTGTTCCGCTGGTTCGAATTGAAGAAACCCTTTTCCGTCACGATGGGGCGGAGGATAACCTGGTAAGGTTCCAGCTGGAGACGTGTTTCGGTGATATCTTTGTTGCGTGCCATTTTTCGGTTTCCGTTATCTTAGGATTTTCTTTTCAACCTCTCGCGAAGGATCACTCCGCCGCCGATGTCGCATTGGCGACAAACTTTTCCATCGCGGCTTTGGTCATCAGAACCTGCTTGGGACGCAGGACCGCGTACGCGTTCAGGTCGCTCACGGGGAGGACGTCGACGCGCGGGATATTCCGAACGCTCTTGTAAATGTTGAGGTCATACGCATCGACCACAATCAGGAGCGAGGAGTCAATCGAAAGATTTTTCAGCAGAGAGGCGATCTCTTTGGTTTTGGGGGCATCAACCGAAATGCCGTCGACGAGTTTCACGAAGTTTTCGTTGATCTTACTGACAACCGCCATCTTGGTGGCGAGTTTCAGAGCCTTGCGCGGAAGGCGGTAGCTCCAGTCGCGCGGACGAAGCGCGAAGATATGGCCGCCGCCCCGGCGGACGCCGCTCTGGCGCATACCGGCGCGGGCGTTGCCCGTACCCTTCTGGCGGAAGAGCTTCTTGCCGGTTCCGGCGACTTCGCGGCGCGACTTGGTCTTGACCGAACCCTGACGAAGATTCGCCTGGTACATGACCACCGCGTCGTGAAGGAGCTGCTTGTTGATCCCTTTCGGAGCAATCGCCTCGGTGTTGACTTCAAAATCGCCAACCTGGGCCCCGGTTTTATCGTAGATCGGAAGGTTTGCCATAATAGCCACTCTATTCCCAAAT
>CACXFR010000128.1 GCA_902766935.1 uncultured Planctomycetota bacterium | reverse complement strand
CAGCCGCCGCAAGACGGGGTGTACCGCCGTCAGTCAGCACGCGGTTGCCGCAGCGATCAAACGCGCCCGGTTTATGGCTCTGATGTCTTACGTCGGGGAGTGATCCCTTCGGAACCCACGGTTCCGGCAGACGTTAAAAGTAAATTGGTTTTGCGGTTTTTACCGAAGCGCTGTTAAGTCGGAGACGGTTTATCCTCTTCGTTCCGATTTATCTAAAGCGGTGCGGTGAAAATCGCAAAACCTTTTCTGCGTTTAATATCCCCTTTCGTCCGAAGGAAAATGCCATGATCGTTGACCGAGCGTCCGAAAAGGCCGATGTCCTCATCGAGGCAATGAAATGGATCCGCGAACACCGCGGTAAGATTACCGTCATCAAGCTTGGCGGGAGTCTGATGGAAGACAAAACGGCGATGATGCACCTTCTTCTCGACGTCGTCTTTATGGAGACGGTCGGGATGAAGCCGGTGGTTGTTCACGGCGGGGGAAATGCCATCAGCGCGGCGATGAAGGCTCAGGGACTCGAACCTCGATTCGTTCAGGGACGCCGGTTTACCGACGAGCCCCTTCTGGCGATTGTCCGCCGCGTTCTCGCCTCGGAAATCAGCAACTCTCTGGCCACCGAAATCAGAAGTTACGGAGGTGAAGCGAAGGTCCTTTCGGATTGCGAGGGAACGAACGTCCTTTACGGTGAAAAGATATTTCTGACCGACGAAAAGGGCGGAAAGATCGATTTGGGGTCGGTCGGCACAGTCACTCGGGTCGATGTCGACGCGATTCGCGCCTGCTGCAATCAGGGGATTATCCCGATCATCCCTTCTTTCACCCTGATGGACGACGGGTCGGGACGCGGACTGAACGTTAATGCCGATACCGCGGCGACCGAGGTCGCTAAGGAACTGAAAGCCGAAAAGCTTGTCTATGTCAGTGAAGTGAACGGCGTCCGAACCGATCCGAATGATCCCGATTCGATGATCGATTCGCTTACGGCCGATGAAGCAAAGGCGCTTCTCGCTTCCGGTGCGATCGTCGGCGGGATGATTCCGAAAATTCAAGCCTGTTTGGAAACGATCGAACGGGGAGTCGAGAAGATTCATATCATCAACGGTCGGCTTCGGCATTCGCTTCTTCTTGAAATCTTTACCAGCCAAGGCGTTGGTACTCAGATTGTCGAGAATTGAAAAGGTAAACACAACGAATCATATTCACAGATTAATTCCTTGGACGATGGAGGTGCTGTCGCCATGTCTCTCAATTTTCAGGAAACACTTTCACTCTTTGATCGGTACGTCATACCCAACTATAAAAGATATCCCGTTTCGCTGGTTCGCGGCGAAGGCGTCTATGTCTGGGACTCGGAAGGAAATCGTTACATCGACTTCTTTCCCGGCTGGGGGTGCAACCTTTTCGGACATTGTCCGCCGAAAGTGGTCGAGGCGGTTCGTCAACAGCTCGGTCGGCTGATTCACGTTCCGAATTCCTGGTATACCGAAGAACAGGGACTCTGGGCGAAACTCCTTTCGGAACGGAGTTTCGGCGGGAAAGCGTTTTTCTGCAACTCGGGAACCGAAGCGAACGAGGCGGCGATCAAACTGACCCGTCTTCATACCGATCCCGGCAAGTACAAGATCATTACCTTTATGCGCTCGTTCCACGGACGGACCATGGGGTCGGTTTCGGCGACGGGCCAGGCGAAATATCACGAGGGGATTGAACCGCTTCTCCCAGGTTTTGTCTATGCGCCTTACGGCGATCTGGACGCCGTGAAGGAAGCGATTGATTCGGAAACCGCCGGGATTATGGTCGAGCCGATTCAGGGAGAAGGGGGCGTTCGTATTCCTCCAGAAGGATTCCTCCAGGGGCTGCGCGATCTGTGCGACGAAAACAATATGCTCCTCATCTTCGATGAAGTTCAGACCGGCTGCGGCCGAACGGGGAACTGGTTCGCCTATCAGCATTTCGGTGTCGAACCGGACGTCATGACGCTGGCCAAAACGATCTGCAGTGGTATTGCCGCCGGCGCGATGCTGACCAGACCGGAGATTGCGCCGAGTCTTCGTCCCGGAATGCACGCCGCGACGTTCGGCGGAAATCCGATCGCCGCCGCCGCCGGGATCGCGACCATTAAGATGGTCGAGGAGGAAGGCCTTCTGGAAAAGGCGACTCAGCTCGGCGCGCATTTCCGCGCCCGTCTCGAAGAGATGCGCCGCGAAATCGATATTATCCGCGACATTCGAATTGTCGGCGCGATGATCGGTATCGAGCTCCAGGTGGAAGGAGCCAAATTTGTTCAGGGATGTATGGAAGAGAAGCTTCTGATCAACTGCACTCAGGGGAATGTCATCCGTCTGCTTCCCGCTTCGAACACTCCGCTTGAACTGGTCGACGCGGCGCTTGATATCCTCGAAAGCCAGCTTCGGAAAGGTTGATGTCATGACAGAGAAAACCATTCGCCATTTTATAGATCTGACCGACGTTACAAACGCCGAGCTGAATCGTATCATGGAGCTGGCCCGTCAGATCAAGGCGGACTTCAAGGCCGGACGGCGCGAAGAGTACCTCCCGAAGAAAGTCCTGGGGCTGATCTTCGAAAAGATGTCGCTTCGAACCCGAGTCAGCTTTGAGGCCGGAATGGCCCACCTGGGGGGGAGTTCGATGCTCCTGGAAGAACAGCATATCGGATTCGGCAAGCGGGAACCGGTTGCCGATATCAGCCGCGTGCTCAGTTCGATGGTCGATGTGATCGCGTTTCGTGCCAAAAAGCACCAATCGGTGGTCGATCTGGCGCAGTACAGCAGCTGTCCGGTGATTAACGCGCTGACCGACCGGTCCCATCCCTGCCAGGCACTGGCCGATATGCTCACGATCCGGGAAGAATTCGGCACCTATGCCGTCAAGATCGTCTGGGTCGGCGACAGCAACAATGTCGCGGCCAGCCTGATTGAGGCCGCGGCGAAGCTCGGCGCGGAGATCGTCATTTCGTCGCCGGAAGGATACACGTTCTCGGATGAGGATATCGCCCGCTTTACCTCCGGTGAAACGGCGCCCGGATTCAAACTGACTCTTGAACCGGATCCCTATAAGGCAGTCAAGGATGCCCGTGTCCTCTATACCGACGTATGGGTCAGTATGGGACAGGAAGCCGAAGAGGAAACACGCAAGAAGGTTTTCGCGCCCTATCAGGTCAACGCTAAACTGATGGCCGCCGCGGCCCCCGACGCGATTTTTCTGCACTGTCTCCCCGCCCGCCGCGGTTTGGAAGTCACCGAAGACGTGATCGACTCGCCGCAGAGCCGCATCGTTGAGGAAGCCGAAAATCGGATGCACGCCGAGAAGGGGCTTCTGGTCTGGCTTTTGAATGAGGCTCAGCAGTGACGGCCCGCGCTGACGGTCGAGCGTGCGACGCTCTTCGCCAAATCAAAGTTGAGCGCGGTTTTGTCGGCGCGGCACCGGGGAGCGTATTGATCTCGGCAGGGGGGACGACGGTGCTTTGCACCGCGTCGCTCGTTGAGAAGCTTCCCTCTTGGATGGACTCGGCGGCCGGCGGATGGCTGACCGCCGAGTACAGAATGCTTCCGGGAAGCACCTCGCCGCGTTCCTCCCGATCGGATCGACCCGACGGCCGCGCAACCGAGATTCAGCGTCTGATCGGCCGATCGCTTCGCAGCGTCGCGAAACTTGCCGAATTCGGCGGACGGACGCTCTATCTGGACTGCGACGTCATTCGCGCCGACGGCGGGACGCGGACTCTTTCGATCACCGGCGCGTTTATCGCAATGGTCGACGCGCTCTGGTCGGTGCGGGACGGGTTTCCCGACGGAAATATCCCCGTCAGCGATTCGGTCGCCGCGGTCAGCGTCGGGTTGGTCGGGAACGAGCCGATGCTCGATCTTTGCTATACAGAAGATTTCGCCGCCGCCGTCGATATGAATCTGGTCATGACCGGCAGCGGCCGGTTTGTCGAGATTCAGGGAACGGGAGAAGAAGCGACGTTTTCGTCGGACGATCTAACGGCGTTTCTTTCCCTCGGCAAAAAGGGAATCGACGAGTTAACTCGAATTCAGACCGAGGCTCTCGGGGAACGTTTCACATTTTAGCGTCCCTTCGAGTTTTCATTCGATTCT
>CACXFR010000127.1 GCA_902766935.1 uncultured Planctomycetota bacterium | reverse complement strand
TCTGGAAGAGAGCCGAAATCTGCTCGTATCCCTCTTTTTTGGCGACCGAAGCGAAGTAGGTGTACTTGTTCCTCGCCTGGGACTCCCCGGCGAACGCTTCCATCAGGTTCTTTTCCGTTTTTGTTCCCGCGTACTTGTTCGACATGACTTTTCTCCTCAAATGCTTGTTTTTCGAATCGCCCCGGTCCGTTCGGGGGTCTTCGATATCTACCTTTCTTTTTCTTCCCGATCGGCGCAGGCCGGACATAAACCGATCAGAAGAAGATTGTGCCATTCCGTCTTGAACCCGTCCATCCCTACCGGAGTGTGATTCAGTGAATCGGCGTAGGGGATTGGAGTATCGAAGACCTTGTTGCAGTTCCGGCAAACGAAGTGATAGTGATCTTTGAGCCGACAGTCGTAATGATCCGCCCCGCCGTTTACGGCGAGTCTGCGAATCCATCCCGTCTCAGCAAGGAGATTGAGATTTCGGTAGACGGTCCCCCGGCTGATTCTCGGATCCTCTTTCCGGGCGAGCTCATAGATCTCATCGGCGGTCGGATGATCATAATTCCCGTCCATGAGACGGATGATCAATTCACGCTGCCGAGTGTTTCGGTTTCTGACATCTTCCTTTTGCATGGTGAAAGTATAAGCGAAGTTTTCGAGAAAGTCAATAATGAGACTCGTTATCAATAATAAATTTTGGAGGGACGGAAGGACGAGCGGTTTTTCGCTTGTCGTGCGGGACAGAGGTCGGATGAGTGAACTGACCGTTGGGCTGACTTTCACGTGAACCCGAATTCAAATTTAAAGAAATTTTTAGCAATTGCTATTTTCGACAAAAAAACTTAAAATATTACGAAATTAGGGTTTACAGAGATTTATTTAATGCTATAATAGTGTTGATTAGTAATAAAAACACTATTTTTGTCAAAAAAGATTTTTATTTTTGCGTGAAAATTCTTTCCGGTGTGATTTTTGTCACGATACTGGTTCACTTGATTTCGACGGACAGTGAAACTGCCGCTTGGTTTGGGATTCTGAATGAGGAGATCTGAAATGGCTAAGATTTATTTTACGATTACGGGAACGAACCATTACTACGGGATCGAATTTCTGAAGAGTATCATGAAGGATGGGACGGCGGTCCAACTAGAGAAAGAGCCGGAGAACAAGCACGATTCCGAGGCGATTAAAGTTAAAATGGAAGGACTCGGGCAGGTTGGGTACGTGGCGAACGCTCCGTATACGGTTCTCGGCGAAAGCGTCTCGGCCAGGCGCCTTTACGATAAGATCGGCCGAACCGCGGTCGGGCATGTTCTCTATGTCGTCAAGAAGCAGGGGGTAGGGGGGGCATCTGCTACATCGACGAGAATTCGCTGATCAAAAACGGAGAGAAGATCGCCGAATGATCCGCGGGGCTCCGTCGTTTCGCGTCCGGCGAAGCCGCACGGTCTTTTCATGCCGCGCGGCGTTTCTGTTCGGTCTCTTTGTTTGACAGACGCCGCGGGGTATGGTATCCTTTCTTTTTGTCCCGGCGGCGGAACTTGCCGAACGCGGGTCGTTCTTTAAGGCGGATTGCAAGTGAGGGAGTACTGATGAACTATAACGAAATAGCCCTGAAAAAAGGGGGCCTGCCGTTCCGTAAGTCTTTTGCCGCCGCCTTTTTCGCGGGAATGTTTATCGCGTTCGGCGCGCTCTGCAGTCAGATCGCTTCGGTCGAGTTCGCTCCGGTCGGGGGGAAATTCGCCGCCGCCGCCGTCTTTCCGATCGGGTTGATTATGGTTGTTCTGGTAGGCGCCGAGCTTTTTACCGGGAACAGCCTGATGGCGTATTCGGTTTATGATCGCGCGCTCGGGAAGGGGGCTCTGCTGAAAAACTGGGGCGTTGTCTATCTCGGGAACCTGGTCGGATCCCTCTTTCTGGTGAACCTCGTGATTTGGGGCGGGACGTACCGTCTTTTCGCCGGACGGTTGGCGAAAGGGATGGTCGCCGCCGCCGAAATGAAAGCGTCGCTCCCGCCGTGCGAAATGTTCGTCCGCGCGATCGGGTGCAATATCCTGGTTTGCGTCGCGGTCTGGTGCGCGATCAAGGCGAAAGGAACCGCCGGAAAGATCATCGCGACTTTCCTGCCGGTTTTCGCGTTCGTCTATTGCGGATTCGAGCATTCGATCGCCAATATGTACTTCATACCGGTCGGCATGGCAACCCAAGTCGTATCGGGCGGAGAACTGACGATTCCCTTTTCCGGGCTCTTTCAGAACCTCCTTTGGGTGACCCTGGGGAATATCGTCGGGGGCGCGCTGGTCGTCGCCGGCGGGCTCTGGTTGATCGAGTCGGAAAATCGGGCCACCGACACAGACGTCAAACGGCAATAAATCGGCTGACTTTAACCGCCGCGGGCAGAATAGGAGCGTGAACCGATGGATCAGGGAAGACTAATCGTTTCGGAAGAGGAAATTCGGGAGCTTGTCGTTCGAATGAGCGGCGAAATCAACCGTTATTACGGTTCCCGAGAAGGCGAACCGCCCGTGCTGGTTCTGGGGATTCTCAACAGTGTGTTCGTCTTTCTTGCCGACCTGGTTCGGAAACTGACGTTTGACATGGAGATCGAGTTTATCAGGGCCTCCAGTTACGGTAACGCTTTTGACTCGAGCGGGAATGTCCGGATTCTGTACGAACCTACCGTCTCTCTTGAGGGACGCGATGTTCTGATCGTCGACGATCTGATCGATACCGGCCACACGCTGGACACTCTTTCCCGTTACTGCCGGGAGAAGGGAGCCCGGTCGATCGCTTCGGCGGTTCTCCTTGACAAGTTCGAGCGGCGTGAAGTCGACTTTAAACCCGAATTCGTCGGCAGAACGATTGAAAACGTTTTTGTAGGCGGATACGGACTTGACGGCGGGGGACATTTCCGTCAGTGTCCCGCGGTATACAGTTTTTCAAAAAAATCCCCCACGCTGTAGATACGTACGGGAACGTTCCGGATCGGCGCGCGGCATCGCGCGGAGAGGCGGAATTCTTCTCTCTTCCCGAAATCCGGCGGAGATTCTCCGCCGTCTTCAGCGATTTCCTTTTGTCGAGAGGTTATTTAGATAAACGAAAGGTGTTTATGAAGCTGCTTCATACTTCGGACTGGCATTTGGGAAATCAGTTCGGTGAAACGGAGAGACGAAATGATGAATTTGGCAGCGTCTTCGACTGGATGTTGGAGCAAATCCGATCGGAACACGTTGACCTTCTTCTGATAGCCGGAGATGTTTTCGATACACGCAATCCCCCGATCGATGCGATCAGGCTGTTTTATAACTTTATCGGGAAACTAACGAAAACCGGGTGTCGTCATTTGGTTGTCATCGGCGGAAACCATGACAGTACGGGGCGGATCAATGCGCCGACCGGTTTTTTTGATGTGTACGACAAGATGGACGTCCATCTTATCGGCGGGGTTGATCCGGAAAATCTCGAGCGGGAAGTGATCGTTCTTTCGGATGAAAACGGCGAGCCGGAATCTGTTGTCTGCGCGGTTCCGTATGTTCACGAAAAGTTTTTGCGGACTGTTCAGCCGGGCGAATCCCAAGAGGAAAAGGCCGCGAAGATGCGCGAAGGGCTGAAAAGACATTATGATGAGGTCGGTGCCCTGGCCGAAACCGAACGCACGCGGATTATGAAGGAGTTCGGAAAAGAAGTTCCGCTGATTGTGACCGGTCACCTTTTTACCAGGGGAAGCGAAAAGTACCGTTCCGCCGACGACGGCGTCAGGGATTTGCCGCTCGGAGGACTCGAAAGCGCCGGGCTCGATGTTTTTCCCGAATCAGCCGACTATATCGCTCTGGGACATATTCACCGCGGATATTCGATTGAGAATCATGAGCACATCCGATACAGCGGATCAATCGTTCCGATCGGGTTTGACGAGCTGGCGTATAAAAAGAATGTCTGTCTGGCCGAGTTCGACGGCCGGGCCGTGAATGTTCGGGAGATCGAAATTCCGCGGTTCCGGCTAATGAAGAATATTACCGGAACGACGATTCAGGAAATCCTTTCGGCACTCGACACGTTCGAAGCGGAATGCGACGGTCGGACCGGATACTTCAAAGTGACGAATACGGGGGAATATATTCCGGAACTCCATCAGCAGGTCAGCCGGTATCTGAACGGGAAGAAACTGGTCTGCTGCGGCACGTCCAACAAGAACTCCCGTCTGTCCGAGGGAATGATTTCCGTGTCCGAAGGAGAGTCGCTCGATGAGCTGACGGAAATGGACGTCTTCAATCGCCGAATGGAAGATAAAAAAGTTGAGGAAGGAAGACGGCAGGACCTGAGGAATCTTTTGCTGGAACTGATTCGGGAGATTGACGAAGAGGAAACCGAAAAGGGGGAATGAAGGAGGGAAGACGATGAAATTAGTGCGACTGACAATCCAGAATATCAATTCGCTCAAAGATGCCGTTGTCATTCGTTTTGATGATCCCGCGTATGCCGATAACGGCCTTTTTCTTATTTCGGGACCGACCGGCGCCGGGAAAACCACGATCTTTGACGCCATCTGTATTGCGCTATTCGGAAGAACGCCGCGTACGAAACCGAGCGGAGACCAGAATAACGTTCTGACGATCGGCGAGTCGATTTGCCGCGCGGAACTTCTCTTTGAAACCGAAGACGGGAAACGCTATCTCGCCACCTGGGCACAGCACAGGAGCAAGGGGGGAAGACTGCAGAAAGCGACCCATGAAATCAGTGACCAGACGGATGGGAATCGGCTGTTGGCCGATAAAACTTCAGAGACGGTTTGTCAGGTCGAACGGATTCTCGGACTCGATTTCGATCAGTTTTGTAAAACGGCTTATGTGGTTCAGGGCGCGTTCGATCAGTTCCTGAAAGCGAAAGATAAGGATAAAATGGCCATCTTCACCAAGATTACCGGTCAAAAGAAGTATGCCAAAATTTCCGAAAAAGCCCGAACCAAGCTGAAAAACCTGGAGGAGCGGTACTCCGATCTCGGCGGACGGCTGAATGAAATTTCCGTCCTCTCCGACTCGGAACTCGCGGAACTGAACCGCCGTATTTCAGAACTGGAAACCCGGAGAAAAAAGATTGAAACACAAATCAAAACGGTTGAGGATAACCGGCGTTGGCTTGCAGAGATTGAAGATTTAACGACAAACCTCTCCGGCACGAACCAAAAGATTGCCGAGCATGCCGAAAGGATCAATGTGTTCGCTCCGAAAGCGGAACAACTCCGGCGAGCAGACGACGCTCAGGCCATCTACGGTTCCTACGCCAATCTGATATCAAAGGAGAATGCGTTACGGGCTGTCAACGCGGAACTCGCGAAAGTCAAGGACGAAATTCCCGCCTGGGAGAAGTCTGTTCAAGAGGCAAAACTTAACGAGGAGAACGCGAAAAAATCGCTGGAGGACGCGCAGACGCGGAAAAAAGACGCCGCGCCGGCGATCGCCCGGGCCCGGAAAATCGATGGGGAGCTTACCGCCCTCCGCGCGAATTGGGAACGGACGAGGGAGGAAAAGACGAGGAGGGAATCGGATCGGGATCAGATGAAAAGCGATTTCGATGACCACAACGAGCGGCTCCAAGCGAAGAACTCGAAACTTCAGACACTTCAGGATTATTTCGAAGATCATTCCGCCGACGCGGAGCTTGCCGAAAGCCGTAAAACAATTGAGGACGCCCAGACCGCGTACGAGGAGCTGAAGAAGGATCGCAAAACGAAAATGGATCTGGAGTCCGAAGCCCGAAAGGAACTCTCGGAAGCCGAAACCCGGCTCGAAAACGCAGAAAAACTATACAATACGCGGAAGGGGGCCGTCGTGAAGACGGACGGAGCGATCCGCGATTTGGAAAATAAAAAGAACGCCGTTCTGAAGGGGAAAACGCAGGCTGAATTTGAAGCCGAAATTGAGACGCTCAAAGAGAAAGTCATTGCCGCCAGAACGATGGACAAGCACCGCAAAATGCTGAAAGACGGGGAACCGTGCCCCCTCTGCGGGTCGCTTCATCACCCTTTGGGAGAAGGGAATGTTCCGAAAACGGACGAGCTTGAACGGAAACTCGAAACGCGGAAAGCGGAGCTCGAGAGTGTAAAACAGCTCGAATGGAATATCCGGGACGCGGAGCGTGAAAAGGCCGGCGCGGAAAAGGAGCTAATCGAGTCTCAAGGAGAGGTGAATTTGAAAAAAGCGGAAGCCGAGGCGTGCCGACGCGGATACGAGAACCGCAAGACCGAGACGGTCAGGGCTGAGGCGTGTCTGGAAGAGAAGGAGACGGAGATTCGGGAGACCCTGGACAAACTCGGCGTTTCCGAAGAGGAGTCTTTCGATCCGGCCGCCGTTCTCGCCCGTTTGCAGAATCGTCTTGATGTGTGGAACGCGAAGAAAAGCGAAGAGAGCTCGCTCAATACCGAGCTGGCCGAACTGCGTTTCCGACACAAGGAATATGAGATCCGCCTGGAGAGCGCTCAAAAAGCCCTGACCGAAGTTCAAGCGGCGCTTGCCGACGCCAAGAGAGCGTTGGAAACAAAGGAAAAAGAACGCGGGGAATGTCTGGGTGAGAAAGACCCCGATACCGAAGAAAAACGTTTGGAACAGGATGTCGACCGCGCGAAAAGAGAATACGACGCGGCGAAAGAGGCCCACGGCAAGGCGTCCGCCGCGCTGGAACAGGCCGGGAAAGATGAAAGGCGGCTGACGGCGAACCGGGGAGAAGCCGAAAAAACGGTGAAGGACGCGGAAGATTTGTTTAACGGGAATCTGGCGGAAAAGGGGTTCGAAAACCGCGAAAAGTATGAAGATGCCCGTCTTGATGAAGAAACGATGAAACGGCTTCGTCTCGAAAAGGATTCGCTGGAAAAAGAGAGGTCTTTTCTCGAAGGGGCGCAGAAGACCTATCAGAAAAGCCTGAACGACAAAAAGGCCGAAAAGAAAACGGAAAAGAGCGACGAAGAACTTCGAACGGAGCTTAGCGCAAAGGAAAACGAAAAGAAAGAGGTTGAGGAGAAACTCGAAGAGGAAAAGAGAACACTAGGCAAAGACGAGGAAAACCGGAGCCGACAGGGCGATCTGCGGGAAAAACAGGCGGGTGTCAAGAAAGAGCTGGATAAGTGGCAGGAACTCTGGAATGTGATCGGTCCTTCGAAAACCACGTTTTCAGACTACGCGCAGTCGCTCACGTTTGAACAGGTGATTCGGTACGCAAACCAGTTCCTGAAGACGATAAAACCCCGCTATCTGCTGACTCGGCGGCTCAAATTGAATGATCAGGGGCAGACAAAGCAGGAAAAACAGGAGAAAGAATCCGGGACGGATGAAGAGCGGACGCTCGATTTGAGTGTGATTGACCGGTTTCAGGGGGATGTGGAACGCGTGATCGAAAACATCTCCGGCGGGGAACGGTTTATTGTCAGCCTGGCTCTGGCACTCGGGATTTCGCGCCTGGCCGAAAGGAACGCGCGGATTGATTCCCTCTTTTTGGACGAGGGGTTCGGTACTCTCGATGACGAGTCGCTCGACGGCGCCATCGCCGCGTTGGAAGGACTGAGCGATGCCGGAAAGATGATCGGAATTATTACGCATGTCGAGAGGCTCCGGGGTGAAGACAGCCCGATTCAAACTCAAATCTGTGTTGATCCGGTCGGAACGACCGGATACAGCCGTTTGAGCGGTCCTGGAGTCTCGAGTGCCGAGAATCTGTCGAAGATTTCTAAATCGTCGAAGAAGAAATAATTTTTCCGAAAAGTCAGCTTGCCGGGCGGAACCGAAAGGCGCGTGATTTCCGCGTCCGGTTCCGCCCGTTTTTATGGGATGGCGCGCGCGTCAAATTGCCGTTCGGGATTCATTCCGCATAGGGTATAATACCCAATAGCTATAGCCATCATGTGCGGTCGGTCCGCTTTCGGGGGTTGGGAGTCCCTTTTCCTTTTCGCCTCCCTTTCGGACGCGCGGAAAGGCTCCGGGAATCGTTTGGAGTTTATCGTTGTCTGAACTTCCCCCTTTCTACCAAGAGTATAATCAGCCGCCCCCTTTCCCGCCGGACGAGAACGGGGGAGAGGAGTCTTATGTTCTGACCTCGGAAGACGCCGAGTTTCTCGACCGGGCCGCGGAGGGGGAACCGGTTCTTTCCGGCGCCGAGCCGATTTCTCTGTCGAAAAAGATCATGTCGGCGCTTCTCAGCGGCGTGATCAATATCGTCTTTCTCATTTTCCTGGCGCTCATTTTCTTCCAGGCGAGAGCGAAACAGCCGATGACGGTCGACGCGGTCTTCAGCGATCGGTTGGGAGATCAGCTTGACGTCGAAACCCTCGACGAGGGGAATCTCGACCCGAATCCCGCCGAACAATACGAGCTGACGATGCCCGAAGACGTGAAAATTGACGAGCAGATCGCCCCGGACCGACTCGAGTTCGACGAGAAGAGCGACTCGCTCCTGACGCAGACCGAAGCCTCCCGAATCGACATCACCTCGCTTTTCGACGGACGGACCGATCCGGGAACGAAGAACGATCTTCTTTCGAAATACGGCGGGAACCAGAGGACGGTCGACGCGGTCAACCGCGGGTTGGCGTGGCTGAAAAAACAGCAGCTCCCTGACGGCTCGTGGAGTCTGCAGGAGCCGTATCGGGACGGGGCGATCACCGACAACCATACCGCCGCGACCGGTCTGGCGCTCTTGGCGTTTCAGGGGGACGGAAATACACGGTTTTCCGGGAAGTATCATTCGCAGGTTCGGAAAGCGTGGAAGTGGCTTCTGAAACAGCAGGCCGAAAACGGCTCGTTCTTTCGGGAGACCGAAGGAATCTCGACCGGGCGGTTCTATACGCAGGCGATCTGTACGATCGGGATCTGCGAACTGATCGGTATGGAAAAGAAGGGCGGGAAGGGGAAAGATCTCTTAAACGCCGCGCAGAAGGCGGTCGATTACCTGGTCGAACGTCAGAACCGCCGTCAGGGGGGGTGGCGCTACGATGTTGAAGAGTGGACCGACTGGGTCCTGGTGCGGGATAAGGAACGGAAACAGGTCGTGAGAGAGATGTCGACCGAAAGCGATCTTTCGGTGACCGGCTGGTGCCTGATGGCGCTCATGTCGGCCCGCGCCGCCGGACTTTATGTGCCGGACGAGACGTTCGATCGGATCGGGGGGTTCCTCGACCTGGTCTCGCTGAACGACGGCGACGATTACTTCTATTCGACGGTCGAACGATCCGAACGTTCCTCGATGACCGCGACCGGACTCCTCTGCCGCGAATACCTCGGGTGGGATCGCCGGAACCCGCATCTTATCCGCGGTGCGGAAAAGCTGATTCAGCCGGAAAACCTGGTTCGATATCCGTCGAGCTCGAAGAAGGGGAATCCCGCCGCCCGCCAGCGGACGAACGTTTACGGCTGGTATTCCGCATCGATGATGTTAAAGCATCTCGGCGCGGGAAGTCATTACTGGCGGACGTGGAATCGGGCTCTCTCTCAGGAGATTCCCGCGCATCAGGAACCGGACGGGAATTCCGAGGCGGGGAGCTGGGATCCGAACGCCGACGACTACAAGTTCGGCGGCGGCCGGCTCTACGTGACCTGTCTTTCGATCTACTGTATGGAAGTCTATTATCGGCATCTGGCGCTCTACGGGAACTGATCGGCCGATTCGGAAGGAACGCTGTTTTCCAGCGTTTTTTACGCCTGCCGACGGTGGGCGACGCGCCCGTCGGGCGCTTGACATTTATCCCCGCGATTCTAAAATGGGAGGGAAGATTGGATGGGTGCCCGAGTGGTTGAAGGGACCGGTCTTGAAAACCGGCGACGGTTAACGCCGTCCGTGGGTTCGAATCCCACCTCATCCGCTCCGTTTTCTCCCGGCCGTGACGTCCGCATATTCTTCCAGAGGTTTGGCGATAGAAAATCAACCCAGCCGATTGACCGATACGCTGTTCGGCTCTAATTCGATTGAGACAGGTATGTTACGACGCGATTTTCTTCGGTTGATCGGGGCTGCGGCGGGGACGGCGGCGGGGTTTTCCTCCGTTTCAAACGCCCAGGACGAGTTTATCCGCCCCGTCTACTCGGTCGCGAAATCTCAGGTCGACTGGTCCGCTTCCCATTCGGCGCTCAAAGTTGAGGCGCTGGTCTATTATCCCGCCGATTCCCAGGAACTTTCTCCCGTCGTAATCTATTCGCACGGTCTGGGGGGCGCGCCGGAAAAGTTTTCCTATCTCGGGAACATGTGGGCTTCGCGCGGACTGATCTCGATCTTTATCCATCATCCCGAAACCGACGAGGCGCAGTGGCGGGGGCGGATCCGCGCGATGCCGGAGCTGCGGGAACTCTACCGCCGCTACTGGAACGCCCGCGACCGCGCGCTGGCGATCAGTTTCGTGATCGACCGCCTTTCGGAGCGGGGGGGCGGATCCTCGTCGTTCGCGCCGATTATGGATCTTTCCCGTATCGGCGCTTCGGGGAACGACCTGGGCGCGCTCGGCGCGCTTCTGGCGGCGGGACAGCTTCCCCCCGACGGAGGCCCTTCGCTGAAGGATCCCCGCGTAACGGCGATCGCGCCGCTCAGCCCTCCCGTCTTCTGCGACGCCGCCCACGCTCTGCCGGTCTACGAGAACATCACGGTTCCGTGCATGACGGTCGCGGGGACGCGCGACGACGGGATCGTCGGTTCCACGCGCGCCTGGCAGCGGAGGATCCCGTTCGACGCGATGGTTCACAGCGATCGCTACCATGTCATTCTCAACGGCGGCGACCACATGGTCTACAGCGGGCATCTGCGCCCTCGCCGACAGTCGAGCGACGTCGACTATCAAAACGCGATCCGCGCGGCGACGACGCTCTTCTGGTCGGCTTATCTCAAAGGGGACGGCGACGCGTTGGGACTGCTCCGGAACGGTTCGGATACCGTTTTCAGCAGTCTGGCTCAGATGGAGTCGAAAAGGGCCGTGAAGGCCGGGAGCGCCGTTCAATGAACAGAAAGTTCCATATCGTGACAACCGGCTGTCAGATGAACGTGCTCGACAGCGAACTGGCCGCCGCGCTGCTGATTTCGCGAGGATACACAAAAGCCGAGTCGCAGAAAGAGGCCGAGGTCATCCTTTTTAACACGTGCAGCGTGCGCGAACACGCCGAAGAGAAAATTTACAGCGCGCTCGGCCGGCTGAAACATTGGAAATCGTATCATCCCGACGGCGTGATTGGCGTTTTCGGGTGTATGGCGCAAAAGGACCGCTGGGTGATCTTCCGCCGCGCGCCCCACGTCGACGTGGTGGTCGGGCCGGGACAGCTCGACCGGCTTCCCGATCTGGTCGAGGCCGCCTCGATGGGCGAAGGTCCCCAAATGGCGGTCAGCATCGACCGGTTCCGAAAGCGGGAGTCGGCCGGAACGGTTCGCGAGAGTTTCCGGCAGTACGACCCGATCCGCCTTTCCGAAACGCGTCCTCACCTCTTTCAGGCGATGGTGCGGATTATGTTCGGGTGCGACCGGTTCTGCTCGTATTGTATCGTTCCCTCGGTGCGCGGTCCGGAACAGAGCCGACCCGCCGACGAGATCGTCCGCGAGGTCAAAACCCTTGCCGATCAGGGGTGCGTCGAGGTGACCCTTCTGGGACAGTCGGTCAACCTCTACAAATACAGCGAGGGGGGAAAGACCGTCGCTCTGGCCGATCTTCTTGAACGGATCGACGGGATCGACGGGATACGCCGGGTGCGCTTTGTGAGCAGTTATCCGACCGGAATGACCGACGCGCTCTTGCAGGCGGTACGCGATCTGCCGACCGCGGTGCCGTACCTGCACGTTCCCGCCCAGCACGGCGCCGACTCGGTATTGAAGCGGATGAACCGGCATTACACCGCCGCCGAATACCGCGATCTGACCGCCCGAATCTACGAGACGATCCCCGGCGCGGCGATCACCAGCGACTTCATCGTCGGGTTCTGCGGCGAGACGGAAGACGAGTTTCAGGAGACGGTTCGCCTGGTGCACGAGACGCGGTTTAAGAATTCGTTTATCTTTAAATACAGCGAACGTTCCGGCACGAAATCGGCGGAGCTTTTCGAGGACGACGTGCCCGACGAAGTGAAACGCCGCCGGAATAACGAACTCCTGGCGGTGCAGGACGCGATCAGCGCCGAGGCGCACCGCGCTCTCGTGGGGGAGACGGTCGAAATTCTGGTCGACGGACACGGGAAGAGGGAAGGACAGCTTTCCGGCCGGACGCCGACCGATCGAATCGTCGTTTTCGACGGACCCGATTCTCTGATCGGCACGTTCCAGACGATGGAAATCGTCGATTCGACTCCGTTTACTCTTTTCGGTAAAGTGAAATCTTTCAGCGGCGCGGGTTCGGACCATGGCAAACGAGCCGGATAATCTCGGGGTTCATCTGCTGAAATCGGTTTTCGGGTTCAGCGCGTTCCGCCCCTATCAGGAAGATATTATTAAGGCGATCTGCCGCGGCGAAGACGTCTTTGCCGTTATGCCGACCGGCGGAGGAAAGTCGCTCTGCTACCAGTTTCCCGCGGTGGTGCTGGAAGGGGTCTGCGTGGTGATCAGCCCGCTCCTTTCGCTGATGAAAGATCAAGTCGATTCGGCCCGCGAGACGGGTCTGCGCGCCGCGACGATCAATTCGACCACGTCGGCGTCGGAATACGGAAACGCGCTCGGCGCGATGCAGCGCAAAGAACTTGACCTTTTGTATATCTCTCCGGAACGGTTCAACAGCCCCGGATTCGTCGAGAAACTTCTCAACAACACGATTTCGTTTTTCGCGATCGACGAGGCGCATTGCATCTCGGAATGGGGACATCAGTTCCGCCCCGACTATCTTCAGTTGGGACGGATCGCAGAACTCTTTCCCGGCACGCCGATCGCCGCGTTCACCGCGACGGCGACCGACAGGGTCGCGGCCGATATCAAGTCGCGCCTCGGTCTGCGGCATCCTTTCGAAATCCGCGCCTCGTTCGACCGGCCGAATCTCGACTATACGGTTCTTCGGAAAGACGACCTGAACCGCCAGCTCCTCGACTTTCTGAAAACCGCCGACGGTCAGCCGGGAATCATCTACCGCGGTACGCGGAAGAAGGTCGAAGAGACCGCCCTGATGCTCAAAAAACACGGAATCTCGGCGCTTCCGTACCACGCCGGAATGACGACGGAGGAGCGCAACGCGGTTCAGGAGTCTTTTACCTACGACCGGGTTCAGGTGGTAGTGGCGACGATCGCGTTCGGTATGGGAATCGACAAACCGAACGTGCGGTTTGTGATCCACGGCGACCTTCCGAAAAATATCGAAGGGTACTACCAGGAAACCGGCCGCGCCGGCCGCGACGGCGCTCCCGCGCGGTGTCTGCTCCTGTTCGGGTATCAGGACGTCCTGCTTCAAAACTCCTTTATCGAAAAATACGAGGATCCCCAGACGCGCGAGGTCACCCGCGCGCAGCTCAAACAGATGATCCGCTACGCCGAGTCGGACGAGTGCCGCCGCAAGGCGATTCTCCGCTATTTCGGGGAAGAGTATCCGAACGAGAACTGCGGGCATTGCGACTACTGCCGCGGCGCGATTAAGCACGTCGACGCGACCGTCGACGCTCAGAAGGCGCTCTCGGCGATGCAGCGGACCGGAAACCGATTCGGGATCGGTCATCTGGTCGACGTCCTGGTCGGCGCCAAGACCGAACGGATCCGGAAGTTCGCCCACGACGCGCTTCCGACGTACGGAGTCGGGAAAGACAAGCCGAAAAAGTACTGGCATTTCCTCTTTAACGCTCTCATCTGCAAGGGGGCGGCCCGGATGCGCCCCGACACCGATTACCCGATTCCGCAGACCGCCGAGCTCGGTTTCGGAATTCTGCGCGGCAGCGAGACGTTCGAACTGATCGATTTCGCGCCGACCGAAACGAAAAAACGTCCGGCAAAGAAGACGCGCTCCCGCGGCGCGAGAGGAACGGCGGCCGCGCGAAGATACGCCGCCGACTCGGGCGACTCGGATCTGTTCGACGTTCTCCGCCGGCGCCGAACCGAGATCGCCGCGGCCTATCATATTCCGCCGTACCGGATCTTCAGCGACAGCACCCTTTTGGATATGGCCGAACGCAAGCCGATGACGCTCGACGAACTTCTTCAGGTCTCGGGGGTCGGGGAATACAAGATGGAACGGTACGGGCAGGATTTCCTCGACGCAATCGCCGAGTATATCGCCGAGTCGCCGGGAGAGGAGGAGCTTCCGTGACCGATTCCGGCGAAATCATTTCACCGATTACCGACGCCTTCTTTCTGACCGGGCCGACCGCCGGAGGGAAGACGAAGATCGGCGTGAAGCTGGCCAATCTGATCGACGCCGAGGTGATCTCGCTCGATTCGATGGCGGTCTACCGCATGATGGATATCGGAACCGCCAAGCCGACCGAACTCGAACGGGAAGGGGTACCGCACCACCTGATCGACGTCTGCGATCCCTGGGAAGAGTATTCTCTGGCCGACTATCTGAAAGACGCCGGCCGGGCCGCCGACGAAATCCGCGCTCGGGGGAAACGGGTTCTCTTCGTCGGGGGAACGCCTCTTTATCTGAAGGGGGCGCTCTGCGGGATATTTGAGGGACCTCCGGCCGACGCGGAGTATCGGAACGAACTCGCCGCGCGCGAGGCGGCCGAGCCGGGGGCGCTTCATCGGCTCCTCGCCGAACGGGCGCCCGACGACGCGGAACGGCTTCATCCGAACGACACGCGGCGGATTATCCGCGCGCTGGAAATCTTCCGCGCCCGCGGCAGATCGATTACCTCGTTTCAGACTCAGTTCCACGCCGAAAGCGGCAGGACGAACCGGTGCCGCGGCGCCGTTCTCGATTGGGAGCGGCCGGTTCTGAACACTCGGATCGACAGGCGGGTCGATCAGATGATGAAAGACGGCTTTTCAGACGAAGTCGGGCGGCTCCTATCCCTCGGGAAACCCCTCTCGAAGACGGCGCTGCAGGGGGTCGGTTACGCGGAGCTTGCGGCGGTCCTCCGGGGCGAGGCCGAGCCGGACGAGGCGGTCGAGCGGATCAAGCTCCGAACGCGCCGGTTTGCCAAGCGCCAGGCGACCTGGTTCCGTTCTCTCTCCGGTCTGACGCCGATAGAGATGAACGAACCGGTCGATCCGGACGCGGCGGCGGGTCTGATCGCCGATAGATTCTTAAACGAGGAGTAAGGGGAAGGCGCCGTTTTCGGAGAAACGGCGGGGGAGGTGTCTGTTCTTTCGGAGAGTTTTACGAGTTTTGTCTTCTTCCCGCAGATCCCCCTGTTTCCCGTTTCGCGCGAATTGCCGACGAATCTGTTCAGAAAAAATCCCCCTTGACCGATAATAGAACATCGGTATAATGGCCGCATACCTTAGGCGTCGTAGCCAAATGGCTAAGGCAGTGGATTGCAAATCCACGATTTACCGGTTCGAATCCGGTCGACGCCTC
>CACXFR010000126.1 GCA_902766935.1 uncultured Planctomycetota bacterium | reverse complement strand
TCAACGGCTGCGCCGAAGGCTTTCACCACCGGCGGGATATAGCAGAGCAAGTTGCGTGCCATAATTTGAGTAATTTTGAAAAATATGGAAATATGGCTGTTTTTTTCCTTTTTTCACGGATCTGAGCCCTTCTGTTCAGGAAAATGCCCGTTTCAACCGATAATTAGCGGGCCATTTTATAAACAAATTCACAAATTAAATGCAAGATATTGTCAAATTGTCACCAACTGGCAGTTGCCGCGCATTTTTTGTCAAACATCTTCGGTGAGATAAAACACCGCGTGCGAAAGCCGGCGCCGGGTTCAAACGAACCGGCGTCCGAAATCAATCGGTTATGCCCTTCCCGTCAGGCGGGTCGGCATTAGCTCGTTCATAACTCGAATCCGATCAAGGATCATCGTGCCTCTGAAAAACGGAGGTGAGAACGTCGCCGTGTTCCCCGGGTCGAGAAAAACGACGCGAAGAACATATTGTCTGGTTGCTTTGGTTCGGGCGGAAGATCCTTCTCTCGCCGTTTCTGATCTGTTACGGTGCCAGTTATTAAAATGTGGACAAGATGTCGTAAGGCATGCCCCTATAGGAGACAGCTCACGAAAACAGAAGTGCCCCTCATAGCTAAACTATTTCCTTACAGCTGATTGTTTGGGCTTTCTCTCAAGTTGGCACCGCCCCCTTCCCCCCAGTTCCATAGTAGCAGGTTCCGCGGAAAAGTGGTTGGGGAATCGGTGAAATTTTCAAAATTTTTCGAAAATTTTTGATTTCGACGCTTCCGCCGAAAACCGGGTCGCCGTCCCCCCGTAACCCGACCGGAATAAGGTCGGGGAACTCCCTTTATAACCGAAGTCCCCGGAAAAGACAAGACCCCGGGAAAATTTTCCCGGGGAAAACAAAAAAACCGGAAAAGAGGGTTTCTCCTTTCCGGCTTTCCCGTTCTCCGACGCTGAAAATCGGTCACTCCTCCGGTTTCGCGTACCCGTATCGGTCGAGATATGGCTTCCAGCGAACCGCGATCTTTTCGGCGATTTCCGGCGCGATCGAAAACTTATTCTTTTTATAATCCTTCTGCGTCGCGGCGAACTCTTCGAAAAGCGCGCGCTTCCCCTCAAATCCGTCAATCCCGATATCGGCGTAGATCTTTTCGAGCGTGCCGACCGGATCGGCGACCAGGCCGTCGTATGAAATCTCGGTGATCTGCCCCGGTTTCAGGAGCTCTTTGTCCGCCGTGTACGCCTCGTCCATTCGAACGAAGTCGTCCAGGACTTTTTCGGCAAGCCCTTTCTCTTTCATGATCTGAACCCCGTGCGTCGCCGCCAGTTTCGTCCAGAGGTTGTACGTCGAGGGGAACAGAACGTAGGGATTCCGATGAATGTAAACGAACTTCGCGTCGGGGAACCGTTCCAAAATCGTTCGGATCCGCGCGGTATGGGGCGGCGATTTCAGAATGACCGTTTTCGGATCGGCGACGGTGATCGCCTTGATCAGACGCTCGAAGGTGTCGAGCCAATGTTTCCGTCTGGCGTCGGGAACATCGCGCATCGTCAGGTAATCCTTGTAGACCGGCGGGGCGTTCGGCAGCAGAATATTGACATACGGGCTCGGCTCGCCGAGTACGCAGAGCGCGAACTCGTCTTCCTGCGGGCGGGAGAGTCCCGCGGCCATATTGTCCATCGGACGCTTTTTCGGCATCAGAAGCCCGACGAACGGGCTCAGCCAGCGGTGGGTAAAGAGAAAATGACTCGGCGCGAAACAGGTGTAGGTGTCGGGATAGGTGAACCGATCGTCCAGGATCATGTATTCATGAAGGAGCGTCGTGCCGCTGCGCCAGTGTCCCAGAATAAAGATGGGGGGCGAGACGAGTTTCTGCCGGCGGATCCGCCGTCCGAAAAAAATCCGCTGTCCCAGCGCGCAGAGCGAGTTGAACGGCGTGAGGAGCGAAATGACCGCCGCCATCGGAACGCGGGTCGGCGAAACACGGAACCGGCCGATCGCCAGGGTCTTAAACCACGCGCAGACGGTCACTCCGTCCCAAAATCGGGGGTTCCAGGGCTTATCTTTGCTTCCCCCGGTTTCTTTGCGGATAATCGTCTTCGGCGCGTCCTTCTTCATTGAAACTGTTTCTAATCCGGTCGGTGAAAAATACCCGTTTTTTTGCCGCCCGAAAGCGGCGCGTCCGCTCAGAACTCGGTCGGCTCCTCAAACTGAATATGCTTGGATTTCAGCAGCTCAAGATAGTCGACCGTGATCGCCAGAACCTCGTCGAGATAATAATCCCTCTGAATTTCGGAAGAGTTCTTCATCATCTTTTCGAGTTTCTCTTCCTCTTCCTTGTCCGAATTGAGTTTATCGAGTTCGGCGAAATACTTTTCGCGGTTCAGCGGCGTGGTCTTTTTCGCCTTCACCTCTTTATAGAGGGCGATCTTCTCGCGCACCTTGTCGAAATCGGCCGACTGATCGGTTCGGATCTTCGACATTTCGCTCAGGGCGGCGGTAATTTCGGGCGTAACGTAGTCGTAATGCGGCATATCCCTCGCCGCGGGAATCTTTTCCAGCTCGAGCGGATTGTCGAGATCCGATTCCGAAATCCCTTCCATATACTGGGTCACCGACGGGATCACCACGTCGGACGCAACCCCCTTGAGCTGCGAGGTGTCGCCGCCGGGGAGCCAGAATCCCTGAATCGTGACCTTGATCGCGCCCATATTCGGTTTTTTGCTCAGCGGGCCGAAGAGGAGATCGGCGATCGGCTGAACGGACTGCACCGAACCTTTTCCGTGAGTCGTGTCGTCGCCGACGATCAGACCGCGGTGATAGTCCTTGATCGCGCCGGCCAGGATTTCCGAGGCGCTGGCGCTCAGTTTGCTGGTGACGACCACCAGCGGGCCGCCCCACGAGACGCTCGGGTCGGTGTCGTTGTGGAAATAGGTCGAATCGCGTCCCTCTCTGCGGTTATACAGGTCGGGGCGGGCCTGCACAACGTTCCCCGAATCGATGAAAAGCCCGGTCAGGGCGATCGCTTCGGGCAGAAGTCCGCCGCCGTTGATCCGCAGGTCGAGGACGCACGCGTCGACGCCGTCGTCCACGAACGATTTGAGGATCCGTTTCACGTCGCCGGCGGTACTCCGGGCGTCGGCGTCGTGCCGCAGCATCGCTTCGGAATCGCCGTAGAAGCTCGGCAGATCGATCACGCCGACTTTATACGGCTTGCCGGGCGCCTTTTCGCCGACCTCAAAGACTTTCCCTTTCGCGGCGCTGTCTTCGAGTTCGATTTTGGCGCGTTTGATTTTGATAATCCGGTTCCCCGGAATCACCTGGAGGCGGACCAGGGTCCCCCCCTTGCCGCGGATCTTATCGACCACTTCGTCAAGACGGACGTCGACCACGTCGTCAATCGGGCCCGAATCTCCCTGCCCGACGCCGATGATTCGGTCGCCGACCTGGAGTTCCCCTTCCTTTTCGGCCGGGGACCCTTTCACGATCTCCTTTACTTCGGTATATCCGTCTTCCCACGACAGGGTGGCGCCGATTCCTTCAAAGTTCAGACTCATCTGAATATTGAAGTTCTCGCACGTCTTCGGCGACATATAGGTGGTGTGCGGGTCGTAGACTCCGGCGATCGCGGTGAGCGCGGCTTCCAGCACGCCGTCGTTCGTCGTCTGCTCCATCCGCTTCTGCAAGGAATGGTACCGGCGCTTCAGCCGGTCGAGGGGCGGTTCGTCCGACCATTTGTCTTCGGCTTCCGAGACGGCGGCCCCCTCTTTCAGGGCGTTTTCGGCTTTCTTATCGGCGTCCTTTTTATCCGCTTCGAGCGAGAGGTACTCGAACTTGATCCGTTTCCGCCATCGGTCGACGACTTCCTCGTCGGTTTTCGGGAAGGTCAGCAGGTCTTTGTCGCGGATGATCTCCTCGTCCGCGGTAAAGTCGAGCGGGTGATCCAGTATCTGTTCGGCCAGGGCGCACCGTTCCTCCACCCGCTGAATATACAGATTATAGATGTCGAACGCGGCGTCGAGTTTCCCCTTTTTGATCTGAAGGGCGAAATCGTCGCGATACGCCGCGGCGAACGCGTCGATATCGGCCTGGGTGAAATAGATCTTCCGCGGGTCGATATCCTTGATATAAAGGTCGAACGCCTCGCGGGAGATATCGTTGTCGATGACGCGGCGCGAGAAATGGCGCGCTTCCAGGATTTTCGAAAAGTTGACCGCGATTCCTTTGTCTTTCGCCTTCGGGACAAGGGGTTCCGCCGCGGTGCAAACCGCCGCAGCAAGGGGCAGAATCAGGAGCGCCGCGGCAACAGCGCCGCCGAGGAAACTTTTCGCCGTCCTATTTTTCATCGAAATTCTTTCTGATTCTGACGGAACGCGTTCGCGCGAAACGGGCGCGCCGTTCCGTCGGATAATGGTGATGGTACATTAGAGGATCAACCCGCGTTTTCCGGGCGAAATCCCGAAGGAAGCGGAGGAAATCGGGCATATCTCACTACGTATTATGCCAACGCGGCTTCCTCTCTAGTTTTACCATTTTTTACAAAAACGGGGCAAGAGGGATTAGAACGTCCCGCCCGGAAGAGACCCGAACGACCGAAACGAGGACGGAAAACTCGTCCTTCCGCGCCGAAGAGGTCTCTCGCCGCGGATCTCCGCGAAACGGTTTCAGCAAACCCTCTATTCAATCTATCTTCTCAACTCTTTTTTGGAACGGGCAGAAATTTTAAAAAGTTATGTTTTTTGCGACAAGCGAGTTGACATAAGTTTTGCGGTGCGATAGGGTACGTCTGGGGCTATCCTCTTACGCCCCGGCCGACGGCTGCCTGAACCGCAGGAATCAGCAGGCCGAGCAAAAACGAAATGATCGAAATCACCACGAGAAGTTCGACAAGAGTAAAGCCGAAAACAGGTTTTGAACCTGTTTTCATTTTAAAACCTTTTTGAAGCGGCCCAATCCAGGAACGCAAAACGGCCGGCTCCTTATGGCTGTTATCATAACGCAGCACTCTCGCCGCCGTTGATCGAACCGAGCGCACCCCAGACGCCGTAGGTGCTGTTTCCTTCGACCGCCTGGTTCGTTTCGAGAAGTCTCGGCCACGGAACCATAAGACTGCCGGTATCGATATCGTCGCGGATAAAGCGGACCGAACCGTCCATCATCGCCGCGTTCGCCCCGCCCGGATGGAAACTCGACACGCCG
>CACXFR010000125.1 GCA_902766935.1 uncultured Planctomycetota bacterium | reverse complement strand
GGACTTTCGACCGGTCTGTGCCGCGTTTCGGACGGGTGGTTCGCCGTTTCGGTGGTCGAAAAGGGAGGGACGGTCAGTGCCGCCCTGAACCCCCTGGAAGAG
Source organism: uncultured Planctomycetota bacterium (assembly GCA_902766935.1). Taxonomy (GTDB): domain Bacteria; phylum Planctomycetota; class Planctomycetia; order Pirellulales; family Thermoguttaceae; genus RUG695. Next base: position 4,601 of record CACXFR010000125.1, on the reverse strand, counting down.
GAATATCCCCGCCTGAAAGCTTTGCGCGAACGGTTCGCCCAGCGGTCGCGCTCGGCGGTCGGTCTGCGATAAGTCACTTGTAGGACGGACCGCGCGACGCCGGCCCGGAATCGTAGGTTTACAGATGAGTCGATTCAGCAAAGAATATCGTCTGACCCCTTTCGAAGAGTATATGTTCTGGGACGAGACGCCGGCGTTTCCGATGACCAGCTGGCAGCGGTTCCGCTTTTCGGGACGGGTCGATCCGGAACTCCTTCTCGACGCTCTCCGCGCCGCCGCAACGCGGCATCCTCTGATGAACGCGCGGGTCGAGATGCATTTCGGCAAGCCGTACTGGCGGTTTGACTCGGCGGAACCGGACATTCTCTTTTACAGTTCCGCCGACGAGGAAATGGGGCTTATTCCTCCCGACATTAAAAAGACGCACGGCCTGGGCGTCTTTTACCGCGCGTGGGAAGAGGGGGGCCGCCCGATGACCGATTTGTGTTTTTCGGTTCATCACTCGGTTTCGGACGGAATCGGGAACATGTGCTTCTTCGAAGACGCCTTTCTCAACTACGCCGCGAAGAAGGGGACGACGGTTCCGCCCGACGCGTATCAGACCCTTTCGCCGGAGAGCATGAGCCTGCGCCTGGCGCCGAAACAGACGTGGAAGAGGTATTTCCGGCTCCTTTCGCACGGAACCAAGACGACGCGCGATTTGCTGTTTCACGACGCCAAGCCGCTTCTGCCGGTCAGGAAGATCGACTACACCACGCCGGTCGTCCATCCGAACCGCCTGGAGCTCTTTTACCTGACCCCGGAAGAGACGCTCGCCTACCGCGCCAAGGCGAAGGCCGAAGGCCTTTCGCTCAACGACCGGCTGATGTGCGACTACTTCCGCGCGTGCGGCGACTTCGAACGGAAATTCGTGCCGACGAAGAACCGCTGGATCCGCGTGGCGATGCCGATCAATATGCGCACGCCCGACCTGCCGACCCTTTTCGCGACGAACGTCGTCTCGATGGTCTTTCTCGACCGCCGTCCTTCGCAGATCACCGAAGACGACGCGTTCGCGCAGGGGATCCACCGCGAGACCGAATGGATCAAGAAAACCGACCAGGGGTACGCGCTTCTGGTCAACCTCCGTTCGAAACGGAACACGCTGGGCGGGATTAAAATCGTATTGCACGGACGTCGCTGCTGGTCGACCACGGTTCTTTCGAACCTGGGGGTTCTCTTTAACAAAACCCCGCTGCCGCACACCGAGGACGGCCGGCTCATCGTCGGGGACGCGGTTCTCGAATCGTTCTTCGGAGTGCCGCAGTTCCGCGCCAAGACCTTTACCGGCTGCGGGGTCTGGACCTACGCCGGCCGGCTCGGGTTCGGGATGCGCTACGACGATCGGTATCTGACCGACGAACAGTCGGCGTTCGCTTTCAGCGCGTTCGAAGGGAGGGTTCGGAATTATATTGCCGTCCCCGCCGGTAAGTGACGCGGAGAGAGGACAAGCCATGACCGCCGACAAAAAGAGTCCGTTCGAAGGGGAACATCCGAATCTGAAAACCGGGGTTGCTTCGGTCACCGACAGCCGTCCGGTCGCCGAGTCGACCTGGCTGGTCGAGTTTGCCGCGCCGCAACTCGCCGAGGCGGTCGCGCCCGGACATTTTGTGATGCTCCGTCTGCCGGAACTCTATTCCCCCCTTCTGGGACGGCCGTTCGCCGTCTACCGCGCCGACCGCGCCTCGGGACGGGTTCAGGTGATCTACCTGGTCGTCGGGAATATGACCGGACGCCTTTCGCAGATCGCGCCGGGGACCCCGCTTGAGTGGTGGGGGCCTCTGGGGAACGGCTGGGCGCCGATCGAAAAGGACGGCGTTCCCGCCGCCGGCCGGATCTTTATGGCGGCCGGCGGGATCGGCTACACGCCGTTTTACATGCTGGCCGAGAAGTACGCATCCCTGCAGCGGGGGCCGGAGCTGAACCTCCTCTACGGCGCGCGGACCGAGAGCCGCGTTCCGAACCTCGACGATTTCCGGGCGCTGGGGGTTAACGTCGAAGTGGCGACCGACGACGGTTCGACGGGCGTGAAAGGGACGGTCGGCGACCTGTTGAAAGCGAAGGGAAAGGGGGGGCTGAAAGACGCGCTCGTCGCCGCGTGCGGACCCCGCCCGATGCTCGCCGCGGTTTTCAGGACGGCGGAGCGCCTGGGGAACATTCCCTGCTGGACCTCGCTCGAAACGCCGATGTCGTGCGGGATGGGGCTCTGTTTCGGCTGCGTCGTCGAATACCGCGGCGACGACGGCAAAACGGACTACCGCCGAACCTGTGTCGACGGCCCCGTTTTCGACGCATACCGCCTGAACTGGGACTGATCCGTCTTTTCTGAAAGCGGCGTCTCTTCCTCCGCGTTTCCCTTTTGAGGGAGGGGAGCTCCGGACCGCGCCGGCCGGGCGGCTCTTTTCGTTAAAATTTTTGTGAAAATGTGCCGATAATAACGATTACGGCGGGTTTGACGCCCGCGCGGCGTATTTTTGACGAGGGAAGAGCCTATGTACGACGACGATCGATTCCGTTTCACCCCCCCCGAATCCGAGTCCGACGATATGGAACGGCGCGAAAACGCGCTGAACGCGCGGATCGCGTCCTTCGAGGATATCGTGCGGAAGACGAAAATTTCGACGGCCGAACGGATCGAGCATCTGACCGCCGGCGAGTCGGAGCTTTCGGCGCGCTGGGACGAGCTGCGTGAGGCGATCGACGCGCTGACCCGCCGGGAAGACGGTCTGCGCCGCCGCGAAGAGAGTATCGCGCGGAAAGCCGCCGAGCTCGACGAGCGCGAGTCCGACCTGCGTCAGAAGATCGAGACGTTCCGCGCCCGAAGCGAAAAAGTTCTCAGCCAGATCCGTGAGCAGAAAGAAGAAGTCCGCCGGCTGATTTCGGCCAGACTCGGGTGAAGAATCGGGCGGTTTCCCCTCCTCTTATTGGAAACCGTCCCGTAACGAATCATCCCTCCCGCGATAAAAAGTGCTCTCATCGAGATGATGGGCCGCTCAGGCTTTTTTCCTTTTCCGAAAAAATCTCATTTTTTGCGTTCAGAAAGGAAACACATAGTTGACAAACTGGGGGGGGGGGTAAAATTAAGCAAGGAAAACTTTTGGACCGGGGTGAAGATTTTGCCCGGTGATCGCGAATTTCCGCAAAATTTACGTCGGACGGACAGAAAACCGAAAATATTGACCGGGTAGTTATTACACAGTTTTACACCAAACCAAAGGAGTCGTAATGAGAAACGTATTCAGCCCCCGTAAACTCCGTCTTGAATCTCTTGAAGAACGGACCCTTTTGGCGGTCGTCGCCGGCGGAATGGCGCCGGCGGCGTTTCCCGCGCCGACTGAGGCGTCGACCTGGTTGGTTAACACAACGGACGACCCGACAAGCTGGGACACGTCCGATGACATACTTTCCCTTCGCGAAGCGATTGACCGCGCCGCGGAAGGCGACACGATTCTGTTCGACGCTTCGCTGGCGGGCGGGACGATCACTCTAAATGGTATTCATCTTGAGATATCCAAGGGAATTACCATCGACGCAAGCTCAATTGGTGGAATTACGATCGACGCAGACGGGTGGAGTGGTGTTCTTTCTGTTTCCGGCGGTGGTCAGTCGAATCCGGCGGAACTGATCTGTCTGACAATTTCCGGAGGGAACAACATTGAAAGCGGCGGGATTACCAACAGAGGCGTGATATCAGTTTTCAATTCGAAAATTTCCGGAAATACCGGAAGTGTGGCGGGTGGGATTGCCAACTATGGTACGCTGACGATCACAAACTCGGTCATCTCGGGGAATACATCTGAACACGTTGGCGGCGGGATTATTAATGCCGGTACGCTAACGATCTCTGGGACAATCATCTCGGGTAATCACTCCTATTCTTCCGGGGGCGGGATCTGTAACGGGATCGGTTCCGCCTATGAAGAGAACGACGAATGCAATGTGACGATCATAAACTCGATCATCTCGGGGAATTCGTCACAATCCGGCGGCGGGATTTCCAATAGCGGAACGATGACGATCTCCGATTCGGCGATTTCGGAGAATACCGTTAATTCCGGTTCCGGCGGTGGAATTTACAATAACGGTTCGCTGACCATTGAGCGGACGGCTATTTCGAAGAATACGGCGACGATCGGCGCCGGGATTTACACATTGAGTGTTTCGCTGGCAGTTACGGATTCGGTTATCTCGGGGAATATTGCGGTCCCCACATTTAACAGTGGCTGCGGCGGCGGGATTTGCTGCGGCGGCGGAACACTGACAATTATCGGTTCGACCATTTCTGGGAACTCTGCGATCGGTGAACAGTTCGGATTGAACGGAGAATCCGGGAGTTCCGGCGGAGGGATTTATCATTTCAAGTCCTTCTCGAACACTTCCTATTCGTTGCCGATAATTTACAATTCGATCGTTGCTTTTAACTTCGCCAGAAATGGGAACGATTTTTTTGATCCCAATGGAAAAGGGATTTCCGGTACCAACAATATCATCGGCTCCGATCCCGGTTTTGTTACCGCGCCGATCTTTGACGATTCGGGCGCGCTGACCAACGCAGACGCGCT
>CACXFR010000124.1 GCA_902766935.1 uncultured Planctomycetota bacterium | reverse complement strand
GGCTCTCACTCTTGAGTCGGCGGCCGAGGCGCTGAAACTCTCGCCGGTCATGACGCGCCGCGTGGTCGCCCGAATTCCGATCACGCCACTGGCGCAGCACCGATCTCCCGCGCGGCGCAAGCCGCTTCCCGCGGTCAAAGGAGAGACCGGCTCCCAATCGGCTGCCGGATCGGCCTCCCGCGCGGCCGGCTCGGGAGACTCGATCGGAGGACGGAACGTCGTCGGCAGCGGCGACCTCTTCCCGACCGCCGGATCCCTTCCCGGCGAAGAGGAAAGTTTCGGCAGTCTCTTCGCCCCCGGGCAGGCGGCGCCCCCCTCCCCGTTCGGACGGGTCGACTCCCTCCTGAGCGGGTTCGAACCGGCCGCCGACGCGGGCTTCGAGGGAATGATCGCCGCTCCGGCCGGGACGCCCGTCCCGACCGAGACCGAACGGCCGGCGTCGGCTCCGACCGGGATTCAACAGGGGTGGCTCCGCGGCGGGCGCTGAGAATTCGTAACACAACGCGCCGCCTGTTCCTCTTTTCTTTTTCAAAAAACAAAAAGCTTCCTCTTGTTTTTCCCCGCGGGATTTCGATAATAAAGGAAGCGGTATTTTTGTTTTCTGACTGTTGATTTCGATCCGACGGCAAAGAACGCGCGGAATTCCCGTTTCTCACTTCCCGCGCCTCCGCGCCGGGCGGATCCGTTCATATTTTCCGTAACACAAGAAGCGAAGAAGGAGATTCTCAACGATGGCGAAACTCGGTGCGAAAAAAGTTTATCTGGCGGCAAGCGGCGACCTGCGTCTGCCGGCGAACCAAACCTGCTGGGCCGAACAGGCCAAGATGGAAGAGGCGCTCAAACAGGCGGTCGGCAAGATGGGATACCAGATCGTCCGCGCCCACCCCTACAAGGCCGACGAGAAACACGGTTTTATCAGCTCTCAAAAAGAGGGGATCGAAATCTTCTCCAAGCTCGACCCCGACGCGCCGATCATCGTCGCCGAAGCGGTCTGGGAATACTCGCATCACATCTATCCCGGCCTTATGACCCACCGCGGTCCGATTCTGAATATCGCCAACTGGTCGGGAACCTGGTCGGGACTCGTCGGAATGCTCAATATCAACGCCTGCCTGACGAAAGCCGGGCGCAAGTTTTCGACTCTTTGGAGCGTCGATTTCACCGACGACTGGTTCCTGACCCGCTTAAAGAAGTGGCTCGAAACCGGAAAGGAAATCAAGCACGACACCTCGCACCTGCATCCCTTCGACCCGGCGTCGGTCAAGGGCACCGAACGGGCGATCGGCGAGAAGCTCGCCGCCGATCTTGTCAAGCAGAAGGTCATTATGGGGATCTTCGACGAAGGATGCATGGGCATGTATAACGCCATCGTCCCGGACGAGCTCCTCTTCCCCCTGGGAATCTACAAAGAACGCCTCAACCAGTCGGCTCTGTATTACGAAACGATGATCACGCCCGACGCCGAGGCCGAAAAGGTCTACAAGTGGCTCGTCGCCAAGGGGCTGAAATTCCATTTCGGGAAAGACGAAAAGAACGATCTGACCAAAAACCAGGTTCTCCTCCAGTGCAAGATGTACCTCGCCGCGGCGCGGATCGCCGACAGATTCGGCGCCGATCTTTTCGGCATTCAGTACCAGCAGGGGCTGAAAGACATTCTTCCGGCGAGCGACCTGGTCGAGGGGATTCTGAACAATTCGGACCGTCCCCCGGTAAAAGCCGCCGACGGGCACATCATCAAAGAGGGAAAACCTTACCTCCACTTCAACGAAGTCGACGAGTGCGCCGCTCTGGACGCCCTCCTCGACAACCGCGTCCTTTCGCGGCTGGGCTATCCGTGTGAAACGACCCTTCACGACGTCCGCTGGGGCGACGTCGACAAGAGCGGCTCGACCGACGAGTTCGTCTGGATCTTCCAGATCAGCGGTGCCGCCCCGCCGGCCCACTTCAAGGGGGGATGGAAGGGCGCGCAGAGCTGGCGTCAGGCCCCGATGTACTTCCCCTCCGGCGGCGGTACGCTCGGCGGCGTCTGCAAAGAGGGGGAAATTCTCTGGTCCCGCACCTACGTCGAGAAAGGAAAGCTCGGAATCGATATCGGCCGCGGCCGCGCTCTCGATCTGCCGAAAGCCGAAGTCGAACGCCGTCTGAGCGAATGCACCCCCACCTGGCCGATCGTCAACGCCGTTCTCTACGGCGTCAGCCGAAACCAGTTTATGGGGCACCACCGCGCCAACCACATCCAGGTCTCCTATCCCGGCACCGCCGCCCAGGCCGACCGCGCGCTGGCCGTCAAGGCCTCGATGGCTCACGCCCTGGGATTCAAGGTCAACATCGTCGGAAACAACAAGTAGCCCTTTCGTGTAACGGCGAATTCCCCCGCGGAGCTTTCAGACTCTGAAAGCTCCGCGTTTGTTATACATGCCGCGGACGCTTCCGTGCTCTCGCGCGGTTTGGGGAAAGCGGTAAAAACTCCCGTATAAATTTCGTTGAAAAACGTCTTTTTTCATTCTTATCTTCACTTCTGTTCACGCGCCGCGGCGGAAAAAAACAGGAGTCCCCCTCAAATTTTCGCATCTGAGGATAACAGTTTCGCTGAAAAAACATGGAGGAAATCCGCTTTTTTCTAAAAATTTTTAAGAAAATTTTAAAATCACTGAAAATAGTGAATGTAGGAATCGGCAAATATTGTTATAATAGTCCTGTCGGTTAATCGCGAGGTTAATGGGGTAACCGCTTTGATTACCCTCTTTTCCTCATAAAGACATATTTGAGTGTCCGCGAAGACGTCTGAGCGGGTCTCTCCTGAATGGAGTTCCCCCATCGGGGATTCAGGAAAGAAAAATGACGAAATATATTCTAAACGAAAACGGTCCGGTCCGGCCCGTCAGTGCGCAGGTCGACGTCCCTTCCTCTTCAATCCCACAATCAAACGATTTCAGTGAATTGCTCGCTCTGATGCGCCGGTCGGTTCATCTTCAGGATCGCAACCTGGCGGCGCAGAATCGTCAGAACGATCTTTTGTGCGAGTTGATCAATCAGTTCACCGCCGCCGGCCGGCAAAAGGCGGTGGAACTCTCCGAATGGAAAAAGTCGAATCCGCGCCTGGCGCGCGCCTGTAAAGACGCCGCCGAAAAGCTCGCGCGGATCCAGACCGAGTTCATCGATTCCCTTTCCGACGAAATCGACGTCAACTACGACGTTCTTCAGGACGGCGATTTTGCACTGGGCGAATTCGTCGATAAGTTCGGCCCGCGCATCATTCATTTGAACTCGCTTCTCCAGGTCCTGGCGCAGTTGGGAAACGCCCCCGATATCCCGATGACCGCCAAAAAGGGCGAATAACGAAAAGCGTTCCACCGGCCGAAAGTATAAGGCGGCGTGATTCTTCACGCCGCCTTTTTCATTCCCGGTCCGAAAAAAGAAGAGTCTCACTCCCCCGGAAGGGACTTTTCAAAGACGGCGCCCCAGACCGGCAGGCCGTTGAGCCGGGTTCGCCGCTCGAAGTGCGTCAGGAAATCCCCCCGCCCCGCACGGGGAACCGGCGGGTTCTGTTTCCCGTTCTCGCCGTAATAGGGAAGGTTCTCCTTTTCTCCCGAACGGAAAAGATCACCTTCGGCGACCGCTTTCGGCTCGGCGGGAAGGCGCGGGTCGGCCTTCGGTCCCAGAAGAGTCGTCTCGGCGGCGATCACGTCAAGCGACTGGCGGAAATACTCTTCGACGTCGGTTCTCAGCCAGAGTTTTCCCCCCGGAACCAGCCGGTCTTCGATCATCTTCACGACGTCACCGCGGACAATCCGCCGTTTTCGGTGCGACTTCTTCCACCAGGGATCGGGAAAATAGATATGAACGGCGGCCAGCGACGAGGAAGGAACCCAGTCGGTCAGAAGGGCCGCGGCGTCGGCACAGAGGATCATCGCGTTGGAGAGGTTCGCCTTGACCAGACCGGCGGCGGCCATCAGCGCGTAGCGGTAGGCGACCTCGACGCCGAGAAAATCGTGCCCCGGTTCGGCGGCGGCGGCGTTGGCCAGAAACATCCCCTTTCCCGACCCGATTTCAAACTCGATCGGCGCTTCCCGACCGAAAAGAAGCTCGGGATCCCACGGCCGGGGGATTTCATCCCCCTTTTTTATCCGATCCGAAAGGTCCAGGTTTCCGATAATCTTGGCGAAACTGCGCCGTCCCATCGCCGATCACTCTTTGTTCTGCGGTTGACCTTCAAGAAGTTCCTTCGAAAGGGGGAACCCTTTGATGATCCCCTCGGCCACAATATCTTCGCCGACGAGCGCCATAAACTGCGCCGTGATCAGGAACTTGCGCATCTTGAGCATCTTCGCCTGAATCACCAGGCGGTCCCCCGGGCGGATCAGACCGCGGAACTTGACCTCGTCAAGCCCGGCGAACCCCATCATCGTCCCTTCGGTGATCGCGAGTTTTCCCGAAAGGTAACTGGCCAACTGCGCGGCCGCCTCGCAGATGATCACGCCGGGCAGAATCGGATTTCCGGGGATATGACCGCGAATCCAAAACTCCTCGTCGGTCATGTCTTTGTAGCCGACGCAGGTGACGTCCTCCGCGTTTTCGTAAACAATCGCGGTCAGCTGCTCCATCTCGAAACGCTGGGGATTGTATTTCTCGATATCTTCGATCCGGGCAATCGGCTTTTCCAGATCGTACTGATCCGGAGAAACGAGGAGCTCTTTTTTAACCATGGTGATTTCGTCCGTTACGCAAAGGGTCGATGAAAAATTCTACGAAACACGGAGAGGGAATAAAAAAAGAGTCATCGTTCACTCTCCGAGAGAAAGAAAACGATCACTCCTCTTTTATGGCGGATCACCCTCCGAAAAAAGAAGGGCGTGAATCTCAGGTCTTGATCGCGTGCCGCTTCCCTTTGCGGGCTTTGGCGTTGGCGGGCCGTTTACCGTGATTCGCTTTTTTGATCGTGCGTCCGGGTTTCGACATTGGTAAAACTCCCTGAATATCTGTTGGTGTCAACTGTTTAAGGGCAAATCTTCTGAAAACAAAGATTTCGCCTATTATATCCCTCTTCCGGATTTCGGCAAGAGGGGTTCAGCGGTATTCACGGAGAGCCTTGTCGGCGATTTTCCGCAGAAAAACCGCGTCGTCTTCGCTCATTCCGCCGGGAACGTAAGTCACCTCTTCGGCGCTCCGCCCGTAGAGGAACGCGAACCAGACGCACGCCTGGAGATAGCGTCCGCGCTGGTTCAGATGATACGAATCCCCTTCAATTTTAGTGTGGTCGTCCGACCAGGAGACGCTGCCGACGAAGAAATTCTTGAGGGAAGGAAGATCGGGATAGGTATAGTCGGCGGGATTAAAGGGCCGGTAGCCGCCGGGCTGTTCGGCGCGCGCCATTTTGATCGCCAGGCCGACCGGAATCACGCGCAGCCCCAGCTTTCCGGAAACCTCGCGGTTCGCGTCGATGATCTTCTTGCTCATTTCGTCCTGGGTCAGATTCCATTCGGCCAGACGCTCGTCGTCCGGGCGGTACGACCAGGTCTGCTGCATGACCACCTCGGCGCCCGGAGCGTAGCGGTGAATGTAATCGGTCAGATTTTCGGCCCAGGGCCAATAGGTTTCGGGCCGCCAGCTCAGACCGCTCTTCTGATGAATCGAAACGAAATCCCAATCGCGGCTTTCCAGCTTTTCCCGGTAGGTGAATTCGGGAAAGTAGCGGTCTTCCCGATCCGCCTCCTCGGCAACGATATTCTTCCAGTGCCGTTCCATCGAACAGCCGCCGATGTACATATTTTCCAGAACAATCGCGCAGTCCGGCACCGATTCGACGACCGGCTCCAGCATTCCGACGAGCGATTGGGTAAAGCTGTTGCCGATCATCAGAACTTTCAGTTCTTCGGCATCGGAAACCGCCGAAACGGCAAAAAGAAGCAGGACCAAACAGGCGCAAAGAAAACGTTTCATCTGTAACCTCTCCGAAATCAAGTTGTCCCGCTTCCCGCAAAAAAGCTGTCGGCGTTCCCCTTTCCGATCGGAAAGGGGAACGCCAACAGCGCCGGTCACGTTTCGGACGGCGAAACGACGGTTTCGCGGCCCGAGGGAAACCCCGTTCTCAGAGGCAGAATTTCCCAATCTGGTAAACCAGGGTCGTGATGATCCACGCGATGACCGTCAGCCCGATCCACTGAGTCCAAGCCCATTTCCAGGAGCCGGACTCTTTGGCCATCACCGCAATCGACGCCGCGCACGGAGTCGCGATCAGCGCGAAGATCATAATGCAGAAAGCGTTGAGCCAATTATACTGGCTCTGGAGAACTTCGCCAAGTCTCTCTTCGTCGCCCTCCTCGCCGCCGACCGAGTAAACGATACCCATCGACGCGACAAAGACTTCTTTGGCCGCCACCGCACCGACCAGGGAGGTTCCGATTTTCCAATCAAACCCCATCGGTTTGAGGATCGGTTCCAGCCCTCGGCCGATATGACCGGCAAAACTGGCTTCAAGGTCGGCTTGACTTTCCTCGCGATCAAACACCACCCCAAGCTGTTCTCCCAGCGTATCCGCCGCAAGGGTCGGTTCGGCGGCGGTTTCTTCAACCAACGCCCTTAAATTTTCCTTAATGTTTTCGTCGGCGATTTCGAGTTCGGCAAGAAGATCCGCCGTCTCGCCGGCGGCCAGTTCGGGCTCTTCGGCCTCCGCCTCTTCGAGCGCGCCGTCAAGCGCGGCCGCAGCCGCGGCGCGGTCCGCCTCGGCCAATTCCAAAGCGGCGATCTTTTCTTTCAGCTCGTCGACGTTGACAACCTTTTCGGCGGCCGCGTCGAGAGCCTCGTTCAGTTCCTCTTTTTCGGCATCGGTGATCTCAAGAGCGTCGAACTTCGTCTTCAGCGCGTCGACCACCTCGGCGGCGTTCCCTTCGGGAAATTCTTCCATCGCGGCGGCAACCATGCCGCGGCGGCCGTTGATCTCGTCGTGAATACTCGGAACCGCTTTCGGATACGTGGTCAGGAACCAAATGAGGATCGAGGCGCCGAGGATCACGGTACCGGCTTTCTTCAGGTAGCCGAGCGAACGTTCCCAGGTTTTCATGCCGACCGTGCGCAGCGTCGGAAGGTGATAGGGAGGAAGTTCAATGATAAACGGGTTCTCTTCCCCCTTCTTCGCAAACGCGACGCTCAGAATCTTAGCCAGAACGACCGCCAGGACGATACCGATCAGATAGACGAGCCAAAGGACCGGCGCCCGCCACTTTTCGGGAAAGAACGCGGGAATCAGAAGCGCGTAGATCGGGAAACGCGCGCCGCAGCTGAAGAGCGGAAGAACCAGAAGGGTCACCAGACGCTCTTTGCGGTTATTCAGCATACGCGTCGCCATCAGCGCGGGGATCGTGCAGCCGAACCCGACGAGGAACGGAACGATACTCCGCCCCGGCAGGCCGAGTTTACTCATCCACCGGTCGCACAAAAGCGCGGCGCGGGCCAGATACCCGGAGTCTTCGAGGAACGAGATCGCCAGAAAAAGGATGATAATGTTCGGCAGAAAAACGATCACGCCGCCGACGCCGCCGATGATCCCGTCCAAAATAAGCGATTTGACGAACGATTCCGCTCCTTCCGGCCAGAATCCGGCGACTTTGTCGCCGAGCCATCCGAAAGCGGCGTCGATCCAGTCCATCGGATACGCCCCCAGCGTGAACGTCAGCCAGAAAACGACGTACATCATCGCAAGGAAGATCGGAATCCCGATGAACCGGTTCGTCAGAATGGCGTCGACGCGGTCCGAAAACGTCTGCCCCGACGGGGAGATGTTCCGCACCGCGCGGCTGCAGACCTGACTGATCTCCTTGTAACGGGCGATATCGAGCGCGACGACCCTCGCGCACCCTTTCGAGCAGCCGGGGCACGCGCAGGCGGCGCAGTCAACATCCTCGTTCGAAACGAGTTCGTCCTGCGCCTCTTCTTGGGAGGCGGCGGGCGCGGGCCGCGGCCGGCGGCGTCCTTCGACGCCGAGTTCCGTCATCTTCTTCAAGACTTCCTTGATGCCGACCGCTTTGCTCCCGACGGTCTCGATGATCGGCATACCGAGCGCCTCGCTCAACTTTTCGGTATCGATCTCGATTCCGCGCCGCCGCGCCACGTCAACCATGTTCAACACGACAAGCGTCGGGCGGTTCAGTTCTTTGAGCTGGTACGTCAGATAGAGGTTTCGTTCCAGGTTCGACGCGTCGACGATATCGACGATCACGTCGTACGGCTCCTTGCGCAGGTAATCCCCCGCGACTTTCTCTTCGTCCGTCTTCGAGGTAAGACTGTAAAGGCCCGGAAGGTCGATCACGTCAACCTTGACCCCGTCGCAGCGGGTTTGTCCCTCGTAGCGCTCAACCGTCACGCCTGGAAAGTTCCCGATCGTCTGCTTGGCGCCCGTCAGGTAATTGAAGATTGTCGATTTACCGCTGTTCGGATTCCCCGCCAGCACAGCCTTGATTTTTGTTACCGGCTCGGTTGACATAACAAATTCGACTCCAAATTTTAACCTGTGATATACAAAATCTCCAAAAAACCGCTCTCCGCGCCCCGCGCGAGCCCAGGCTGAACTTTAGGGGTTCCTAAAGTTTAGCCTCAAAAAAAAGGCTGCAAAAGAGCCTCTTTTCTGCGGTATCAGTGAACTTCCACGAAGTTCGGGATCCCCCGACCGAGGGCCAGACGCGCGCCCAGACATTCGATCACCGAGGTCTTCGGCGTCGAGTTGCAGATGACGCGGATCCGCGCTCCGGGAACCAGACCGAGCGACGAAAGACGCGTCGTCGATTCCTCCCCCAGCTTGATGTTGTCAATGACCACGAATTTTCCGTTCGGCACATTCGATAAAAGCATCGTATTCTCCGCCATGCTGTTGTGAAATCGCTCTCCGCAGCCGCACCGGCCGAGACGCGGCTCGGTCAGTCTTCCGACTTCGCCCCGTTCGACGTGTTCGCCAGCTCCCGGTCGATCCGCTGAAGCGCGAGCGAAACGCAGTCGCGGCAGCGGTCGAGGGCGTGTTTCGGATCGCACTGATGTTCAAATCCGGAGATCCAGAGCCGACCGCCTCGGGGGCAGGATTGAATAAATTCGGCAAACCGAACCAGTTTGCCGATCGTTTCGGACGAAATGACATGCTCCATTTTGCAGGCCGTCTCGTCAGCTTCCTGTTCGGGTACATCGAGCATGTTTTCCAGGAAAGCTTTCAGGCGCTTATGACGGCTGAAAACGTCCTGCGCCACGGCGAGCCCCGTCGGCGTCAGCGAGATCTCGTCATAGGGGGCGTAGCGAATCAGCCCCTTTTCGGTCAGCGTACGCAGCGCCCCGGTGACGGAAGCGCCCGCGACGTGCATCGCCTTGGTGATATCTTTCGGCTTGACCTGACCCTGTTCCAGGATAATCCGATAAATCGCTTCCAGATAATCTTCGAGGCTATCCGAAAGGCGGTTCGTCTGAGATTGACTCATAAGAAAGCTCCCGGCCAAACTTTAGGTTCGGCTAAAATATAGTTTATTTTTCCCTTCGCGTCAAGAGGGGATTTAGGGTTTCCTAAAAATTTTTTCCGATGAAAAATCGAAAGCGGCGCAAAATCGATATTCCTTCCCCGCACCGTCTCTCAGGAACGTCCTTCTCCGTCGGGCGGCTTCGGAACAACGCCGATTCCCGGACGGTCCGAAAGGAGAAGTTTTCCTTCGGGAGAGACTCCGACTCCGTCAAAAATGTCGTTGGCGATCAGAAGATTCCCGTCCAAATCGGCCCAGTCGACCGCGGGCGAGAGCTGCGCCGCCGCCGAAATGGCGCAGGAAGTTTCGGTCATGCATCCGATCATCACCTTCATTCCCAGAGTCCGCGCGGCGTCGATCATCTTTTTCGCCTCGCGAAGACCGGTACATTTCATCAGCTTAATGTTGATCCCCGAAAAAACTCCCGAAAGGGCCGGAATATCCCAGAGGCGCTGAAGCGACTCGTCGGCCATTACCGGAAGCGGACTGCGGGCGGTGATCCACGCGATATCGTCGGGCCGGTGTTTCGACATCGGCTGTTCGACCAGAACGCATCCCTTATCGGCAAGCCACTCGATCATATCGAGCGCCGCCGTCTTTTCGGTCCATCCCTGGTTGGCGTCGACGGCAAACGGCCGATCGGTCGCCGAGCGAACCGCCTCGACCATCTCCCGGTCCTCTTTCGGCGTCCGTCCCAGTTTCACCTTCAGAATCGGGAACGCCGGCGCCTCCTTCGTCTTTTCGGCCACCTTTTCGGGAGTGTCGATCCCGATCGTGTAGAAGGTCGACGGAGTCTTTTCGGCGGAATATCCCCAGATCCGATACCAGGGACGGCCGATCAGCTTCCCGACCAGGTCGTGAAGGGCGATATCGACGGAAGCTTTGGCGGCGGCGTTATTTTCGGCGATCCGGTCGACGTAGTCGAGGATCTCCTCCGTCTCGAACGGGTCGCGGAAAGGGGCAAGGTCGACCCGGCCGAGGAACTCCTGAACCGACGCCGCCGATTCCCCCAGATAGGGGGGCATCGACGCCTCACCGTAACCGACCGTCCCCTCGTATTCCAGCATCACCTGCACCCCCTGGGTCGTGGTGCGCGAACTGCCGGCCACGCCGAACATGTGTCGGAGTTTCAGTTCGTAGGGATACCACGAAAGCCTGATCGCCGGAGCGCCCGCCCGGACAGGGCGCGGCAAACTCCGCCACACCCCCGCCGTCAGGAGGGCGGCGCCCGTCCGCAGAAAACTTCTTCGGCTTACCATCGATTCACCTCGTCTGTCACACATTCTGAAAGACCCGCGCGCCGCGGCGGCATCACGCGTTTTCCCCCTTCGTCTTCCGGCCTCCGCGCAGAATAAACCCGCCGCAAAACGCGGTCAGGGGCGCGACCAGAACCAGCCCGAACGAGCCGACGATCGTCTTGACCACTTCCGAGGCGACGTAGGGATTGTTGATAAAATCGATCGGCTCGGTCCCCTGGGCGCAGAAGGTCATCATCAGGGTCAGGTATCCGCCGGAATAGGCCAAAAGGAGGGTCGTCGTCATCGTCCCGACCACGCTCTGACCGATCCGAATCCCCGCGCGGGTCAGGTCACGGCGGCTGATCTGCCGGTTCTGCGCGAAAACCTCGTTCATCCCCGCCGCCACGTCCATTCCCAGATCCATCACCGCTCCCGAAGACCCGATAAAGATCCCGCCGATGTAGATATCGGCGATACTGAGCGACTCGTACCCGGAGTAGAGGAGCGCCTGCGAATAGGGCATGACCGCGCCGTTGATCTTAAAGAGCCAGGTAAAGAGCCATGCCATCAGACAGCTGGCCAGAACCCCGACGATCGCGCCGGTAAAGGCGGTGACCCCTTTTCGGTTCACCCCCGCGACCAGGAAGATGATCACCGCCGAAAGAATCACCACCGTCAAAAACGAAACCAGAAGGGGATTGACCCCTTTCAGGCAGACGGGAACCAGAATCTTCCAGATCACCAGACAGCTGAAGACAAACGAAAGAAGCGCCTGAAGTCCGGTGACCCCCCCGAACCAGACCAAGAGGAGGGCGAAAAGGGAAAAAAGGAGAACCGTCCACCCGATCCGGTAATAGTCCTGGGCGTTCAGGGTCGCCTCTCCCGGAACCGCCCCGTTGTAGAGTCCGACCAGAACGGTGTCCCCCGGTTTGAATATCTTATCCAGATCGATCTGCGCGCGAAGCTGATTCGTCGCGGCGTAGATATCCCCCTTATGCTCCCCGGAAAGAATTTCGACCTTCAGATGCTGCGGTCCGGACGTCAGAAGCCCCAGCTGCATCAGCCCGGAATCGTCGGCTTCCAGAACCCGCGCGCGCACTTTCTTCCCCTGGGGGGGATTGTGCTGCGGCTCGAAATTGCAGAAAAGGGTCAGAAGACAGGCCCCGAACGTTATCCACACGGGGATCGTCTTGCGGCTGAAAAAAACTCGCAGAAGACTCGTCATACTCCCTCGGAACGCGCCTTTTCGCGTCGCGGTCAAAAGATCCTTCGATGGGAAATCCCCGAAACGCCCGGAAAGCGTTTCGGGGGTTATCGGAAACGAAAAAGAACTATTTCACCAGTTCTTTGAGTTTCTTCGAAATGTCGGTATTGTCGATCATCCCCTTGAACGTCTCGGCGCCGACCCCGACCGCCGACGTGTTCACCGGAAGCGCGGTGTGCGCGCCGCTCGTCCAGCCGAGCCCCGCCTTGTTGTCGAAGATCTTGACCACGGTATGCGTCACGCGCGAGATCTCTTTGTGATTTTCGCCGCTGCGGTCATACGCCTTTTTGATCTCTTCCTTTTCCGAGTCGGTCAGCTTCATCGGATCGTCGTCGTCGCCGTCGAATTTCAGGCCGAACCATTCGGTGATCGCCGCTTTCACCCCTTCGTAGTCGTCGGCGACGTCGCGGAGGATCCCCGAAAAGACGTCTTGCGAGCATTTCTGATACTGGAGCCGCTCGATGTAGGAATTGTAGCCGGTTCCGGCGAACCCGAGCGTCAGTCCCCCGGTTTCGTGGTCGCCGGTCACGACGATCAGCGTCTCGTCGGGATGTTTTTCGGCAAACTCGCAGGCGACCTCGACCGCCTTGTCAAGATCGATCACTTCGCGCAGAGTCGTCCCCGCGTCGTTGGCGTGGCACATCCAGTCGATCTTCCCCCCTTCGGTCATGATAAAGAAGCCCGCGTCGCCGTCGAGAAGTTCGATCGCCTTACGCAGGTAGTCCGCGTCGCGGAACCCGTCGGGATCGTCGATCGCGTAGGGAAGCGCGCCGTCCTTCCGAACCGCCAGAACCTTGCCGCACCCCGGCTGGAGCGCGAGAAGTTCTTCCGGCTCGTGAACCACGGTGTACCCCGCCTGCGCCGCCAGGTCGTAGATGTCGACGTCTCCGTCGCCATGCTCGTCGACCCCGCCGCCGCCGAAAAAGTCGAAGTTCGACTTAATAAGATCCAAGCCGAGTGCGTAGCCGTTCCCCCGGCTCGGGTTATGCCCGTAAAAGGCGGCGGGGGTGGCGTGGTTGATCGTCACGCTGGTGATGATCCCGACCTTCTTCCCGGCGTCGCGCGCCACTTCGGCCGTCGAGACCAGGTTCTTGCTCTGCGTAACGTCCATCCCGATCACGCCGTTGTTGGTCTTTTCGCCGCACGCGATCGCCGTGCCGCTGGCCGCCGAGTCGGTGATGAACGAGTTCGCCGACCGGGTCGTGGTCATCACCTGATACGGGAACGAGTTAATCACAAGCCCCTTCCCGGTCATGAGCTTGTTGAACTCTTCCGACATCATCCGCTGAGGAATCGACATCCCGTCGCCGATGAAGAGGAAAACATATTTCGGCTTTTCCGCGGCCGACGCCGCCGAAAGGCCGAGAAGAAGGGCAAACGCCCACGCTAACGCCGCACTAAAAATCTTTTTCATAAAAAACTCCTTAAAGCTTTGCCGGAAAGGAAAAACGCCGGAACGCCCCCCTCCCGCGGAACCCCCGATCGGGAAAATTCCGAACACTCGATGTACCGATATCCCCGCTATTATAGGGAGGAACCGAAAGAAAATCAAGGAAGCGACCGCCGCGAAATGAACAAAAAACCGTCTCCGGCGCCCGGCTCGATCGCCGCGTTGACACAGAACACGGAAAGTGTACAATCAAAGCGTATTCTTCCGGCCGCCCGGCACGGCTCCTGTAACATCCCTTATGGCGGTGAGATTCGATGGGTTCGATCTTCAAGAACAAAACGCTCCTGATTACCGGCGGAACCGGCTCGTTCGGCAACGCGGTACTCAACCGGTTCATCAAGTCCGATATCGGCGAGATCCGCATCTTTTCGCGCGACGAGAAGAAACAGGACGACATGCGCCACCTCTTCCAGGCGAAATTCCCCGAAGAGAGCGAAAAACTCCGCTTCTTCATCGGCGACGTCCGCGACCTGTCGAGCGTCCGCGGCGTCATGTACGGGGTCGACTATATCTTCAACGCCGCCGCCCTCAAACAGGTTCCCAGCTGCGAATTCTTCCCGATGGAAGCGGTCAAAACGAACGTGATCGGGGTCGACAACGTCCTGACCGCCGCCATCGAGGCGGGGGTGCGCAAAGTCGTCTGCCTTTCGACCGACAAGGCCGCCTACCCGATCAATGCGATGGGAACGAGCAAGGCGATGATGGAAAAGGTGATCGTCGCCAAGAGCCGGACCGTCGATCCCGAAAAGACGACGATCAGCTGCACCCGTTACGGGAACGTCATGTGCTCGCGCGGCTCGGTCATCCCTCTTTTCATCAACCAGATCAAGGCGGGGCTCCCCTTGACCGTCACCGAACCGACGATGACCCGCTTCATTATGTCGCTGGACGAGGCGGTCGACCTGGTTCTCTTCGCCTTCGAAAACGCCGAGTCGGGGGATCTGATGGTTCAGAAAGCGCCGGCGAGCACGATCGCCGACCTGGCGCAGGCGGTCAAGGAGCTTTTCCGCGCCGAAAACGAGATCAAAGTAATCGGAATCCGCCACGGCGAAAAAATGTACGAAACCCTCCTGACGAACGAGGAATGCGCCCGCGCCGTCGATTTGGGGAATTTCTACCAGGTTCACGCCGACAAACGGGGCCTGAACTACGACAAGTACTTCACCCGGGGCGACACCAAGCGGAATCTCCTCACCGAATTCAACTCGAACAACACCGCTCGTCTGAACGTCGAACAGGTCAAGGAGAAACTCCTCTCGCTCGCCTACATCCGCGAAGAACTCGAATCGGCCTGAAGCCGCGAATCGACCGCCCCGTTCGTATCCGGTCCTTTGAGGGTTCCCCACAAATTCCCCCCAAAGAGAAGAAATCAGAAAAACGGGGCTTTTTTAGGAAAAAAGTGAAGTTTCCCCCTTTCTTTTCCCTTGCAACTAAAGTCCGATTGTGATATTCTAGAGGGTATGGGGGATGCCGCGCGATGTCCGCGCCTTTGTTTTTGCGCGTAATCGCAAAAGGCGTTTCCGCATCTTAACAACTTCAATCATTCATTTACCCTGGCAAGGATACGAGCGATGTTCAGAAAATTGATGATCCTGTCCCTGACCCTTCTCCTGGCTGTCACGGTTACGGCC
>CACXFR010000123.1 GCA_902766935.1 uncultured Planctomycetota bacterium | reverse complement strand
CGAATCGATCGCCTCGATTTTTGCCCGCGGCGGGGAAGAACTTTTCCGCGATGCGGAGAGCGCCGCGCTCAACTCTCTTCTCGAGCCTCCCGTTCCCCGGGTCGTCGCCTGCGGAGGGGGAATCATTCTGCGCCGGGAGAACCGCGCCGTTTTGCGGAAGCTCGCCCCCGGGCGGATCTTTCTTCTGACCGCTCCGGCCGAGGTGATCGCCCGCCGCGTTGCCGGCGACGAGCGGAGCGCCGCGACGCGGCCGCCGCTGACCGGCCTTTCGTTCGACGAGGAAATTCGGGAAGTCCTGCGGAAGAGAGATCCCCTCTATCGGGAACTGGCCGATCACCTGATTCGGACCGAAGAAAAAAAACCGGCGGAAATCGCTGAGGAAATCTGCCGGCTTCTCTGAAAATCTTTTTGGATCTCTTACGATTCGAGGTCGCGGATTCGGTCGCGAAGTTTTCCCGCCAGTTCGTAGTCCTCGATCGAAACCGCGTCGTCGAGTTCGCGGCGAAGGCGGATCAGAAGAGTTCGGTTGTCCGTTCCGCCGAAGCGCAGGGGACGTTTTCCGACATGTTCGGTACTTCCGTGAATTCCCATCAGAAGCGGTTCGAGCTGTTCGTCAAAGAAGAGGTAGTCGTTCGGACAGCCGAGTCGGCCGGTCTTTCGAAAATCCTGAATGCTGGCCCCGCAGATCGGGCAGGTGCGCATTTCCAGCTCCATCAGCTCGCGGGTCGTCTGCTGCAGACTGCTGACCTTTTTCTTGACCTGCTGAGCCAGGTCTTCCTGAGGAGCGTCGAAATCGGAAATCGCCCCGCCGTTCTTATGCAGATATTCGTTGGCGTGTTCTTCGCAAAGATGAATTTCGACCGGCTTGTCCCCCGTCAGTTCCGTGTAATGAAACGTGGCGGGCCGATCACACTTCTGGCATTTCATAACAATTTCTTCAACGAAACGATATGGCTCGGCCGGGCGCGCCCGGGTTCCTTTTTTGTTCCGAGGAACGCGGGTCATTTTAACGGATTCCCGCCGACCGGGCAACGTCAGTTTTCTGAGGAGAACGCCTTGCTTTCGCGCAGAAAGACGCGCTGCGCCGCGGCGGCGCCCTTTCCCGGTTCGACGGGGCGGCCGGCAAAGTGAAGCGCCAGTTCAATCGCGCCGAGAGTCCCCAGAATGTCGAACTCGTCGATCAGGCCGAAGTGCGCCATTCGGAAGATCTTCCCCTTCCACGGCCCCTGGCCGGCGGCAAATTTCACGCCGAAACGTTCGTGTATCTCGCTCATAAACCGTTTCGGATCGAACGCGGCCTCTTCGGGGAAGAAGACGGCGGTCATCGAATCGGCCGGGGAAGAGGTCGTCCGCGCAAGACCGATCGCGTCGATCCCCGCGCGGGTCGCTTCGGCCAGAAGGGCGGTCCGCCGCCAGACATTTTCGATCCCCTCGCCGAGGATCGCGTCGAGGTTGACCGCCAGTCCCTCTAAGATCGACTTGGCGGGAGTGAAGGGAGTTGTCCGGGCCTGCGCGGACTTGCGGTATTTGAGAAGGTCAAAGTAGAAACCGCGGCGGGGGGTCTTTTCGATCTTTTCCCACGCCCGAGGCGCGACCGCCACGAAACCGCCCCCCGAAATTCCCATCAGCGCTTTCTGCGAGCCGATCACCGCCAGGTCGACCGACCAGGCGTCCATTTCGAAACGATCGGCACCGATCCCGCTGATCCCGTCGACGACGAAAAGGGCGTCGGAGTTTTCGCGTACGGCGCGTCCGAGCTCGGCGATCGGGTGGCGGACGCCGGTACTCGTTTCGGTCAGCGTCCCGAAAACCGCGGCCGTCTCGGGATGGGCGCGGAGCAGGTCGGCGACCTGCTCGGGGCGGAACGGCTCCCCCCAGGGGACGGCGCAGGTGACGACTTTCGCGCCGAAGACTTCTCCCATCTCGGCCCAACGCTCCGAGAACTTTCCGGACGAGAGGACGAGGATCGTCTCGCCCGGCGCGACGACGTTCATTAGCGCGGTTTCCATCGAGGCGGTGCCGGAACCGGTGATAAAAAAGACCTCTCCTTCGGTCCGAAGAAGTTCCGCCGTCGCCCGTCGCGTCTTTTCGAAGAGGGACTCGAACTGCGGCGTCCGGTGATGGGTCACCTGTCGGGCCAGAGTTAAGAGGGATTCTTCCGGCACCTGTGTCGGACCGGGGGTCATCAGACGCTCTTTTTTCATCGGGAGACTTTCAGTCTTTCACCAGGTCGACCTGGGTTAAACGGAGGTATTCGGTCAGGACGTTCGGGGCGATCACGATCTGCGCTCCCCGCTGGCCGGCGCTGAGATAAATTTCGTCGAACAGGACCGCCGTCTCGTCGAGAAAGGTCGGAAACGGCTTTTTCATACCGATCGGGGAACAGCCGCCGCGGATATATCCGGTCACCTCTTTGAGATCCCTCATCGGGATCATCGCCGCTTTTTTATCCCCGGCGGCCCGAGCCGCCTTCTTGAGGTCGACTTCTGAATTGACCGGGACGCAGCAGACGAAGTAACCGACTTTTTCCCCTTTCAGAACGAGCGTCTTAAAGACCTGTTCCGGAGGGAGCCCGAGCTGACGGGCCACGTGGGTGCCGGAAAGATCGCTTTCGTCGACCTCGTATTCCCGAGTATGAAAAGGAAGACCCGCCGCGGTCAGCAGGCGGGTCGCGTTGGTTTTGACGCCGGAGGAGCCCATTATTTGACGCGTTCGATGTACTCGCCGGTCCGCGTGTCAACCTTGATCACCTCGCCCGTTTCAATGAAGTTGGG
The DNA here is from genome assembly GCA_902766935.1 of uncultured Planctomycetota bacterium. GTDB lineage: Bacteria > Planctomycetota > Planctomycetia > Pirellulales > Thermoguttaceae > RUG695. Next base: position 5,318 of record CACXFR010000123.1, on the reverse strand, counting down.
GACGATGATCTCGGCGCCGGTTTCAAGCGTGGCGGGCTTCGTCACGTTGGTGGCGGTGTTGCCGCGCACCGCCGGTTCGGTGTACTCGACCTTGAGAATCACGTGGTTCGGAGGGGTGATCCCGATCGGATTGTTGTTATACAGGAGCATCTTGCACGGCATGTCGGGAAGGAGATACTTCGCAGCTTCGTCGACGGCCTCTTTGGAGAGCTCGTACTGCTCGTAGGTCTCTTTTTCCATAAAGTAGTAGGTGCCGCCCTGCTCGTAGAGGAAGGTGGTGTCGGTCTCGTGGATGTCGGCGGCCTCTAAGGAATCGCCGCTCTTGTAGGTTCGCTCGAGAACCGTGCCGCGCGTCAGGTTGCGGAGTTTGCACTTATAGAGCGCCTGACCTTTCCCCGGCTTGACGAAATTGCATTCGATCATGATGAACGGATCGCCGTCGATTTGAACTTTCAGACCTTTACGGAAGTCGCTGGTGTTGTAAGATGCCACTTGAAACCTCTTCTTTTCGGGTTATGATAATCCTGTGCGCGCGAGGCGCGTCAAATGAAATTCAAGTTCCAAAATCCCCTTTTCAGGGGAAGAGATAATGCCCGAGACGACGTTCATTACCGACCCGGAGGAGCTGAAGTCGCTTCTGGAGCTCCCCGAGTCGGCCGACCCGCGCGCCGCGGCGTCGCTGGCGCTGCGGATTCCGCGGGAGATGGCCGAACGGCTCAAAAAGGGAGATCCGAACGACCCGGTTCTTTTGCAGTTCTGGCCGAGCGCGCGGGAGAACGACTCCCCCGTCGGATTTACCGCCGACCCGCTCTGCGAGCGGCCGGGCCCCGCGGCGGAGAAAAACCTCCCCGACGGGCTTCTCTGGAAGTACGCCGGCCGGGTGCTGGTGACGACCCAGGGAGTCTGCGCCGCTCACTGCAGATTCTGCTTCCGACGGCACCTTTCCCCCGCCGCCCCCATCGACTGGGAAAAAATCGCGGCGTTTCTCGAAAAGACCCCTTCCGTCGAGGAGATCATTCTCAGCGGAGGGGATCCGCTGGGGATGCCGCCGAAAGAACGGGATCTCGCCTTCCATTATATAGGAGCGCTCCCTTTTGTTAAGAGGGTGCGTATCCACACGCGCTACCCGATTCTTTCCCCCTCGTCGCTGACTCCGGCCCTTTTCCGGGGACTGGAAGAAATCGAAAAAAGAGGGAAAAGACTTCTTTTCGCCTTCCACATCAACCATCCTGCCGAACTGACCGCTGCCGCGGCCGAAGGGACGGCGTCGCTCCGACGGCGCGGTTTTCCCCTCTTTTCGCAGACCGTCCTCCTTCGCGGGGTGAACGACCGGGCGGAGATTCTGGCCGAACTCTTTCGCCGCGCGTTTGAACTGGGGATCATCCCCTATTATCTGCACCAGCTCGACCGCGTGGCCGGCGCCTCCCATTTTGAGGTTCCGGTCGAAGAAGGCCGGCGGATCGTCGCCGAGCTTCGCGCTCTTCTTCCCGGTTACCTTGTTCCCCGCTACGTGCGCGAAGTCCCCGGCGCCCCCTCGAAAATCCCGCTCGAACGGTCTTCCGCCGACTGAACGGAGGGCGGAAGGGGCGGTTTCCGCCCGGATTTCCGGATGCGTCGCGCCTAAAATTCCCCTTGTCCCGAGCCGCTGCAAGTGCTAATATACCCCTCTCCTTCTCGGACGCCACGGAGGGTGTTTCGGGAAGCTCGAATGATGACAAACGGAGTTGTCTGTAATGGATTGCCATTCCCGGGGTCTTTGCGCCTCCCGCGCGGCGCGGGTCGTTTCGCGCGCGCTCTTACCGTTTTTCCTGATTCTCCTTTTTTCGGACGGCGCGGCGCTCCGCGCGGAGGGATCCGACTCGATCCTCCTTCTGGCATTCACCTCCGAAGGATGCCCGGCCTGCCGGGCGCTGGAGCCGCTCATCTCGGGACTCGAACAGAAACAGTATCCGCTTCGGCGCGTTTCGCCCCACGATCCGGCGGGGTCGGCGCTTTACGATCAATACGGGATCGAGACGATGCCCTCGTTCGTCCTTCTGCGCGGCGGCGTTGAACAGAGCCGGTTTATCTCGCGGGGGGAAGACATTCAGACCGTTCAGAACCGTCTTCTTACGATGTTCCGAAACGCGCGGGACGTCCGGACCGAAGTCACGGAGACCGGAACTTCCGCGCCCGCCGCGGCGCGGAGTCCGAAAGGATCGGCCGACGCGGCGGAGACGCGGGAACTCTCGGCTCGGACGGAGAATCTCGAAAAGCAGATCGCCGCCACGGTCCGTCTTCGGGTCAGCGGCGGGGGGAACGAAACCGACTGCGGCACGGGAACGCTGATTCATACCAGCGTGACCGACAAGACGCGCGAAGGGCTCGTCCTGACGTGCGGGCATCTTTTCCGCGACTCGAAGGGGAATGCCCCGGTGCAGGTCGACCTCTTTCGGCCGGAAACCGGAGAGACGGCGACGGTGACCGGCGAGTGCGTCTACTACGACGACGATCTGGATATCGGTTTCGTGGGGGTTCCTCTTCCGTTCGAGATCGAGCCGGTTCGAATCGCCCCCCCCGGCTACGTTCCGAGGCAGGGAGATCGGCTCGTCAGCATCGGGTGTACTTCCGGTGAGGATCCGACGATCTGGGAACACGCGGTGAAGACGACCGATCAGAAATATTATCAGCCGAAAGACCGCTTAAAGAATCAGCAGTTTTATTTCATTGAGGTTTCCAACGCCCCGCGCAGCGGCCGCAGCGGCGGAGGACTCTTCGCACGGACGGCTCAGGGCCAGACGTACCTGGTCGGCGTTTGCAACGCCGGGGATCCGAAAAGCGACGAGGGGTATTTCCTTCCCTCGGCGGTCGTCTACGACCAGCTCTACGCCAACAGCAATCTGACGTTCGTCTATCGGGAACTGATGCGCGGAGAATCTTCCGAAAACGAGAATATCCAGACCGTTTCGTTTGACGAGCCGCCGAGCGGTCAGACCGTTCCGGAAAAGATTCGTCAGCCGAACTTCGAAAGCGGCGGTGCCGACGCGCGGCTTTCGAAACTGAACGAGCTGAAAAGGTGCGTCGAAGAGGGGGCCGAAGTGATCTGCATCGTGAACTGGCCGACGGACAAGGAGGGGCGGGAACGCGAATCGGAGGTGATCCGCGTTCCCCGCAAAGAATAGCGGCTCAGAAGTTGATCCCGCTCCAGGTTTTGTCGACCTGAGGAACGTCGGTGGCGGGAGTCGGGTTGATCGGTGAGATAAGCGGATCGGGAGCGACCCCTTCGGGGGCGGCGGGAAGAACCGGCGGTCCGGGAACGCCGTAGGGGGTCACGCTGTTCGGGGTTCCGAAGTTCGGCACGTTGACCCCGGAGATCGGAACCTGCGGCACGCCGTCGCCGCCGAGCCCCTGGTCGAATCCTCCCGCGGGATAGAGTCCGCGGCTGAGGTCTTTGTTTCCGATCTGAACGACCGCCAGGATCGAACCGCGGTTCTGCGCCTCAACGACCGGGTCGGTTCCCGCCGGAAGCTGGGTGTTGACGATCGTGTCGACGCCGCCGGCGATCGCGATGTTCTGGAATTCCGGCGCCGGGAGGAAGATTACCTTCGTGACGAAATTCCCCGCCTGAACCTGGTCGATGTCGTTGTCGGTGATTCGGACCGGGATCGCGTTATGTTCCAGATAGGAGCGGGTGCGCGGAGTGACCGAATTGACCTGAAGGGTCGGATAGAGGTTCAGCGGCGCGCCGCCGATCCCCTTGCGGTTCGGCAGGTTCGAAAGGCGGAGACGGTATTCCTTCCCCGTCTCGAAATCCTGAATCCCTTCGGTGACGATCGGCTGGGAGTCGAACGCGCCGATCGAGGTGACGTCCCAGTTGACGTTCATCCCGTCGGGGCCCTGGAAGAGGATCTGCGCCGTCGAGCCGCCGATATTGCCGCGCGCGCCGGCGCCGCGGGCGGCGATCACGCCGGGCCCGGGCCCGTTGACGCTGGGATAGAGCTGCGGATTATTGTAGTTTCGAGGGGCGAGACGGCCGCCGAGCGGACCGGTCGGACCGGCGCCGCAGAGCAAAGCCGCCGCGATAAGAAGCAGAAAATATCTGTAACGCATCGAAAATCCCTTAATGGATCAACTTCCCGGGTTACCGGTTTTCCGGGAGAAATTTGCTCCGTCGCGTCTGCCGGCGGCATTCTCCCACGAGCCGGAAGCAGACCGTTCGTTAACATTTCGGCAAACGGAAGAACAACTCTTTGAAAGAGTCAATGATGAAAAGGAAAAAATCGCCCGGTTCCGCTTTCCGATGGACTGTTATAACGGTTTTGACCCTTGTAGCAGCCTATCTGACCCATGATTTTCGGCGTTCGCGCCTCCTGATGGCGACCGGTCCGGCGGCGGAAATCGGTTCGTCCGAGGCGGCGGCGGTTCTCGGACGGACCATCGATCGGATCGAAAATTTAAAGTCGTTGACCGCGAAAATCGATATGCGGGTTCACGTCGGAAAAGTCTCGATCGACGGAAGCGGAAAGTACGAGGAGATGTTTCTCCCGTCGAACGACAGCGGGCAGCACAGCCGCGCGCTCTGTTACGGCGGAACGTCTCTCTTCAGACTCCATTTGGAGCTTCCCCGCGACGAGGGGGCCTCGGACGAAAAGGGGGAGGATAACGTTCTGGACGTCGTCTGCGATAAGAACACCCTCTGGACCTACACGTCCGTCGAAGGGAACCGGCGGCTGACGGAACTGAAACTGGGCGAAATGGCGGCGATATTGGCGCAGGCGGCCGAAAACGACGAGGCGCGCGAACAGCTGGCCTACAACCATCTTTCTTTTCCGAGCCCCCTGGCGGGGTTCCCCGGTCTCGGGGGGATCGGCGGCGTACTGCGGCGTATGCTGACCTGCTACGAGTTCGCCGAAGAGGCCGAGACGGTCTCGCTGAAGGGAAAAGACGGTTCGTTTCGCGCCTGGCATCTTTCGGGACGGCTCAAGCCGGAGATCTACGAAAAGTCGATGAAAAATCTCCTCGAACACAACGTCGGGGATCGGAAACACTATCTCGACCAGTTTCCCTGTCTGGTGGAAGTTTATATCGGCCAGCAACACGAGTTTCCTTATCGTATCTGCTACTATGCCGCCCCGGAAATGAACCTCAGGAAGAAAACGAAACTGGTCACGCTCGACATGACCGACGTGTATGAAAACCACCCTTCGGTCGTCCCGGAGAATTTTATCTACTCTCCGGGAGGACTGACCTCAACCGACGTCACCCACCCGTATATCGAAAAACTGATTCCCGGATTCGAGTTCTGAGCCGCGGCGGACAGCGGAGCCGGTCCGATTTCG
>CACXFR010000122.1 GCA_902766935.1 uncultured Planctomycetota bacterium | reverse complement strand
CGGTTTACCGTTGAGGCCCACATCTACCCCTACGCGACGTACGGAACCGGAACCCAGCCGAAATCGGGAGCGATTGTCGGGAAATCACACCGGCAGTGGTCGCTCGACCGGACCGATACCGGCGCGGCGTTTACCGTCTGCGACGGCGAGAAGACCTATACCGTCGAAGGAACCGTTCCGAATTGGGAAGGGACCGATCACTGGGTGAGCGGTATCCGCGCCGAAGGGGAGCTGATCCTCTGCATTGACGGTGAAGTCATTGCGCGCACTCCGTGCGGGGCGGAGATTGCGCCGTGTGATTTTCCGGTCGAAATCGGACGGGACAGCGAACTGCTGGAGAATCTCGCCCGCGCGCTGATCTATCAGGTGCGGATTTACAATCGCGTGATCCCGGTCGAATTGCTTGGCGATTACGCCCCGCGGACGATGAAGGAGCGTGTGGCGGACATCGACTTCGTCATGTCGCAGGCCGAACCGACCGACGAGATCTATTTCGGCTACGGCGGGAATTTCGGGCCGGTCGACGTGCCGAGCGATCAGAACTTCTGCATGAACGGACTGATCTCTCCCGACCGCCGTCCGCATCCGACGCTCAGCGAGGTGCGCGCCTGTTACGCCGATATCGCCGTCAGGTCGCTGGCCGAGGGGGACGATTACAGCCGTTTCGAGATCGAAAACCGCGCGTTCTTCCGCTGTCTCGATAATGTCCGCTATACAATTACGCTGACCGAAGACGGGAAGGAGGTCGCGCGGCAGGAGGGGGCGTTCGGACGGGACTGTCCGAATCCGGCACCGCAAAGTTCGTTTGTCACGGCGTTGTGGCTTCCCGGATACGATCTTCGGAATCTCGCCGCGTTTCCGGCGAAACCCGGGAAAGAGTATTTCGTGAACTTCGCGTTTTTCGTCGACGAAGACGAACCGCTCCTGAAAGCGGGGGACCGGCTCGCCGAGGCGCAGTTCCGACTTCCCGTCTTTGAAAACGGGGAGCCGCCGCGCGCCGTTCGGAACGAGGCCCTTCTGTGCCGGCCCGACTTCTGGCGCGCGCCGATCGACAACGATCGGGGAAACAAGTTCGCCAAACGCCACGCGCACTGGCGGTACGCCGGGGAGGAGATCGACTGGTCCGAACCGCGGGTCGAGGAGAACGGCGGTCTGCGCGTCGAGCGGCTTGACGGGAAGTTCCGGAATTTCGACGGCTCGTGCGCGATGACGTTTACGCACTATCCCGACGGGTCGACCGGCGTGGCGCTCGACGTGGCCGCTCCCGACGGAGACGAGATCCCGCGAATCGGCACTCTGCTGAAACTCCCCGCCGACTGCGATCGGATCACGTTCTACGGACGGGGGCCGGGCGAGAACTACGCTGACCGCAAAAGCGGCTCGCCGGTCGGGCTCTACGCCACGACCGTCGACGCCGATCTGGAAGCGTCGTGTTACAGCGAGCCGGGGGAATACGGGAATCGAACCGACTGCCGGTGGATGGAGATCACCGACGCCGACGGAAACGGGTACCGGTTTACCGCCGAAGAGAACGACGGCGTGCGAAACGGCCCCGAAGCCGCGGCGGTCTTCGGCTTTTCGGCGAAACGGTTCATGGCGCGCGACCTGGAATCGGTCGAACACGCCTGGATGATTCCGCGCCGGCCGAACGTCTACCTGAACATCGACCTGGGGCAGACCGGAGTCGGAGGCGATACATCGTGGGGCGCCCGCGAGTATCCCCAGTTCCGGCTTTCCGGCCGCCATCATTTTGAATACCGTGTGACACCCATCAAGAAAGAAATGCAGAAAGAAGGAAGAGAATGACAGCGACCCTCCTCGACGGCAAGAAGCTTGCCGAAACGATTCGTGAAGAGATCCGGCAGGCGACGGCCGAGTTTATCGCCGAGACGAACGTTCAGCCTTCTCTGACCGTGATTCTGGTCGGCGAGAATCCCGCCTCCCAGGTCTACGTTCGGAACAAGGAGACGGCGTGCGTGACCGCCGGGATGAAAAGCGACGTGATCCGTCTGTCCGAAACGACCTCGACCGACGAGCTTCTGGCGCTCATTGAAAAGCTTAACGCCGACGCGACGGTTCACGGCATTCTGGTTCAGCTGCCGCTGCCGAAGGGAATCGACGAGAAGCGGATTCTGGACGCCATTTCGCCGGAAAAGGACGTCGACGCGTTCCATCCGGAAAACGTCGGCCTGATTTCGCAGGGGCGGCCCCGCTTCCTCCCGTGTACGCCGTACGGGATTCAGGAACTTCTGCGCCGCTATCAAATCGAAACGGCGGGGAAAGAGGTCGTGATCGTCGGGCGAAGCGATATCGTCGGCAAACCGATGGCGCTTCTGATGGTTCAGAAAGGCGCCGCCGCCGACGCGACGGTGACGATCTGCCACAGCCGCACGCGCGATCTGGCCGAGGTGACCCGCCGCGCCGACATTCTGATCGTGGCGATCGGGAAAGCCGAGTTTATTACCGCCGATATGGTGAAGCCGGGCGCGGTGGTGATCGACGTCGGAATGAATCGGAAAGAGAAGACCGTGATCGGCGACGACGGCCGGCCGACGGTGAAGAACAAACTGGTCGGCGACGTCGACTTCGACGCGGTCAAAGAGGTCGCCGGGGCGATCACGCCGGTTCCCGGCGGGGTCGGGCCGCTGACGGTGACGATGCTGCTGCTCAATACGCTCAACGGCGCGCGTCGGTCGGCCGCGAAAGCGTAGGCGCGGCTCGGGGGACCCCCCCAGGTGAACGACGCCTACCGCACGCCGGGGAGCTTTTTTCGGAAAGATTGAAAAGATGGACTGGAAATACGATGTTTTGGTGGTCGGCGCGGGACACGCCGGCGCCGAGGCGGCCGCCGCGGCGGCGCGTCTGGGCGCCCGGACCGCGCTGTTGACCGGAAACATCGACACGGTTGCCCAGATGAGCTGCAACCCGGCGATCGGCGGGGTCGGAAAGGGGCATTTCGTGCGCGAGATCGACGCGCTGGGGGGGCTGATGGCCAAGGCGATCGACGCGACGGCGATCCAGTTCCGTATGCTCAATACGCGGAAAGGCCCGGCGATGCGCGGACCGCGGGCGCAGGCCGATAAGCGCGCGTACCAGGACGAGGTGCGCCGTCTGCTCGAAGAGACGCCGGGTTTGGAACTTCGTCAGGAGACCGTCGAGGAGGTTCTGGTCGAAAACGGCGGGGTCGTCGGCGTGCGATGCGCGTCGGAGCGGGTCTACAGCGCCCCGTGCGTGGTGCTGACGTGCGGCACGTTTATGCGCGGGCTTCTCCACTGCGGCGATAAACAGATGCCGGGCGGGCGGATCGGCGAACCGGCGGCGGTCGGGATCAGCCTTTCCCTTTTAAAGCTCGGACTGACCCTGAAACGGTTCAAGACGGGGACCCCTCCGCGGATCAACGCCGGGACGATCGACTACGACAAGGTCGAAACGCAGCCGGGGGACGCCGAGCCGGTTCCGTTCTCGTTCATGAACGACGAGATACACATCGATCAGGTTCCCTGCTGGATGACGTACACCAATCCGCGCCTGCACCGGTTTCTGCGGGAGCATTTCCCCGACGCGCCGGTTTTCAACGGGCAGATCGAGTCGACCGGCCCGCGGTACTGCCCTTCGATTGAAACGAAAGTCCTCCGGTTTGCCGACAAGGAGCGCCATCAGCTCTATCTGGAACCGGAAAGCCGGCGTACGCACGAGGTCTATATCAATGGGCTTTCGACCAGTTTTTCGCGCGACGTTCAGGACGAAATGCTCCGAATGATCGACGGGCTCGAACACGCGCAGATTCTGCGCTACGCGTACGCCATCGAGTACGACTATCTTCCCCCCGACCAGCTGAAACTGACGTTCGAGACGAAACGGATTCCCGGCCTTTTCATCGCCGGACAGCTGAACGGCACCACCGGGTACGAAGAGGCGGCCGCACAGGGACTCGCCGCCGGGACGAACGCGGCGCTGAAGGCGTCGGGGAGCGGCGAGGCGCTCATCTTGGGACGGGACGAGGCGTATATCGGCGTGATGATCGACGATCTTGTCACGCGCGGGGTCGACGAGCCGTATCGGATGTTCACCTCCCGAGCCGAGTATCGTCTTTTGCTGCGGCAGGACAACGCCGACCGCCGCCTGACCCCGGTCGGGCGGCGGTTCGGTCTGGTCGACGACGCCCGCTGGGAGAAGTTCCAGACGAAGGTCCGTCGGATCGAAGAGACCCGGGCCGCGCTCGAGGCGATCCATACCGATCAGGGGAGCGCGCTGAAATATCTGAAACGGCCGGAAGTCGAATGGCCGGACGTGGCGGCGCGCTGGCCGGTCTTCGCCGACGTTCCCGCCGACGTGGCGGAACAGGTTTCGATCGACGCGAAATACGCCGGATATATCGACCGCCAGAAACAGGAGATCGCGCGGCAGAAGAAAGTCGGCTCGATGCGGATTCCCGACGGATTCGACTACGGCGCGGTCGTTCATCTGCGCGCCGAGGCGCGCGAAAAGCTCGAACGGGTCCGTCCGGTCGACCTGGCGCAGGCGGGGCGGATCACCGGGATCACTCCCGCCGATATCGCCGTTCTCATCGTCGCCCTGAGCCGGAAAAAATGAAGACTCCCCCCCGCGTCTTTTTCTTGAACCGCCCCCTCGGGGGGGGTATAATGGTCGTCGGCGCGAAGGAGCCGCTTTGCGACGGGCGGCGCGCGCCGCGGGTCTATTTTCGATCAGACAGGAAACAGTTTATGCATAAGTCTTTCCGCCGACTTTTTTTGTGCGCTTTGGCCGCGGGGCTTCTCCTTTCGACTCTTTCGGCCGAAGGGGCGGGGGAGTTCAACGGCGAGCCCGGCGCCGCGATTCTGGCCGGCTGCGGCGGCGCGATTCTCTATTTTGACGCGTCGGGCGCGGTCGCGCGCCGCTACGACGAAAACGTCGGGAATATGGGGGACTGCCACCTTCTGGAGAGCGGGAACATCCTTTACGCCGATGCCGTAAGCGCCAAAGAGATCGCTCCCGACGGGACGCTTCTGCGCGAGTGGACCGACCCGGACGGCGGCAGCGGCGATTTCACCTTTTCGGTTCAGCGTACCGCCGACGGCGGGACGGTGATCGGTTCGAACAGCTCGAACGCGATCCTCGAATACGATAAAGACGACAACCTCCTGCGGCGGATCCCCTGCGCGTTTCTCGATCGGCCGGGAAGCCACGACAATATGCGCTGGGTGCGGAAAACGGCGCGCGGGACCTATCTGGCCGCGCAGAAGTCGAAGGGAGTGATCGCCGAATATGACGCCGAAGGGCGGATTCTCCGCAAGATGTCGGTTCCCGATCACGAGGTGTACGGGCTGGCCGAGGTTCCCGGAACAGGAGAAGTTTACGGCACCTTTCTCGACTGCGTCGTTAAATTCGATGCGCAGGGGAACGAAGTCTGGCGATGCACGAAAGACGATCTGCCGAGTCTGGAACTGACCTACATCTGCTCGATCCAGATCCGCGCAAGCGGGAACCTGGTTCTCGGCAACTACGCCGCGAACCGCGACGGCGTCCACGCCGTCTGTATGTTCGAGATCACCCCGGAAAAAGACGTCGTCTGGTCGTACCGCGACGCGGAAGGACCGGACTCGTTTCTCGGGGTGGAAGTCGCGGAACCGGCGCCATGACCGCCCGGCCGCCGGGATTCTTTCGGCACGAGCGCCACGACCGCGTGAGCGTGGGGCAGACGCCCCGGTGCGGAAAGGGACTTTTTGCCGCCGCCGCCATGAAGGCGGGGCAGGGGGTCGGCCGGATCCGGGGGGAGGTGAAACCGCCGGGATATCGGTCGGAATACTGTATGGGATATCGCGACGGCGCCATCGAGCCGGATCCGCCGTATCGCTTTGTCAACCATTCGTGCGACCCGAACTGCGAGCTGATCGAGTGGGAGATTGACGGCGGGGACGGAGTAAAGTATTATGAGCTTTGGCTCCACACCAAACGCGCGGTCGCCGTCGGGGAAGAACTGACGATCGACTACGCCGCCGGCGGCGCCGTTCGAACCGACTCGTCGGCCGTCTGCCTCTGCGGCAGTCCGAACTGCCGCGGTTTTATCTGAAAACCTGCCCGAAAAGGAACGTGAAAATGAGAAAATGTCTTCTGCCGCTTTTGTTGGCCGCGCTGACGATGACTTTTCCGGTTCTGTCGGCCGACGAAGAGGCCGCCGTTCCGGACGGAGTGATCTGTCCTCCCGGCGGCCCGTGCATCCTTCCTTCGGCCGGCGGCGCCGCTGCGGCCGAGGCGGAACCTCTCCCGGCGAACCTGCCCGACACGGAGCCGGAGATCCGCCAGGTCGATCTGGAAAAGGAGCCGTGGCTGGTCGAAAGCGTGAACCTGCCGGCGAACCATCCGACGCTGAAGCGGGACAAGGTCGTCTTTGCCGACAAACTTCTCTGGACGGCGCTTTCCGACACCGTCGAAAAGGTGCAGGTCGAAAAGTGGCTGACCCCTCTGCCGCCGGAATCGGAAATGGCGGGAAAATATATTCTGATCGAGGTCTGGGCCACCTGGTGCCCCCCCTGCCGCCGGTCGCTGAACTATCTGAACTGGCTGGCCGAGCATTACAAAGACGATCTGGTCGTGGTCGCGATCTGCGAAATGGAAGAGGAAAAAGTCAGGTCGATGCCGGGGAACCATAAAATCGACGACGTCCGCTACTCTCTGGCGATCGATACCGGCCGGCGGTTCGCCAACGCGCTGAACGTGACGGGGATCCCCCACGTCGTGCTGATCGAACCGATGCTCGGCGGCGTGATCTGGGAAGGGATGCCGACGATGCCCGGCCACGAACTGGACGGAAAGACGCTCGAAAAGTTTTTCGCGGCCGGTAAAAAACTGCGCAGCGCGGGAAAGTTCCCCGCCGAACCGCTGATCAAATTCGAGGTGAGCGAGCCGACCGACGAGCAGCGGGCGACGCGCCGTCATCATGAGTCGGATATTGAAGACAAAGCCGGGGAACCGAGTCAGGACTGAAATTATGAGACGTCGAGATTTCTTAAAAGCGGGTCTTTGCGGACTGGCGGGGGGGGCGCTTCCCCTCTTCGCCGACGGAACGGGCGGTCAGGCGCTCCGCGTCGCCCTGATCGGAACGGGGTGGTACGGGAAGGTCGACCTCTTCCGTCTCCTCCAGGTGGCGCCGGTCGAGGTGGCCGCGCTGTGCGACGTGTATCGCCCGCGCCTCGAACAGGCGGGCGCGCTGACCGCGGCGCGGCAGGTTTCGGGGAAAACTCCCGCGCTGTACGGAGACTGGCGCGAACTCCTCGACAGGGAAAAGCTCGACCTGGTTCTGATCGATACGCCCGATCACTGGCACGCCCTGCCGACGGTCGCCGCGCTGAAAAAAGGTATCAGCGTCTGGGTTCAGAAGCCGATCGGCGCCGACGTGGCGGAATGCCGCGCGATGGCCGAGGCTGCCCGCGGCAGCGGCGCGGCGACGCAGGTCGGACTTCAGCGGCGGAGTACTCCGCATCTGGTCGACGTGAAAGAAAAATTCTTCGATTCCGGACGGCTGGGGAAGATCGCCCAGGTCGATATTTTCAGTTATTACGGGATGGGCGACGTGAACGAAGAGGCTCAGGTTCCCCCGGAAGGGTTCGACTACGAAATGTGGACCGGGCCGGCGCCGATGCGTCCCTTCTATCCGCTTAAGGCCAGCGGCGGCTGGCGGCAGTTTATGGAATACGGGAACGGCACCCTGGGGGATATGGGTGTGCACATGTTCGATATGACCCGCTGGCTGATGGGACTCGGCTGGCCGCGCCGTGTTCTTTCGGCGGGCGGCCGGTACGTTCACACCCGGGGGGTGCAGACGATTCCCGATACGCAGACGGTCGTTTTCGGGTACGACGGCCTGAACGTGATCTGGAATCATCGGCATTGGGGGGTTCTCCCGGACCCGAGCTATCCGTGGGGCGCCTATTTCCACGGGGAGAACGGTCTGCTGAAAGTTTCGGTTCTCCGGTGGGATTTCATTCCGAAAGGGAAGAACGAGCCCGCCGAATCGGGCGAGGTGGTCTACGAACACGACCTGTATCCCGCCGACAAAGAGGAGGAGCGGGTCGAGCTGTTCGCCGCGCCGGCGATCCGCCGGCAGATGAAGGATCTGCTCCTCGGAATCACCGAGGGGAAAAAGACCGTCTGCCCGATCGAGGAAGGGGCGATTTCGAGTGCCAGCTGCATTTTGGGGAACATGTCGATGAGTCTGGGACGGACTCTCGAATGGGATCCCGAAACGTGGACGGTGGTCAACGACGACGAGGCGAACGCCCTTCTGGCGCGGGAATACCGCGCGGGGTGGGTTCACCCGTAGAGGGGGAAGGAACGCAAACCATAAAAAAACGGCTCGGGAGGAGCCGTTTTTTTATGGCCGGGAAGTGTCTCCGGTCATTCTTCCGTCCACTGTTCAAAGGGAACAGGCTGTATCTCTTTTCGGGCGGGGAGGCGCCATCCGTCCCCTTCGCGCACGGCGCCGTTTTTCGAAAGGACTTCGGTCATGAGATCGTAATTCAGTTTAACGGCGCCGTCGAACGTGTAATTCGTGTGCGCAAACTTCTCTCCGTCACGGTCCAGCTTTTGTGTGTATTTTGCGTCGATTGCCGAGGCGCCCGTGAAGTTGCCCAGAATCGAGGCGGCGCTGGAGGGATTGCAGTCGCTGTCCTGACCGCACCGGCCGGAGATGATGATCGTTTCGTCCATATCGCCACCGCCCCACAGCAGTCCGATCAGGACATAGCCGGAGTTCAGCTTCGCGTCGATGTTGCCGGGACCGGCCATGTCTTCGCCCGGGCATTTGTCATCTTCGCCCCATTTGTCCTGCAGAATCTGCCAGACTTCTTCCCATCCTTTCCCCTCTTTCCAGTCCGCAAACACCTCTTCGACGAGAGTGCGGAACTTTGTCCCTTCGGGAACGGCATCGATTCCCGCCCGGGCAATCTCCTCAATCGATCCGGCGGTATAGGCCGCCGCGTGCATGGCGGTGATGAAAACGCCCCCGTAGACACCGTCGCCGTAGTTCATGATATGCCCCACTTCAAAGGAGCGCAGGGCCGCCTCGCTGACAAGCCCGGGATACATCTGTCCGAGGAAATCGCATTCGATCTGCCAGTCAATGTCGTCGGCGTGCCGGTTGTTTTTGTAATGGCCGCTCTCCGGGTAGGGTATCCCGCTACGGAGGTTTTCGCGTCCCTGGCGGTTGGCGTGCCAGAGCCCGAACGTGGAATCCCTGAACTTTTCGGCCATCTTTTCCGGCGGGCACATCGCGCCGTTTTCCTTCATCGCGTCGAGGAAGGGAATCTCGACGTAAAGGTCGTCCTGCCGCAGGCCGCTGTTGATCATTTCCGGCTCCCAGGCGGGGAACTCTTCCGCCGGGATGACCGTTCCCCTCCATCGGAATTCCGTCGGCGCCCCCCAGGTCACCCCCGCCATCTGGCCGATCCAGCCTCCCAGGAGTTTGTCGTAGAGCTGCGCGTCGCTCAGGTAAAGACCCTGCGGCGCGGGCGCCGGCGCGGTCTGCGCCGTTTCGGCGGGTTCCGGCGCGGTCTCTGCGGCGCTGAAGCCCGTCGGGAGGGAGAGTGTCAGAAGAAACAGAAGAGTTTTCGCCGCTTGTTTGATCATCGGTATGGTTTCCTTGTGCCTGTGGTGGTTATTTTCCCCTGTCATGCCGTTTCGGTTTTATTGTAGCGATCCGTTTTGAAAAAACAACCTCGGCAGACGCCCCTTGAACTCCGTAAAGCGCGGGGGTCCGACGGGCGGGGCGGGAGTTAATCCCCGGAGCGGACGAAAGCCGCCGGAGGGAGAGAACGGACGCCTGCGGCAAAACGGGCCGAACGCGAAAAGAATATCGAAGGGAAGGGAACGAGGCCCGGAAACGGCGGAAGGGGAACGCCTTGCCCATCTCGCGGACAGCAAAACCGCCGCTTACCTGCCGGGGGTTCCGACGAGTTCGTTGCGGGCGGTTTCATTCCCCTGGAATGCGGAAAGGCGGAACCACTTTTCCGCCGCGTCGGGGTCGACCGGAACGCCGTAACCGTTCTTATAGCAGAGACCGAGCATACACTGCCCGAACGGGTTTTGAAGACCCGCGGCGCGTCGCCACCAGTAGAGGGCCGAGGCGTAGTCTTTGTGAATTCCCCGAACAAAGGAACTGCCGATCATATAGAGCGCGTTGGAGTTCCCCAACTCTCCGGCCAACCGCCAGCACGTCAGCGCCCAGGGGATATCTTTTTTGACGCCGGCTCCGACGTAGTAGCATTTGCCGAGTTTATAGAGCCCGACCCGGGAACCGTTGTCGGCGGCGCGGCGGTACCAGTCGCACGCTTCGGTGATTTCCTTTTCCTCATCGCTCGAGGCGTAGTAGTCCCCCAGGAGAACCTGGGCCTCGGCATTACCCGCGTTCGCCTGCGCGATGATTTCTTCAAGTTCGTCCATTCTTTAACCCTGTCGGAAGGCCGGAATGTGCCCGGCGGGGCGAAAAAAATTCCGGATCGGCTTTATCTTAACACCGATCCGGAATTCATCAAATGGGGGCGGAAACGCTCTTACGCCATCGCCCACTGGTCGCGGAGGAACTGCATCGATTTCGGCATTTCCACCTCGCGGTCGCCTTCGCAGCCGCATTCGAAGCTGCAAAAGCCGGTGTAGCCGATATATTTCAGACCGCGGAACCCGTCGACGAACGACATTCCGTTCTGGCCGGGAAGGGTGCGCATCGGCTCGGCGCGACCGCCGGCCAGGTGAACGTGGTTCAGGTAGTCGCCGGCGCTGATGAACGCGCCCATATTGCTCGTCTCTTCGGAATCCATGTGGTAGAAGTCGCCCATCACGGTGATTCCCGCTTCGCGGCCGCCGCAGTCGCGGCAGATCGACGCGCCGTAGGCGACCTGCTTGATGAAATACGTTTCGTAACGGCAGAGGGGTTCCAGAATGATCGTGGTGTTGTGCGCGACGGCGAACTCCCCGAGTTTCGGGAGATAGTCGCGGCAGCGTTCCAGAAGTTCCTGGTTCGAAAGTTCCGACTGGCCGTTGAAGGTGGGAACGTGAATGACGCCGCGCGCGCCGACTTTCCCCGCGCCTTCGAGAACGCGCTTGAACTCGTCCATCCCCGCGGCCTGAACCGCCGGGTCGGTACTGACGAGCTGACCGCCGCAGGAACCCCAGCAGATCGCCGAGACTTCCAGACCGAAATCGGCTTTCATCTTGTTGTACTCTTTGCATTTGGCGTCGTCGGTCACTTCGCCGCCGACTTCGAACGCTTCGCCGCCCCACTTCTTAAGCTTCTCGAGCTTTTCGGGAAGGGTGGCGCCCGGAATTCCGCCGAGCTGGCTGCACAGACGCAGCCGGGCGATGTCGCGTTTGTCCGTCTCTTCGGTCGTCTGCGCGGAAGCGAATTTACCGGTGGAAATCGCCGCGCCCATCAGAGCGGCCGCGCCAAAAAAGTCACGTCGTTTCATACGAATTCTCCTTCGACCCGGCGGGAATCCGGGTCTTTGCTGAGGTGGAATGGAATATTACCGTTAAAACCAATCTGTTCGGCGATAGTTCGAAAGCCGAAAGCTCTCCGGCTCTCTTTCTGAAAATATAGCGAAAATGGAGCGGCAAGTCAACATTCCGCTCTGTTTTTTCAAATCTTTCGGTTTTTCCTTCCGAATTTCGTCGAACCGGCTATTTGCTCAGAACCGAAACGGCGGCGTTCGGCATTCCGTACATGTGGGTCTGTCCCTGGGTAAAGGTCAGGGTTGCCGGTCCGGCGAGGTTGTTGTACAGGATCATGACCCCGGACGGGGGCGAGATATAGTCACCCAGCCCGGCGCGGATTTCGACGGGGCATTTGACCCGTTTGGCGTGGTTGACGGTATCGTAATAGCCGAGCGCAGGGGTCCAGGTCGGCCGGTAGTATCCGGGGACCCGGCCCGACTCGGCGGTGCCGGACAGGTCGCACATCCACGGAACGCCGATTTCGACCTTCGAGACCGCCGGATCGAGACCCGCCAGGGCGATCGCCTGGAATCCCCCCTGGCTCCCGCCGACCAGACGGATGTTTTTGCCGTCCCATTCAGGCTGAGATTTCAGGAATTCGAGCGCGCGGAGCATTCGGAGGATCACACCGTTCCAGTAACTCGTTTCCGGGTCCCGGTTCGTTTCGGCGAGGAACCCGTAATCGAAGAGGGGGCCCTTTTTCAGCGACGCGTAGAACGCATCGTCTTTCCCGTTTTCCAGGCCGTGGATATTGGCGTTGACGACCAACGCCCCGCGCGCGATATCGGGCTGTTTGAACGCCGAATAGACGCCGTATCCGTGGAGGAACATGTAGCCGGGAAGCGATTTCGGCGCGGCCTCTTTCGGTTTGCTGAAATAGCCGGAAACGGGCGTTTCGCCGACCGCGTCGAGCCGGAAATCGTAGGTGACCACGTCATCGCTTCCCGACTCGACCTCGGTCAGGCGGGGATTCATCGGCACGGCGTCGAGCAACTCTTTCTGCTTTTCCCAGAAGGCGTCGAAATCGGCCGGTTCGGGGAACGAGGTCATTTTTTCCGGCTCCGCCGCGGCGCCGGCGTTCAGCTGGTGGCTTTCGTCGCGCACGAAGTTCCAGTTCCCGTCGTAGTACTGCGGAAGGATCGGTTTTCCGTTCTCATCGAGGACCGAGACCTGAAGGTGGACGAATCCCGGTTTATCGAGCCGCGTGCGGATGACGAGCGGCTCGGTTTCGGAAGAGACCGCGTTTCCCTCCAGACGGCGTCCGTCGTCCCCCTCGCAGGTCCAGACGAGCCGTCTGCCGCCGACGCGGGCGCCGTCTTCCAGGAGCACCACGTTAAAGACGATCTCTTCCCCCGTTTTGTAGGAGAGCGGGTCTTTTTCGGTGTTTCCCGAGAAGACGAAGTTTCCGGCCGAAATCGGGCCGGCCGAAAGGAGCAAAAAGAGGAACGAAACGACGGCCGCGTATTTTTTCATGGGGGCGGAAACTCCTTGTTCGAACGACTTGCCGGAAGGGGAAAAGAACCGTTCTTTCCCGAATCTGACCGAACTTTTGGGCTATATGATGAATTGTACCGATTTCAGACGCGAAAACAACGGTTTGTTGCAAACCGCCGCGATCTATGTTAAGATGGGCGTCGTTCGGGGGAGGGAAATTTATCCGACAGAAAAGAAAGCGAGTTTTTGATGACACATCGGCAGAATCGGCGGGATTTTATCAAACTTGCCGGGACGGGACTGGCGTTCGGCGCCCTGACGGCTGGCCTGCGCCCTCACGTTTTCGGCCAGGACGCGCCCGAAATCAAGCATTCCCCCGCGCCCGGCTTCGAGGTCATCTCTTACGGCCAGGTTTCCGCCCAAAAGGACATCTTTTACGGCTGGCCGACGATCGCGAAAACGAAAGACGAAGAGCTTCTGGTCGTCGCCTCGGCGCGCGAAGACCACGTCGATCCGTTCGGCCGTGTTTTTCTCTTCCGTTCGCACGACAGGGGAGAGACGTGGACCTGGCCGCAGTGCGTCTTCGACGGTCCGCTCGACGACCGGGACGCCGGCATTCTGGTCACGAAAAAGGGAACCCTTCTGGTTACGACCTTTTCAATGGACGGCGGTTCGCACATGATCAAGGCACAGCAGGAACGACTGGCCAAGGGCGTTGAGCCGGAACCGGGCGAGTTTGCCATTACCGGCGAGCGGTACGAACGCTGGCTGGCGGCCGACAGCATGGCGACGCCGGAACAGAGGGAGCGTGAGCTCAATCGATGCTGGATGCTCCGGTCGACCGACGAGGGGATGAGCTGGAGTCGCCGTTACGACTGCCAGGTGAGCAGTCCACACGGTCCGTTCCAGCTCCGGAACGGGCATATTCTGTTCCCCGGCCGCGATCATTCCCCGAAACCGTATATCCGCGTGGTTGAATCGACCGACGACGGGAAACATTGGCGTTGG
>CACXFR010000121.1 GCA_902766935.1 uncultured Planctomycetota bacterium | reverse complement strand
CGGACAGCTTCATAATAGCCGAGTTCGCAGAACGTGCTCAGAAGGTTCAGGTTGGGAGCGGCGTTGATCGCTTCCTGGATTTTCACAAGTTTCTCAAGATTCGAGCTTGAATCTTTATCGAGTCTCAGACTCGAAAGCGAAAGTTCGGCGGTCGCGGTCGGTTCCAGATGCCCGAATGCGTCGACGTTCGGCGGAAGGAGCTGCTTCGGGTTATGAACCTCGCGCAGACCGACCACCTTCGATGTGCACCCGCAAACCCAAAGAAAGAAAAGAACACAAACCGCCCCGGCGCAAACGGAACGCCCCAAAGGCGCCCGAATGCGGAACGAGAGGATTTGCGGCTTGTCGGCAATCGAAAATGCGGCCATAAAACCTGCGGAAATGAAAAAAATATGCCGCAGGAAGAGTAATCAATCAGAGAGGCAGAGTCAAGACGAGTCCCGCGAATTCCCCTTTTTTACGAGAGGGTCTCTTCTTCCACGTTTCGGGCAGAACCCACCAGCCGCCTGGCAACCAGATGCATCGGTACAAGGATGAGGAAGAAAATCCCCGCAGTGACAAAGATGAACCGCACTCCGGCAAGCCAGATGACCGCGCCGCTCAGCGCCGAGCCGAGGAGAATCCCGCCCATCCGGAGGCTGGACGCCAGACCGAAGACGGTCCCCCGCCTTTCCGCAGGAGAGACTTTCGCCAGAATCGAAAAAAACGCCGGCTCCAGACCTGCCGCCGCGAGATTATTGAGAAACCGCGCGGTGCCGAAGAAGAGAAGACTCCCCGCCGCCGCCTGGGCGAACATTCCCGCGGCGGCGACCAGCGCGATCGGAAGCGTGACTTTTTCGGCGGACCAGAGGTCGCACAAATGGCCGATCACCATGCCGGAACCAATCCCGCCCAATGCCGCAACGGCGCTGATCCAGCCGGTAAAGAGCGCCGTCTTTTCGGGTCCGGCAATTCTTTCGACCATCAGCGCGATATACGGTTCGTCGAACTTCCGCCCGATCGCCATCACGATGATCATGAGAAAGACCATCCATGCCGCCGCCGAAAGGCCGCGGAACGGGTTCCCCGCCTTATGGAGTGTTCCTTTCGGGGGAGGCGTAAAGTTTTCGCGGACGAAGAAATGCGCCGAGGCACCCGCCAGGAGATAAAGCGCGCCGCACGCTAAAAACGCGGCGGTAAACCCGAAATGATGAACGACAATGCCGCCGACGGCAAACCCGGCGAGGTTTCCGCACCAGATCGCCGAGGAAAGGGTCCCCAGACAGAACCCGTGATGCTCTTCCGGCGTGTTGGTGACGATCAGGGTCTGCGCCGCGGCAACGGTGCCGGTGAACGCCGAGGTGATGAACCGGACAACAATGAGCCAGACCGGGTTGGGCGCCAGAAGAAAACAGGGGAACAGGATCCCGTCAACGTAGCAGGCGCGCAGAAGCATCAGCTTGCGGCCGAACCGGTCCGCCAAAACGCCCCAAAGAGGGGTCGAGCCGCAGTAACTGAGCATGCCGAAAAAGTAGAACGCCGACATCCAGAGCCCGAGTTCATGTTCGCCGGTGATGCCCCACTTGTCGCGGATATAGATCGGAACGAACGGAAGTGCCAGCGAGAACCCGCCAATCGAAAGGAATTGGCAGAGCCAAATGAAAAAGAGATTCTTTTTCCAGTTGATCGGGTTGGTGGTTTCCGAATCCATTCTTGCGGGCTGCCGAAAGGAATCCGCCGCGCGGCGTCGGCAGACGATAGGTGGAATGGTAAAAGCCGAACGGCGCAAACCGCGCTTGAAAACGCCGCTTGCGCCAATCGACCGAATGAATCATCGCGCTCCGGAGGAGACGCGGCTTAATATTAAGCGCGGGGACGCGCTTTCCCCTGAACGCGCAGCGGAAGACCGAGAATCCGCAGGAAACCGGTCGCGTCGTTCTGGTTGTATGCGTCGCTCCCTTCCATCGTGGCGATCCCTTCGTCGTAGAGGGAGTTTTCGCTTTCGCGCTTGTCGAGAATGATGTTCCCCTTGTAGAGTTTCAGATCGACGCGGCCGGAAACCGGCTTCTGAGCCTCCTTGATGAACGCCAGAAGCGCATCCATCTTGGCGCAGTACCAGAACCCGTTGTAGACCATTTCGGCGACTTCGGGCGAAAGCCGGTCGCGAAGGTGGGTCAGGTCACGGTCGAGCGTCAGCTGTTCGACGTAGCGGTGCGCGTCGTACAGAATGGTCATACCGGGGGATTCGTACACGCCGCGGCTCTTCATGCCAACGAAACGGTTTTCGACCATATCGATGATCCCGACCCCGTTACGGCCGCCGATCTTGTTGAGCGCGTCGATCACTTCATAGGCGTTCAGCTTTTCGCCGTTGACCTTGACCGGAACGCCCGACTCGAATTCGATCGAGACTTTTTCTTCTTTGTCGGGTGCGTCCTGCGGACGAACGCACATGCCGAATTCGACCAGGTCAAGCCCGCAGACGTTCATGTCTTCGAGCTGGCCGGCTTCGTAGCTGATATGCAGACAGTTCTCGTCGGAAGAATACGGTTTGGCGATCGACGCCTTGACCGGAATGTTCTTCTTGGCGCAGTATTCGATCATCTCGGTGCGGCCGGGGAAATCCTTCCGGAATTCGTCCATCCGCCAGGGGGTGATCATCTTCACCGAAGGTTCGAGCGCTTCGGCGGCGAGCTGGAACCGGCACTGATCGTTCCCCTTCCCCGTCGCGCCGTGGGCGAACGCTTCGGCGCCGACCTCTTTGGCGACTTCGAGGATCTTCTTCGAAATGATCGGACGGGCGATCGAGGTGCCGAGAAGATAGACCGCCTCGTATTTCGCCTGCCACTGGATCATCGGGAACGCGTAGTCCCGGCAGAGTTCTTCGCGCACGTCGATGAACCGGACCGACGCCGCGCCGATATCCTCGGCCTTTTTGCGGATCGCCGCGCGGTCTTCGCACGGCTGGCCGACGTCGACGTAGACGCAATGGACATCATAGCCGCGGTCCATCAGCCATCCCAAGATGACCGAAGTGTCAAGACCGCCGGAATACGCCAGTACACAACTTTTTTTCGCCATAACTATCGTTTTCTCCTTAAAATGGAACTTTCGGGAACTCTGTTTCTGCTTCTATTTTTTCTCTTCGGCCAGTTTGCGGAATGCCTCGATTCCGCGTTTGATCGTCTCGTCGCTCGCGGCGTACGAAATGCGGAAATGCGTGTCGCGGACGCTGAAGACGTTGCCGGGGATGATCAGAAGCGAATACTTGGTGATCGCCCGTTCGACGAACTCGCTCGCGGTTCCCCACGGCGCTTTTGGGAACATGTAGAACGCGCCTTCCGGCTTGGCGATTTCGTAGAGGTCGCCGATCCCGTCGAGGATCATGTCGCGCTTCCGCTTATAGTTGGCGATCTCGCCGCTCATGTCGGCGGCAAGCCCCGCCATCGCAGCCCACTGCCCGACCTGGGGCGCGCAGACAAACGAATACTGCTGGAATTTACACATCGTCTCAATCATCTTGGCGGGTCCGTGCGCGTAACCGACGCGCCAGCCGGGCATCCCGTGCGACTTGCTGAACCCGTTCATCACCAGGGTGTCGGGATTGAACTCGGCGGGCGAGGTGAACGGGGCGTGGCAGAACGAACGGTAAATCTCGTCGCTGACCAGCAGAATCCCGTGTTTCGCGGCCAGCTTGGCGATTCCTTCGGTCTCTTCACGCGTGGCGACGTGGCCGGTCGGGTTGGCGGGCGAGTTCATGATGATCATCTTCGTCTTCGGCGTGATCGCCGCGGCGACTTTGTCGGGATCCATATTGAAATCGGGATAGGTGTCGATCAGAACCGGCACGCCGCCGATCAGCTTCACCAGCGATTCGTACATCACGAAATAGGGGTCGAACAGAATGACCTCATCGCCCGGGTCGATGAACGAAAGGGCCGCCAGAAGGAGCGTCCCGCTCGTGCCGCTGGCGATAAAGACTTTCCGGTCTTCGTGATGGTATTCGGCGTCGACCTTCGCCTGCATCTCGTCGATAAAGACTTTCAGCCCCTGGGTGGGAGTATAGCCGCTCTTGTGGCTGTTGACCGCGTCGATCGCGCCCTGACGCGCTTCGGCCGGCATGTCGAAGTCGGGCTGCCCGATCGAAAGATTGATCGGATCGGCAAGTTTCGCGCCCAAATCGAAGACTTTACGAATACCCGAAGAGCTGAAACTCTCGGACCGTTTTGACAGCCAGCTGTCTTTCATTTCACTACCCTCTTCAATGACCTGTGATAAATCCTGATATGAATCGGCCCGCCGAAAGCGGCGGGGGAGAAAATGCGCGGAATATCGCTGTTTTTACCGTTATTTCATTATATCACGTCGTCTTTCCCTGTCGAGTAGACGGGTGTCCGCCGCCGGAGGGCGCCGCTTCTACCGAACGACGAAATTGACCATCTTGCCGGGAACGACGATCGTTTTGACGACCGTCTTCCCGTCGAGTGCAGCGGCGATCTTCGGTTCGGCTTTCGCCGCTTCTTCGGCGGCGGCGCGGTCGGCGTCGACCGGAAGTTCGATCTTCGCGCGGAGTTTGCCGTTCACCTGTACCGGAACGGTCACCGTCGCCTCGGCCAGATGCGACTCGTCCCCCGAAGGCCACGCCGCGTAGGCGAGCGACTCGGTATGCCCCAGCCGCTGCCACAGCTCTTCGGCAATATGCGGCGCGAACGGCGAAAGGAGGAGTACGAACGTTTCGATCGCCTTTTTCGGACGGATCTGTTCGCGGCCGAAGAAGTTGACGAACTCCATCATACGCGCGATCGCCGTATTGAACGACATATTCTCAATATCGCCTGTCACAGCCAGGATCGTCTTGTGCAGAACCTTGTTCTGTTCCGCCGTCGGTTCGGCGTCGACGATTTCGGGGTTCAGACGGTCGTCGTCGGCCTGCCAGTCGACGACCATCCGCCAGACGCGGCCCAAAAAGCCGTAAACGCCGCTCACGCCGTCCTGACTCCACGGTTTGACCGCTTCCAGCGGGCCCATAAACATTTCGTAGAGCCGGAGCGCGTCAGCGCCGTACTGCGCCACCACCTCATCGGGATTGATCACGTTCCCGCGGCTCTTCGACATTTTGTAAGATTTCCCCTCGATCACGATCGCCGGGTCGGCGGCCAGGACGAACGATTCGCCCTTCTTCTGAAGGTCTCGCGGGTCGAGTTTGACCGCGGTCAGCTCCGTCTTGTCCGACTTGCGGAAAGCTTTCGCGCCGTCGATCTCGACCTCCTTGGCGCTGACCCACGCCCCGTCGGCCGTCTTGTATCCGGTGAACTCCATCTCGCCCAAGATCATTCCCTGATTCACCAGCTTCTGGAACGGCTCCTTGGTGGTCACGTAGCCGCGGTCGTAAAGGACCTTGTGCCAGAACCGCGCGTAGAGCAGATGAAGCACCGCGTGTTCCGCGCCGCCGACATACAGATCGACCGGCATCCACGCCTTTTCGATCTCGGGGTCGACCATCGCCTTGTCGTTTTTCGGGTCGAGGTAGCGAAGATAATACCAGCAGCTCCCCGCCCACTGCGGCATGGTGTTCGTCTCCCGCTTGTATTTCTTGCCGCCGCGTTCGACGTAAAGCCACGATTCGGGCGCCTTTTCAAGAGGCGGTTCCGGCGAATGGTGCGCGGCGTCGAACGTCATCCCCTCGGGCAGGTCGAGCGGGAGCTCGTCTTCGGAAAGGGGCAGAACGTTCCCGTTCGGTTTGCCGTCGGGCCCGAGTTCCCGCAGAAGCGGGAACGGCTCACCCCAAAAATGCTGACGGCTGAAAAGCCAGTCGCGCAGTTTGTAATTGACCGTCTTCTTGCCGAGTCCGGCGTCGGCCAGCTGTGCGCTGATCAGCGCCTTGAACTCGGCGCTCGGGGT
>CACXFR010000120.1 GCA_902766935.1 uncultured Planctomycetota bacterium | reverse complement strand
TTCTCTTTGGTCTTCATCCTTTTCAAATCCTCCGAAATCAAGATATCAGAAAAGCTCTCTTTTGTCAACTTATCGAGATTTAAAAGTTTACAATTAACTTCAGGAGCCGCTTCGAAAAGAATTCCGGAAACAGAAAGGGGTTCCGAAACCGCTCGTTCCGGAACCCCTTATCCGTTTTTTGCCCTCATCGCTCAATATTCGGGATTTTCGGGCGTCGTTGTGGAACCGCCATAGGTAAATTTGAATGAATAGATATCGGCTTCCTTCATATGGAACCGGAGAATGACCGGTCGTTTTTCCATCGGACAGACATGCCGATCGTTATTCCAAGTTACACAGCGGTCAAGCGAGTCGCCGTAGATGATGTCGCAGTCCTCAGACGAAAATCCGTCGAACGGTTTTCCTTCCGGGGTCAGAAACTCGACTTTGATATAACCGCACGCCGACGTCGAGGCGTTGATCGAAAGTTCGGTTCCGGTAAAGACGATCGGTTTGGTATCGACATAGCCGCTTTTCGTTTCTGCGGCCAGAGAGGCGAATCCGTCGATGCGGAGTTTGTACCGGCGCCATTGGGAATCATTTCCGGTCCAGCGGGATTCGGAAGCATAGAGAGAAAGTTCACGCGGTTCATCGCCCATCGTCGACTCGGTCTCAAAAAGACCTCGGGCGATGTAATTGTCCCCGTAGTCCCAGTTATCTTTCGTTTTCAAACCGGGTTTCAGAAAAACATCGGGAGACTGCCGGAAATTCCGACCGTCGCGGCTGGTGATATAAACCGAATCGGTCAGCGCCGTCGCCGCGCGGGGAAGAACCGTGGCCCGCTGTCGACGAGCCTCCTGTTCGGGCAGGAGCGTATTGGAAACCCCGGGACCTCGGTCAATGTACCGAGCCGGGAACCCGATGATATACTTCGGAGCGCGGTAATAGGGCTGAATTTGATTCGTATAAAACTGGGCGAGAACCTCCGGACCTTCCCCCTCCACGGGAAATTCGATCCAGCCGTCCGCCGTCCAATGGATAAAATCGTCGGAATAGGCACGTCCGACGTCGCGCGCGTCGCGCCGGGGTCGACGATAATAGAGGACGTAACGGTTCTCGACTTCTGACCAAAAAGCGACATTTTCGGAATCGAACGCGCCGTCGGTATAGACGGGGTGTCCGTTATTGAGAATGTGCCAGTCAATCCCGTCCGCCGAAACGTAAGCAAGAATTCCTCCGTCCTTCGGACCAGCAGTCGCCTTAAAACGTTCTTCTGGTTTCACATTGGGGTTCGTATCGATGAATGGTGCGAAATCCTCACATTCGAGGAACAGAATATTGGTTTCAGCGTTTCCCTCAAACTCGACGCCGGTAACGGGACGATCCCAATGGATCCCGTCCTGACTCGTCATCAAACAGGCGCAGCTGGAGTGTCGGGGCGTTCCGTTCCCATTGTTACCGCAGGATCCCAGGTAGTACATCAGGTAACGTTTGTTTTCGGGATCATAAAGAACCGAACCGTAGGTGCAGCTGTTCCCCTCCCATGGTTTATCCCAAAGGAGAACTTCCGGGCAGCGGATCGGTTCGTGTACTTTCAGGCGAACATTCTTCATTCGATCGACCAGGTAGTCGTCCATAAAGAGTTGGCGGTCTTCGCCGATAAAGATCGGTGATTTATCCCCGGAAGCGCCCCCCTCCCCTGCGACGGCCGCCGCGGGATTCACTCCGGCATAAAGACCGGCCATACCGAGAAACGGAAGAGAACCTGAAAGTTGAAGAAACCGTCGACGTGATCTATCCATTTTTTTCCCTTTATGATGAAATCTTTGGTTAAATATTACGCATATTATGTTATTTATCCATTTTATACAGTTTAGAGAAAAAATCAATGAAGAAAAGAAATATTTCAAAAGGACGACATCAGCGAATGTCAAAAAAGCGCCCCGAAGGAACGTCTTCGGAGCATGAAATAAATAACTGGTTTCGAAACGGAGTGCCGAAGATTCAAAAGCCGACAAACAGATCGTCAAGAAACTCTTCGTCGCAGAAAATTTCAGACATCTGAACCTCCGAAGGGGCGGTAACGATCAGAGTCGCGTTGTCATAGCCGTTCGCATATTCGAGTATAAATGGACAATCCCCGCGAACGAAACTCCATGAGTCCCTCTCAATCACTTTACCGTCAATCGCAAACCGTTATAGAAGGAAAACTGACCCGCCGCATCGGCGGTAAAGATCCGAGTTCAGACCGGCGACCACCGCCTCTGACCGTAGGCTTCTTGTTTTCCGACGGGGTTACAGCCGTTTTCACCACTGTATAACATTTCGTCAAAAAGCCGAATCGTTTCTAAAAATTGAAGTCGTTTGCGGATCATACGCCTCTGACGCGGCTTGCCCCTTCGACCTAGGATCACCTCCGTTAAGATTGACTGAATCGAGAGGAAAAGTTAAAATGGAGACCGTTCTTCGGCAGGTTCTCTTCCTGAAAAAAGCCTTCTGCCGGAGAGCGAATCCGCCGAACATCGTCCGAAAGATTCCTTACTCGAGATAATATGCACGATGCCGACCAAATTTTAAGCGCCGCCCGAAATGTTCTTCGGCAGGAGAGCGCCGCCATCGCGGCACAGGCCGATGCGCTCGATTCCTCGTTCTGTGACGCGGTCTCGCTTCTGCTGAACTGCTCGGGAAACGTCATCATCTCGGGAATGGGGAAAGCCGGATTGATCGGGCAAAAGCTTGCGGCCACGTTCGCTTCAACCGGAACCCCGGCCTATTTCCTGCATCCCGCCGAGGCGATTCACGGCGATCTGGGCCGAATTCGCAAACACGACACCGTTCTGATCCTTTCGAACAGCGGTGAGACCGACGAAGTCTTGAAAATCATCCCTTCTCTGAAAGAATTCGGGACTCCGATCATCTCGATCACCAAAGCCGGATCCACCTTGGCGCGCTGTTCCGATACCGTCCTCGAAATCACGGTTCAGAACGAAGCCGGGCCGCTCAATCTGGCGCCGAGCAACAGCACATCGGTCATGCTGGCGCTCGGCGACGCGTTAGCGTTTGCCGTGAGCGGGAATCGATCCTTTAAAGAAGAGGACTTCGCCCGATTCCATCCCGGCGGAACCCTCGGCATGAAGCTCAGCCCGGTCGAGGACTATATGCGTCCTCTTTCGGAATGCCGAATTGCCAAAGCGGGCAGAACGGTTCAGCAGACCCTCAAAGAGAGCAACATTCCCGGACGCCGCACCGGCGCGATTTTCCTGGTTCGAGACGACAACACCCTGGCGGGGATCTTCACCGACAGCGATTTCACCAAACTGATCGCGCGGAGGGGAGAATCCGCCCTTTCCCTTTCGATGGACGAGGTCATGGTCCGATCGCCCAAATCCGTTCGCGTCGGAGAAAAAATGGCGCGGGCGATCGATCTTCTGGAAGCGACGAAGATCAGCCAGCTTCCGGTACTCGACGAAAAAGGCCGGCCCGTCGGAATTCTCGATAAGACCGACCTGAGGATCGGCTGATCCGGCCGTCTATTCCACAATCTTCCGAATCGAGAGAACTTTTCTTAAGAGCGCCGGAATCTCGGCCAGCGGAATCATATTCGCGGCGTCACTCGGCGAAAGGCTCGGGTCGGCAAGCGTTTCCAAAAAGAGCGCGTCGATTCCGACGGCCGCGGCGGCCCGCGCCAGGGGCGCAACGAATTCGCGCCGTCCTCCGGTCTTACCGCCTTTCCCTCCCGGTTGCTGAACCGAATGAGTCGCATCGAACAGAACGGGCGTTCCCAGATCGCGCATCGTCACCAGGGCGCGGAAGTCATTGACCAGCTCCCCGTACCCGAAAAAGGTTCCCCGTTCCCCCAAAAGAATATTCCGGCATCCGGCCGATTCAAGTTTGGTGACGACATGCCGCATATATTCGGGAGCCATAAACTGCCCCTTTTTTACGTGGACGGCTCTGCCCGTTTCGGCCGCCGCGATCAGCAGATCGGTCTGACGCGACAAAAACGCCGGAATCTGAATCAGATCGCACACTTCGGCGACAGGCGGCGCCTGGTTCGGTTCGTGTATATCGGTGGTTACGGGAAGCGACGTTTTCCGCCTCACCTCAGCCAACAGTTCCAGCCCGCGCGCCAGACCGGGTCCGCGATACGAGTCAATGCTCGACCGATTCGCTTTATCGAACGACCCCTTAAAGATCAGATTGAAAACAAATCCCTCTTTCCGAAGATCGGTTTGGATCCGAACCAGCTCGAACGCGGTCGAAAGCGCGGTCTCCTCCTGTAAAACACATGGACCGGCAATCAGAAGAAGCGGCTCCCCCCGTCCGCAGCCGATTCTCCGATGATCCGTTTCAATAAAGAAAGGGTTATTTGCCATTTGGTCTGTCCGACTTCTTTCAGATTGTCGATCGTCGCCGCGGAGTACGCTTCGCGACATCGACCAATCTCATTTCCATCCACGTCCCCCGCATAAACCGACAGAAGAAAGCCAGTCCCATCAGGCTGATGTAGACGGTGAGAATCGTCCAGCACCAGTAAATACCAAAATGAAAGAGACCGACCCCCAGCCACGAAAAAACGGCAAGAAACGGGGCAAGCGATATGGTCGTAAACATCACGAATTTGACGTCCCCCGCCCCGCGAAGCGCCGAACAGAAGACAATATTAATTGTATCAAAAAAGAGATAGACCGCAACAAAACGAAGCAGGATTCTCGTCACATCATAGTAAGGAGCAAACCCGTCCGGATTCCCCAACGCGTAGACAGAAAGGAAAACGTCCGGTATCAACAGAAAAAGGAGAAAGAAAAAACCGGTAAAAAATGCCGCGAGCGCCGCGGCGGAAAAAGTACATCTTCGGGCGAAATGGGGTCTCCCCTTTCCGATGGCGTTACCGACCATCGTCATCACGGCGGTGCCGATTCCGACCACCGGCAGGAATGTGATCGCGTTCAAATTGATCGCAATCGCGCTCGAGGTCGAACCGACTTCTCCCAGTTTTCCAAGCAGAAAGACAAAGAATGTGAACGAGACCATCTCCAAAGAATATTCCATTCCCCCCATACTTCCGTATTTCAGAAGGGCGAATAATTCCGAGGGAACGATTCGGCAACCCTTCCGAACCGCAAAGAGGGATCCCGCCCGAACGTCGTCGTAAAGCGTAAGGCCGAACAAAATCATCAGCCGGATAATTTGACAGATCGACGTCGCCAACGCCGCCCCGACGATCCCCAGACGCGGGAACCCTCCGACACCGAATATCACCAGGTAGTCGAGTCCGATATTCAGAAAGAGCGCGATGAGGCTGACGTTCATCACGACTTTCGTTTTCTTCCGGCCGATAAAAAACGCCTCAAACCCCTGAGTGGCAATCACCGGTCCGATCCCCCAGAGAGACCAGAAGAAGTAGGACTTTTCGAGGGCGACGATCTCCGGAGCGTGGTCGAAAAGGGTAAAAATCGAATCTGACCACGGATAGATCAAAAAAAAGAAGGGGGTAAAGACCACGGCGATAAAGACACCCTGCCAGACAACTTCGCCGATCCGACGGAACTCTCCGGCGCCGTTGTACTGCGAGACAAACGCAACCGAGTAGGCGACGATACTGAAGGGAAACGAGGCGAGAGTCCAAATAAACTGACCGCCGCTAAACGCCGCGCCGACGGTGACCGGGTTGTACCAGGTCAGAAAGACGCGGTCGATAAACTGCATCACCGCCAGTGAGCCGACCGAGATGATCATCGGCAGAGCCAGACGCAGGACCTCATATCCGCCGCTGGGCGACATCCACCATCGGGAAAGAAAGCTTTGTCTTTCGTTCATCGAAGAGCGTTAGTTCAATTCCGTGGCCTCTTCCCAATGCTCGTAGAGCTTCTTGAGAATCTCCTGTTCTTCGGCAAGTTCGGCGGTCAGACGACGGGTCAACTCGCCGTCCCGAAGCGTTTCGGGCTTAACCAGGTCTTCGCTGAGCGTCATCACGCGGGTCTCCCGAATAAAAATTTCCTCTTCCAGGTCGCTGACTTTCCGATACGGGAACTTCCGCTGTTTCTTTTCCTTTTTCTCTTTCTTCGTCTTCGGCGGACGATCCGACGAAACTTCGGGGATCGACTTCTTCCCGGTTCCTTCTCTCAATTCTTTCTGTGCCTGTCGGGCTGAATGTCGATCGCGCGTCGGCTTCGGAGGCTCTTCTTTCTTCTCTTTTGCGGATCCCCCGCCATCGGCTTTTTGGCTTCCGGCGGCTTTCGACGAGGAAGTCTTGGTCTGATCGGTCGACTTGGCGGCCAGCGCGCCGTCCAGAAACGGATCGGCAATATACCCCTTGGCGACCATATCACGGAACGTGGTATAGTTCCCTTCCAGAACCAGAAACCGGGCGTTCGGCTGAATGATAAGCAGGTGGTCAGCCGTTCGGTCGACGAAGTAACGGTCATGGCTGATAAAGAGCGCCGTCCCGCCGAAATTCTTCAGCGCGATTTCCAGTGCCGACCGCGCCCACAGATCAAGGTGGTTCGTCGGCTCGTCCAAGACCAGGACGTTGGCGTCTTGAGCCGCCAGCTTAGCCAGCGCGGCGCGGCATCGCTGTCCCCCGCTCAGACTTCCGACTTCCTGAAGCTGCTGATCCTGGGTCAGGCCGAACGCTCCCAAGAGTTTGCGGCGCGGCAGTTCTTCAAAGACTTTTCCCTCGGGACGAATCGCCTCGACCACGGGAACTGAGTCGTCGAGGACATGAAGGTGCTGATCAAAGTACCCGATCTTCACCCCCTGCCCCAAACGGGCGGTGCCGTGGTCGGGTTTGAGTTCCCCGAGGAGGCATTTCAGAAGGGTCGTCTTTCCGCACCCGTTCGGTCCGATGATCGCCCAACGTTCCCCCTGCTGGATACTAAATGTCACATTCTTAAAGAGGGGAGCTCCGCCGAATCCCTTGGTGAGTTCTTCCACACGAAAAACAATATCGCCCGTACGGCTCGGTTTCGGGAATGAGAAGGCGGGGGTCTGGATATTCCTGGGAAGTTCCGCGGGATGCGCTTCCAAATGCTCGAGCTTCTTCCGACGGTCTTCGGCCTGAGCGGCTTTCATGCCGTAGTGATGGCGGCGGATAAAGTCTTTCGCCTTTTCGACTTCCTCAACGTATTTTTCATAGGTTCGGGTCTGAACCAGAAGGCGTTCCTCTTTCAGTCCCAGATACTTGGTAAAGTTTCCGGGATAATCGTCGACCGTTCCGAAATAGAGTTCGAAGGTGCGGTTCGTCACCCGATCGAGAAAATAGCGATCGTGACTGACCAGAATCACCGCCGCCGAGGTTGTCCGAAGAAAATCTTCGAGCCATTCGGTCGCCCCCAGGTCGAGATGGTTCGACGGCTCGTCGAGAAGCATAATATCGGGTTCGGCCAAAAGGAGTTTCGCCAATCCAAGCCGATTCAGTTCTCCGCCGCTGAACGTTTCGATTTTCTGATGAAACTCAGAATCTTTGAATCCCACCCCATGCAGAATCTGCTCAATTCTGTAATCGAGGTTATAGGCGTCTTTGCGGATCAGCTCTTCATGGATTCGGTCATACCGCCGTGCAAGGCGGTCTCGTTCGGCTTCGTCGGTAACTTCCCCCAGCTGAAAGGCGATCTTTTCGGCCTCTTCCTGAATAGCGATCAGATGCGAAAGCGCGTCGCGGGCCTCGTCGATCAGCGTTCGGCCCGGGGTAATTTCAGGACGCTGTTCCAAATAGCCGATCAGACAATCGGCTGACTTTTCGATCGAACCGCGTTCGGTTTCGTCTTTCCCGGCCAGAATATTAAGAAGCGTTGTCTTTCCGCAGCCGTTCGGACCGACCAGACCGATTTTATCCCCTTCCCGCACCTGGAACGTAACATCGGCCAGGACCGGTTCGGGTCCGAAATGCTTCCTCAATCCGCTAACGCTTAAAATGACAGCCATAGAATTCCTACTGTTCGGTAGTCCGAGCCCCCTTTAGAACCCCTATTCTACCCGAGAAACGACGAATCTCCAATACCTTGCGGCGATGTCGCCCGAGCCGAAGAAGCGTTTTTCATCTTGCCCGAATTTTGAAAAATTGTTATCTTCACAGATAAAATGCAGACTCAATCCATATCTTCGAGAAAGAGGACTCTGATGAAGAGAGCTCGCCTGTTTCTTGCCTGTTCTCTGCTCCTGCTGTTCTGCGGGATTCTGGCCGTTTTGGACGCGGACGAACCGATGCGCCGCTGGCGAACTCGTTTCGGCGGAGTTTTAACCGGCACATGGGATCGCTCGCTCGACGAACCGGACGGAAGTCTCATTCGAATACGCTCCCAATCGAACGTCTACCGAGTACGGGTCAACGATCTGATTCCGGAAGACCGCTGGTATGTCCTCAACCAACGGATCACATCAAACGGCGAATCGGGAAAGACATCGGAAAGCACAGCGCCCCCTCCCAACGCCTCCTTACAGCCCCAACCGCTCCCTTCCGGCACCGAAGACCTCACCGCACCGATTCCCGACATCGATTCGGAATGGGGTATTTCGACGTCGCGGCAGGGAGAAACCGAGACGATTTCAACCGACAGTTCTCTTGACGCCGAGTTCGTTCCACTTCCCGAGTCCCCCGAAACGTCCGAATCCGATACCGAAGAGTCCCTCAAAACCGGCGCTGACGAGCCGCCTCCCCCTCCGCCCACGGTCCCCGGAACGGAACCGGGCGAGCGCCGCGTCTACAAAATCGAGGGTATCTCCTATCCGTTCCGATGGTGTCCCGCGGGGACATTCACGATGGGAAGCCCCAAAAATGAGCAGGGTCGGAGCGACAACGAACCGCAGCACGAAGTCACCCTGACGAAAGGTTTCTGGATTTTAGAAACCGAAGTGACCCAGGAAATGTGGACGAGCCTTTTCGACTGGAACCCCAGCTGGTTTTCAAAAACCGGAACCGGCGCGCCGAGAGTCAAGAACGTCGAAACCGGCAGCCTGCCGATCGAACAGGCCACCTGGGAAGAGACCGCTCTCTTCTGCCAGGCGCTTCAAAAAGCTTCCGGCTGGCACATCGCGCTCCCAACCGAGGCTCAGTGGGAATACGCCTGCCGGGCGGGAACCGAAACTGCCTATTCGTTCGGTCCGGTCATCAATCCGGAAGACGCCAATTACGATGACTCGGAACCGGGAAACGTCGCCCAGCGCCGCCGCGCGGTCCGCAACCCCTACCCCGCCGCCGGGTTCCCCCCGAACGGCTGGGGAATTCACGACATGCATGGAAATGTTGCCGAATGGTGCCGTGACCGTTACGGTGTGTTAGACGAAAAACCGGTCACCGATCCGGTCGGTTCGGACATGGGGAATACTCGGGTCTTTCGCGGCGGCGCCTGGTTCCTGGACGCGAGCTGCTGTCGTTCGGCCTACCGCTACGGGATCGACCCGGACACCCGTGCCTATTACCTGGGCTTCCGCATCGTCATCGAACCGTAACCCTCCTTGACAAGTTTTGGTTTCCTGTTATCCTAGGGTCACCGTTTGGCCCCCTTCGTCTAGTGGCCTAGGACATTGGATTCTCAGTCTCTCTTAGATGCCTTGTTTTCAAGCGTAGAAACGCAACCGTCAGTAAAAACGTCAGTAGCAACACGTTGAACAACACCGCCGGCAACGGAATATAGCGCCCTACCGGTATGCACTTTTTCCGCTGCTGGCATATCTAAACCGGCTGCTGCATCGGACGAAATCACGGCCGCGAACCCGTGAGCATCAGTTGACTGCGAGCAGCCTAAGGAGTCAAAAACAATGAAAACTGCAACCGCAAAAAGTTTGAAACCCAGCCGCGCCGAACTGGAGACTGAGAACGAAATTCTGAGGAACGCCCTGGAACAACTCAAAGCTGAGAATGACGAACTCCGCGCAAATTTCCGGGAAGAATCGAGAAAACTCAGCAAGGCACTCAAAACCCGACAGACCGAAAGCCGCGAACATCAAGCCCTACTGGACAAGTACAGCGCCCTCCTTTCCGAGCGCAACGATCTGATGAAGGAATTGGCCGCTATTGATGAAACCACCGTTGACAAGGCCGATTATGAAGCACTTTCGAAAGAGTATTCACGGCTGGAACAAATGTACATCACGGCGCGCGCGCTGGTAAACATCCCCGAATCAATGGAAGAACTGGTTTTCGAACTACTCAAGAGCCGTTTCCTCATTCTGGATAAGATCGCCTACCTGGGGGGCGGTCTGCTGGACGCTAAGAAAAATCCGGTAGCCGATGCCGACAAATTCGAGTGGTACACCGAGCTACTTCCTCCGGTGAAAGAGAGCCGACAGGAAACCGCCAAATAGACGGAATTCGATTTAAGGCCCCTGGCTTCGATTCTGAGAGCCTTTCGGCCGTACACGTCTGATTTATCGAACCGACACCGCCGCAATGACAGGGGACGGGGAGCGAAAGCCTCCCGCCCCCTTTTTCGTTATTCTGCGTTGATGTTCGCCGCTGATGATCGCGGGTCGAGGTGTTCGCGCCGGCATCACCCGAACGAACCGCGCCGCGCTGGATGCCGACACGCCGAACCCGGCCGCGCCGGCGCTGATCGGAACCGATACCGGCGATTCCTTCCCAAATTCGACACCGGCAAGCAGGGGTACACGCGCAAAACATAACCCCGGAACAACCGCTTTTCTGATGTTCGCCGCTGATGCCGTGAGGAATCGGCTGGAAGTGTTCGCACCCCTCCCCGGTCGAATCGAGGAAGGAACCAGCGCCGGCGCGCTGATCGGAGCCGCCGCGCTGGTACTCCCTAGCATCTGGCCGGTCGGAGCCGTTACCCCTGGGGGGCCGTAGGGACTTCCCGACAGTCTGACAGAGAACCGAAACCGAAAGGTAACGAAAGATAGTATTCATACTTACGGAAAAATTTTTCTCCTAACTAACAACACTATAACGCGTACCCTTTCGGTTTCGGTCTGCTTGACGGATGAAAAGTAGTCCCTACACCCCCCCACCTGGCATCGAAAAGTTTCCGCTAACTAACAATTCGGAGACAGACACGCCGCATTATTACCTAACTAACAACAAGATACAGACACGCCGCATTATTACCGAACGGCCGCGCCGCGCTGATCTATCTGATCTACAAAGAAATGATTCTATTGAAACCAGATGAACAAGAGGTAAAATAAAAACGCACCGGGCGAAAGCGAGAACCCCCGGCGCGTCTGCTGGTAG
>CACXFR010000119.1 GCA_902766935.1 uncultured Planctomycetota bacterium | reverse complement strand
TCCGGTTTCATCGGCGCCGAAGAGGCCTGTTCGCTCGAAGACGTTAAAAGAATGCTTTGCGAACGTTTCGGAACCATCGACTTCCCGACGGCGAAACGTGACGTGCTGCCGTTTGTCGACGACGTCTCCTCACTCGATGTGTGGTGCGCCGAATTCTTTCGGCAGATTACCGAAACGCTGAGATAACGCCGGGGGACCCTTCGCCGCCGCGTGGCGAGTGGGCTCGGGAGTAAACGCGCGGGACGCGGTTAATCGTAATGGGTATGGAAAGCAGTATTCGCGGGGCCGATGACCGAAATATCGCGAAACGGTCCTTTAAAGCCGCCGGCGGTGTGATCGCCGCTCAGTTCGTGATGCAGTTCGTCCAGATACTTCTGGGTGTCTGTATGGTCCGTATCCTTACGCCCGAGGATTACGGCACGATCGGAATGATTTCGATCTTCTGGGCCGTCGGCGACGTTTTCGTCGGGGGCGGGTTCGGCCAGGCGCTGATTCAGCGGAAGGAAATCACCGAAACCGACCTGTGTTCGGTCTTCTGCTACAATATTCTTGTCAGCCTGGCCTGCTGCGGGCTCATGACCGGGTTCGCCGGTAAAATCGCCCTCTTTTACGGTATCCCCGTTCTGAAACCGATGGTTCTCGTTATGGCGTGGACTCTGCCGATTAAAGCCCTCGCCTCGGTTCAGAGTGTTCTGCTCGCCCGGCAGCTGAAACAGCCGCTGATTACGACCGGCACCCTGGTCTCGCAGCTGTCGGCCGGACTCGTCGCCCTCTTCCTCGCCTGGCGGGGGCTGGGCGTCTGGGCGCTTGTGTGGCAGCAGGTGACCGCCGCGGCCCTCTTTACGCTGATCCTCTTCCTGTTCGTCCGCTGGGTTCCGAAACCCGTGTTCAGTTTCAAAGCGCTCGCCTCCCTCTTTAAGTTCGGGTCGAACCTCCTGGCGGTGGGACTCCTCGACGCCTTTGTGATGAATTTCACCAATATGGTTCTCGGCCGGCGCGATTCCGCCCGGACACTCGGCTTCTATTCGCGGACGGTCGGTTATGTCCGCCTCTGGCCGTACAGCGTCCAGGGCGCGATCGCCGGCGTCCTGTTCCCCGCGTTCTCGAAAATCCAGGATGACCCGTTCCGGCTTCTCGGCGCGTTCCGCCGCGCTCTGGCGGTTTCGTCGTTCGCGGTCGTTTTTCCCACGCTCCTTCTGTGCGCTCTCTGCAAGCCGATCGTCCTGCTGGTCCTCGGCGGCAAGTGGCTCCCCTGCGTTCACTACTGGTGGCTGATCACCGCCTCGGCGGTCTTCTTTCCGATCCAGATGCTGAATGTTCAGCTCCTGAAAGCCGTCGGGCGGTCCGATCTCTATCTCCTTCTGGAAATACTGAAGAAGTCTCTCTATGCGGTTCAGATCACGGTTCTCATCGTCTGGGGGATTGTCCCCATGCTCGTTTGCGAAATCGCCGTCTCGATTCTCTGCGTCTGCATGAATTCGTATTTTACCGGCCGCAGCCTGCATTACGGCACCCTGAGCCAGCTGCGCGACTTTTCCCTTTATGCCGCGATCTCGGTTCCCGCCTGTCTGGCCGCCTGGGGCGTTTACCGCGCGGTTTCCCCCGTTTCGCCCTGGTCGGGACTGGCGCTCGCCCTGTTCGCCGGGCCCGCCGTCTACCTGGCGCTGAACCGGCTGTTTAAAACGCCGGCACTCGTGGAACTGGTCGGTCTCGCCGGCGGCAGGTTCCCCGTTCTGAAGAAGATTTTCCGCTGCTGAGCGGCGGAGTGCCGCGCGGCGGCGCGCTGTTGACCGGCGGCGGGGAGCCCGTATAATTGGTGTGCCCGATCGTTTTTCCCAAGGAGCCCGCTATGATCCGATGCCTGTTTCATCTGCCCGGATACCGGCGTATCGTCCCGTCGCATATCGCCCGTGTCGTGTTCGGGTTCCTCGCTCTTGCGCGGGACGGCGTCGTCGATCTGTCGTTCTCGGATGCCGGCGACGAGGCTCTCCCCCCGTGCTCCTGGCTCGCCGAAATCGGCGGCCGGCGCGTCTGCTGCGATACCGCCGACGCGAATCTGAATACGCCCGCCGAAATTGACGCGCTCCTCGAGAAGAACTTCGATTTCATCTTTAAGCGCTCGTTCGATCCGGCGATCGCCCGGAATGTGAAACACAGTGACCGGTATCTGCCGCTCGGCCTCTTCTGCCGGTTCTTTCCCCCGCATTACAGTATCGCCGCGGTGGCGGGATGTCAGCGCACCGCGGTTTCGCGGCGGTTCGCCCGCGCCGTGCGGATCCTTCTCGGCCGCGACGGGGTCCGGTCGCTGGTTCCCTACACGGCGGACGCCGATAGGTACTGGTCGGCCGGGTCGGCGCCGGATCCGGATGTCGATATCCTCTTTTCCACCCGCCTGTGGGGTGACCGCAAAATGAATCCGAACGGGGGGTATCAGGCACTGCCGCTGGGACACGGCGCCTGCTTTACCGATGCGCCCGACTGGAAGGAACGGACCGAAGAGCGGGTCGCGCTTCTGCGGGCGTTCCGGGAGCGCTTTAAGAGCCGGAAGACCGTCTGCGGCGTCTCGGATTCCCCGCTTGCCCGGGAACTCTGTCCTGACCTGGTTCTGCCGCACCGTGTTACCGCCCGGACGAATTACCGCCGGCTGGTGAGACGGTCGAAGGTCTGTGTGACGACCACGGGACTGTGGGGGTCGACCGGCGGGAAGTTCACGGAATTCGTCTCCGCCGGAAAGGCAATCGTTTCCAGCCCGCTGAATCACGCGGTGCCGGGTGAGTTCGCCGAAGGGAAGAACTATCTGGCGTTCGCTGATAAGGAAGAGCTCTTCGACCGGTGCGAGCATCTGCTGGCTGATCCCGAAGAGGCCCGGCTCATGGGCCTGCGCAACGCCTGGTATTACCGGCATTACGCGCGGCCCGATATGGCGGTGCTGAATATGATTAGGATTGTGCTGGAGTAAGGGAGTGCGGCCCGGAGCCCGGGTTGGTCCGCGAGCCGCGGCTGGCGGTTTTCGGCTCCCGGCTGCGCGGTCGCAGGAGCTTGGCGGAGGGGTGTGGCAGTCGGAGCGCGGGAAGGCGCTACGCTGTTCCCGGGAGGGGGAAAGGGGAAGAAGGTTCAGTAGTAGAGGCGCGGAGGGTGATTCGGGGAAGGGCGAGGCGTGAAAGTCGTTGCTCGGGGTTGGTCTTACCCCCACTTGTAGAGTGGGGGTTGAAATTGAGGGTGTATTTCAGCTTGCCGTGGG
>CACXFR010000118.1 GCA_902766935.1 uncultured Planctomycetota bacterium | reverse complement strand
GCTTCACAGGCGAAGGTCAGGCTGGCAACCGCCAGAAGAGCGGCGACCATAACAGCAACAAAGGCACACTTTTTCATAGCAAAGAACTCCTTATGCTAATGAGCGGGAAAACCCGCATGGACTTGTAACCGGGATGACAAATCCCGGTATGAAACATCGTAACGTTGTAATCTTCGTATTTTGGCCAGTCGACGAGACCGGCACATCCGATTTACATTGCTTTATTTTATTCAGTTTAGTTATCTTGCCAATACCCTGTGGGCTGAAATTCCCCTTTTTTTTGGAGAAAACCCCCAAATTCGGTATCGATTTTACTGTTTTTTCCGAAAAAGAGCGGCAAAATAGGGAATTTTAGAGGGGAAATAAGCAATTTAGGAGGGAATTTCGGGGGAAAAGATCCTTTTCTCGGGGCGAATCGGGGGCTTCTTTTGCTCCTGAAACGGGGAAAATCGCGGGCGGCGGATGGTCGCAGAAGGATCCGCCCGAGCGTTTCCGAGACCCGCGTTCTTTTGAACGCCGAAATAATTTTGTATAGCAGAAGTCGGAACGGGGCGAAAAAAAAACCGCCGTCGCGGCGGTTTTTTAAAAGGGGGCGGACCGACGAAAGTTTCGGAGGGACGCCGTCCGTAGGAGGGGCGGTTATTTGTTTCCTGACAGGTAGAAGTGGCAGTGGGGGCAGACCCTATAGCCGGCGTCGATTTCCCAGTCGCACTGCGGGCAGATCTGGGTGTTCCGGGATTTCTGTTTCATCTGCGGGCCGAGAAGGAGATCGCTCCCCTCTTCGGGGCGGTCGAAACGCGTCGGCTGACCGGCGGCGGCTTTACGGAGCTCGTCACCGATACCGAGAATGCGCAGAACCGCGCTGTCGGTACATTTTCGATCCTCGGGAACCGGAATCGTCAGTTTGACGCCGCATACCGGACAGGAAACGGTCTTCCCCGCCTTACGGGGTTCGGCCGCGAGTTTGTGACCGTTCGGACAGACGACCTTAATTTTTTCAGACATAACTGGATCCTTGGCGCTTCTGAAACGTAATTTGCCCTCCGCTTTATTATTATATCAAGTTTTATGAGGAAAGCACATCATAAATCGGAATTTCATGAAAAAAAAGAAACTCCCCTCTGCTTTCGCGACAGAATGCCGCTGCGAGACGGATCGAGAAACCGGCGTACACATGCACAGGCCTTGGTGTTTCCCATCCACGCTAAAAATTGATCTTCAGCGGAAAAACAGAGGGGAGCGAAAGTTATTATACCCCCCTTTTCGGAAAAAAGAAATATGTTCTCAGTTTCCGGAGAACAATTTTACGAAACGGGCGTAATCCTCGGGGGTGTCGATCCCGATCGCGGCCTCTTCGATCACGCCGACCAGGATCGTTTTTCCCTCGTGGAGGACGCGGAGCTGCTCGAGCCCCTCGGTTTTTTCGCAGAGGGACTGCGGCGTCCGGGGAAGGGAAATGAGGAAATCGCGCCGATAGGCGTAAAGACCGATATGCTGGTAGTAGAGGGGGGGCGAGTCGGTCAGGAACGACGCGCTTCGATGGCGCGGATACGGGATCACGCTCCGGCTGAACCAGAGCGCCCGGCCCGTTTTGTCGAAGACGACCTTGACGCAGGCCGGGTCGTCGACCGACTCGGCCCGGCGAATCGGCGTGGCGAGGGTCGCCATTTCGGCGTCGGGCCGCTCTTGCAGGAGGCGGATCGCTGCGTCGATCGATTCCCCCGAGAGGGTCGGCTCGTCTCCCTGGACGTTGACCACAATCTCGGCGTCGGGAATCGAAAGGGCCGCCTCGGCGACGCGGTCGGTGCCGCTCGGCGCCGCCGGGTCGGTCATGACCGCCTCGCCGCCGAACGCGCGGACCGCGTCGTAGATCGAGGGGTGGTCGCACGCGACGACAACGCGGCTCGCCAGACGGCTTCGCCGCGCAGCTTCGTAGGTGTGCTGAATCAGCGGCTTACCCGTCTCGGCCAGGAGGAGTTTGCCGGGCAGACGCGTCGAGGCGAGACGGGCGGGGATGACGATGACACTCTTCACGCCGATCACTCGTCGTAATGCTGGAGTTTGCTCTGGGGCGGGACGACCGTCGCGTCGGGAATTTCACGAACCCAGATGTTCCGGAATTGGCAGGCGGTTCCGTGATCCTGAATGTGGATCGGTTCCTTGTCGCCGTGCAGGTTGTAGTGCGGCGGAATGTGGTAGTAGGTGTCCCCCTGGATCGCCCAGTTGTCGATCACCAGAACGCCGTTCTGAATCACCGTGATCGTCGCCGGACGGACCACTTCGGCGATCTGGTCGTTCTCGACGCGGAAGATCGGGCGGTGGAAGATGATGTCGTAGCTCTGCCATTGGCCCGGCGCCTTGCAGACGTTGACCAGCGGCGGGAGCTGCTTGTAGATCGAGCCGCACTGCCCGTCGAAGTAAGTCTCGTTGTCGTAGCTGTCGAGGATCTGGACTTCATAGTGATCCATGAAGAAAAGACCGCTGTTTCCGCGCCACTGACCAAATTCGGTCGGGTTGCCGTTTTCGTCGGTTTTGAGCGGGGGTTCCGCAAATTCCAGATGGAGCTGAACCGAGCCGAACTTCTGCTTGGTGCGGATGTCGCCGGTACCCGGCTCGATGGTGAGCGTGTTGTCGGCCACCTTCCACGCGGCGCCTTCCCAGGCGTCCAGGTTCGTCCCGTCGAAAAGGACGATCGCGTCGGAAGGGGGCGGGGTCAGAACCGCGTCGGATTCGATCTTCGGGGGTTCTTTCCAGTCGATTCCCGCGCGGAAATGCCCGCCTTCGAAATCCTGGGCCAGAATCGCGCCCGTCATCAGACAGAACGCGGCCAACGATAAAATGCGAAATTTCATAACTTCTCCAGTTTCTGTAAAAGGACGGCGCGCCCTTTCGGCGGCCAAACAATCGGAACTGGTTCTATTTTAACCACTTTGATTCCGGAAACAACAATCCGCGCGGGAATCGTTGAA
Organism: uncultured Planctomycetota bacterium; assembly: GCA_902766935.1. GTDB lineage: Bacteria > Planctomycetota > Planctomycetia > Pirellulales > Thermoguttaceae > RUG695. The sequence goes on along the minus strand of CACXFR010000118.1, from coordinate 6,769 downwards.
AGATTCCGCGCTCCGTGGTAGAATAGCGCGATAAGATTGGGGCGGCGACACCTGTCGGTGCCGAGCCGCGTTCGTTCCCCCGAAACTGGACACGGAGGTCGCTATGGCCGCATTAAAAACGCTGGTTGCCCTTTCGGGGGGCGTCGACAGTTCGACGGCGGCGTATCTGCTCAGAGAAGAAGGCGCAGCGCCGGGAGCCGTCTTTATGCGGCATCCTTTTCAGCCGGCCTTCGATCGGGACGAGAGCGAACGCTTCTGGGGCGGGTCGTCCGCCGCGAAAAACATCCCCCTTTACGCCGCCGGAGAGGAATCCGGGCCGCGCGCGGTCTTCTGGACCCCCGACCGATTCCCCCTGCCGCGCGACGCCGCCGACGCCTTCCGCGTGGCGCAGGCGCTCGATATCCCCTTTTTTCTCTTCGACGCCGAACCGATCTTCCGTCGCGTCGTCGGCCATTGGGCCGGGGAATACCTGGCCGGCCGAACGCCGAATCCCTGCGTTCTGTGCAATCGGATCCTGAAATTCGGCGCGCTGGTCGATCTGGCGCGTGATCGGGGTTACGACCGTTTTGCGACCGGCCATTATGTCCGGCGGACGGTCTGCGCCGAGTGGCGCCTTTCCGGCGTCGGGCGGCTCCCCGACTGGCTCGTCGGCGAGCCGGACGACGCCCCCGTCCTTCTGCGGGGGAATTCCGAAAAGGATCAGTCGTACGTCCTTTACGGCGTGTCGCGCGACCGCCTTTCGGCGGTCGTCTTTCCGCTGGCCGGGCTGACCAAACCGCAGGTGCGGCAGATCGCCGCCGACGCGCGGATTCCGGTCGCGCAAAAAAGAGAGAGCCAGGATCTCTGTTTCGTTCCCGCCGACGAGGCCCCCTTCGATTTTCTGCGCCGCCTGGTCGGTCCGATCGAGACCGCCGGGAACTTCGTCTCGCGGGACGGGACGGTTCTGGGGGCGCACCGCGGCTACGAAAAATATACCGTCGGCCAGCGGAAGGGGCTCGGAATCGGATTCGGCGAGCGGACCTTTGTGCAGCAGATCGTTCCGCTTCGGAAAGAGGTGGTGCTGGGAACCCGCGGCGACCTGGCGCGGTCGACGGTCCGCGCGGCCGGAGCGAACTGGATCGCGCCGGTTCCGATCGGGGTTCCGTTCCGCGCCGACGTGAAGATCCGATACCGTTCCCCCGCCGTCGGGGCGAGCGTGACCGCCGAGGCCGACGGAACCGTCGCCGCGCGGCTCGATGAGCCGCGCGACGGAGTCGCGCCGGGCCAGTCTTTGGTCTGCTATTGGAAAGACCGCCTCATCGGGGGGGGGATTATTGCCGAAAACAGAGAAGAAAACAGTTTTCCCGAAGGGAGCGTTCGATGAATCTGCATGAATATCTGGACGCCGCGGTCGACGCGGCGCGCGCCGCTGGGCTGATGATGCGCGCCCGGGCCGGCCGAACCTCCTTTAAAGAGAAGGGGTGGGCCGACCTGGTCACCGAAACCGACGTGGCGTGTCAGCGCGAAATCACGCGGATTCTTCTCGAACGGTTCCCCGAGACGTGGATCGTCGGCGAAGAGGCGGTTCCGGGTTCCCGCTTCCTTCCCGAATCGCGGTGCGGGTCGCAGTCTCCTCCCGACAGACCGCTGACCTGGATCGTCGATCCGATCGACGGGACGACGAACTTCGTGCACGGCGTTCCGATGTTCGGCCCTTCGATCGGCCTGGCCCGCGGAAACGACCTTCTCTGCGGCGTCTTCTTTAACCCGTGCGCCGACGAGCTCTTTACCGCCGTCAAGGGGGAAGGGGCGTGTCTGAACGGCGAGCCGATCCGCGCCAGCAGCGTGACGCGGCTTGACCGCGCGCTGGCCACGGTTTCGTTCCCGACGAAGACCCTCTTCGACTCCCCCGACTATCTGGCGTTTCAGGAGATGGTCCGTTCGTGCCAGGCGATTCGTCGCAGCGGGTCGACCGCGCTGAACCTTGCCTACCTGGCGGCCGGTCGGTTCGACGTCCTTTCGTGCCAGAACGCCCACGCCTGGGATTCCGCCGCCGGGGTGCTGCTGGTCCGCGAGGCGGGCGGCGTCGTTTCGGCGCCCGACGGCGGCGAGGTCGACCTGGCCCGCGCCGGTGTGATCGCCGCCGCCACACCGGAACTCTACCGCGCGTTTCGGCAGGCGATTGCGCGCCGTGTTTCTTGATAAGCGTATTGCGGAGACTTTATGCCTTCCTTCCTGAAAACCGCCTCGGCGGACCTTCGAAATCAAGTCCGTTACCCCATCGACAAAGAGATGGTGGATATCGGCCGGCATCATCAGTGCGATATCCGCCTTACCGACGACGCGGTCAGCCGTCTCCATGCCCGAATCCAATTCGACCGCGGGCAATACACGATCGAAGACAAGAATTCGAGCAACGGCACCTTCGTCAACGGGCGGCGGATCAGCCGCGCGGTCGTTCTCCACGACGGCGACCGTGTTCGGATCGGCAGCCGCGAATTCCTCTTTGAGAGCGACGCCGCCGGCGCCCGGCGTCCGGCCGCTTCCCCTGTCTACAGCGTCGGCTCGGTGATTTTGGACGAATCCCTTTCGAAAGACTCGATCAGTTTCACTTCGCAGGTCGATCTGCGTAACGTCGCGCAGCAGCCGCTGATCCGCCAGCCCCAAGCCGATATCGCCGCCGAGCTGAAAAATCTCCGCACGAAATTCGACGTGACGATGTCGATGATGAAGAATTTGGGGAAGGTGACCGACCGCCGGGGCCTTCTCCCCGAATTTTTCGTGAACCTGCTTCGGCTCTTCCCCCAGGCCGACGTCGTCTCGGCTTTGGGGCCCGACGGCGGGTCGTCCCGGCTGAAGCTGCTCGACTGGCGGGTTCGCGGCGGCGGGAGCGAAAAACCGGTTCGGATCAGCCGCTCGATTCCGCAATACGTCTTCGATAACGAGAAGGCGATCATTTCCGACTCTCCTGCGAGCGACCCGCGCTTTAACGCCGGCGAAGACAGCGTCCTGAAAAAAGACGTCTATTCGGCGATGGCCGTGCCGATCTTTAAGTATGAGGAAGAGAAAAAATCGCCCCTGGCGGTGGTTCTGGTCGAGTCCCGAACCGGAGAGACGAAGTTTTCCGACAGCGACCTGGATCTGCTGATCGCGATCGCCAATCAGATCGGGCTTTACAGCGAAAACCTGAAATACCAGGACCTCCGCCATCAGGAAGAGATGCTCGAAAAGGAACTGGAGCTCGCCAAACAGGTTCAGACGGCGCTTCTGCCCAGCGAACCGCCCAAGTATTCCTGCTACACATTTTTCGACTACTACCGCCCCGCCAAGACGATCGGCGGCGACTTCTACGACTTTATCCGTCTGCCGGAGGGGCGGCTGGCGGTCGTTCTGGCCGACGTTTCCGGCAAGGGAATCCCCGCCGCGCTCTTGGCCGCGAAGCTTTCGTCGGACGTCCGAACGGCGCTGACGAGCGAAAAGACCCCCGTCGACGCGCTGAAAAGACTCGGATATACGTTCAAGACCCGCCGGCTGGAAGGACGGTTCATCACGATGATCGTCCTGGTTCTCGAGCCGGGAAACGGGCGTCTCCACCTCTTTAACGCCGGACACGACACGCCGTTTCTGCGCCGGGCGGACGGCAGCGTCGAACAGGTCGGTTACGGCAAACACGGGGCTCCGATCGCGGTGGACCCCGAGCAGGAATGCGAAGAGGTCGTGGTCGACCTTATGCCGGGGGACGCGTTCGTGATGATGACCGACGGGATTCCGGACGCCGCCGATTCCGACGGCGCGAGGTTCACGACAAAGCGCACCCGCCTCTTTCTGGAAAACCTGAAATCCTCCTCTTCCGCCGACATCGGCGAAGGGCTGATCGCCGAAGTCCGCCGATTCGTCGGCAGCGCGCCCCAGGCCGACGACCAGTGCGTGATCGTGGTCGGCCGGAACGCCGAGCAGCGCGGCGGAACGATTTCCCGAAACGGGACGGCATAAAAAAACCTCCGCCTGCGCGGAGGTTTTTTGTTTCGCGGCACGGCGGCGTGCGCTTAGAAATCGGCGGGCATCTGCTTGATCTGGGCGTTGGTGAAGACCGGGCCGTCCTTGCAGACGTAGAGATTGCCGCAGTTGCAGCGGCCGCATTTGCCCAGCCCGCATTTCATTCGGTTTTCGAGACTGCTGTAGATCGCCTCGTCGGGAATTCCCATCTCGGCCAGGACCGGGCAGGAGAACTTGATCATAATCGGCGGGCCGACGACCAGCGCCACGGTGTTCTCGCCGGAGAGATTCGCCTCTTTGAGAACCGTCGGCACGAAACCGACCAGCCCGTCCCAGTCGGGGGTCTCGCCGCCCGGGTCGACCGTCTTGAGAACCTGTACGTCGGGCGCCTTCGCCCAGTCGTTCAGCTCGTCGCGGCAGACCAGGTCGCCGACGGTGCGCGCGCCATAGACGATGGTGATCTTCTTGTATTTCTCGCGGTGTTCGAGCGCGTAGAGGATCGCGCAGCGGATCGGGGGCATCGCGATCCCGCCCGCCACGAAGATCAGGTTTTTCCCTTCCCAGGCGTCCATCGGGTAGTGGTTCCCATAGGGGCCGCGGAATCCGATCACGTCGCCCGGTTCGGTCTTCCACATCGCCTCGGTGACGCGTCCGGTCTTTCGGAAACAGAATTCAAGATAGTCCGCCGAGTTGGAACAGCAGATGTTGAACGTCGACTCGCCGACGCCGAAGACGGACCACAGACCGAACTGGCCGATCTCGAACGAAAACCCCTCGGCGTCCCCCGGGTTTTTAAACTTGACCCGAACGAGCTTGACGTCGGACGTCTCCTGCCGGACGTCGACGACGTCCATCAGATAGGGTTCGTAAATATTGTTTTGCGTGATGCTCATCGCTCGCCTCTTCTTTGGTTATCCTTCCTGCTGTTCGATCTCTTCGAGGAAAGATTTGACGCCGAGTACGGTCGGACAGTGCCGCGTGCAGTTGCCGCAGCCGGTGCAGAGAATCTTGCCGAACTTGTCGGGATAGATCGAAAACTTGTGCATCAGCCGCTGCCGCTGACGCGCCCCCTGGTCGGGGCGGGGGTTGTGGCCCGAAGCGTGGAGCGTAAAGAGCGCCGACTGGCAGAAATCCCAGTTCTTGACGCGGCTCCCTTTCGCGAAATTCCCCTCGTCGACGATGTCGAAGCAGTGGCACGTCGGACAGAGATAGGTGCACGCGCCGCAGCCGACGCAGCGCAGGGCGTGTTCGTTCCAGAAGGGGGAGTCGAAATGACCGTCCATCCACGCTTTGCATTTCGCCGCGTCGAACCGCACCGGCGGGGGCGGACACGCCTCGCCCGTCTTGCTCGACTCGGAAGTTTTCCCCTCGAAGAGCTTTTCCCCTTTTTCGGTGATCGGCCGGACCTCGAAGGTGCCGTCGGCCAGGTTATACAGAATCGCGTCCGCGCCCTCGGTGTTTTCGGGAGATCCCCCGACCGACGAGCAGAAACAGTCTTCGTCCGACTTGTGGCACGCGATCGTCACGACGGTGGTCATCCGCCGGCGCGACTGATAGAAGCGGTCCTGGTAGTCCCAGCCGAAGACCTTGTCGAGGATCGGAAGCGACGCAGCTTCGCACGGCCGGCATCCGAACAGGAGCTGCGGTTTGTTGAATTCGGGCGCGTCGGCCAGGACGACGTCGTTGTGGATCCGCTCGTAGGAGAAAAGTTTCTCGTGCCGCGGGAAGAAGAAGTCCTTGATCGTGTTCGCCGCTTTGAGCCAGCCGCTCAGAACGATCTGGCCGGCACCCTCCTCGTCGATGTATTGGAAGAAGACGCGGTCGTTGTCGAACGGTACCGGCGCGACGGCTAGTCCCCCGCTTCGGATAAAATCGGCGGCGATCTGCCGCAGGTCGTCAAGAGAAATGATCCGGCTCATCGAATGAAATCCTCCTTATCCGATTCCGAGAAGGTGCCGATCAGCGGCAGGGCGCCGACTTTTGTTCCGGAAAGATGGTCGAAGTGCTCTTCCGCCGCGCTGGCCAGGGTCAGGTTGATCAGGTTCAGGTCGATCCCCGCCGGGCACGCCGCCGAGCAGGCGCCGCACGAAACGCAGCGTCCCGCCAGGTGGAACGCGCGGAGAATGTTCCAGGCGAAATTCCCCTGGAGCGAGGCGGAGGTCGGAATCCGCGTCGGGCGGTTCTTGTCGGCCACGCAGCGGTTGCAGTAGCAGAGCGGGCAGCTCTGCCGACACGCGTAGCAGCGGACGCACCGCGAGAATTCCTTTTTCCAGTAGGCGAGCCGCTCGTCGGGCGGAAGCGCCCTGATCTCTTCGATCCGCTGATATTTCCCCGTCTTCCGGCGCTCTTCCTTGGTGAGGTCTTTCGGCGCGTCCTCGGCCTCGCCGATCACCAGATCGACGTTCTGGGGGAAGTGCCCGTAGCAGATCGCGCAACGCGACGACGGACGCCCCCGGTCCTCGTTGACCCCCTCGCAGACCATCCCGATCACGTAGATCTCATGCCGCATGATCTGCGACTCGTTCGCCAGAACGACGATGGCGCGCGCGTCGCACGGTTTGACGACGATCGCGGGTTTTCCGAGACGCTTGACTTCCGGACGGGTCAGAAAGACGACCAGGTTCTGATGGCATTCGCTGTTCCAGACAAGACGCTGGGCGTCTTCCGGGCGGGTGACGAAGACGGGGATCACCTTCCCGGTCTTCGAGAGGCCGTACCCGATGACCACGTTGGCCTGTTCCTCTTCGAGGAGTTTCGCCGCGGTCTCTCTGAGCTGATATTCCTGGTATTCCAT
>CACXFR010000117.1 GCA_902766935.1 uncultured Planctomycetota bacterium | reverse complement strand
GCGGCAAATCGACTAAAATTATAGTGCTGATGCCACTCTTGCTATACCTGATTGTCAATGTTCTCAGCCGCCCCCGCCCTTCGGCGCCCCCATAAGGAAGCGCCCCCGGCTTGGGGGCAACGGGATAGATTTTATTCCCGATGGAGATTCCTGCAAGGGGGTCTGGAGGAAATTTTGCGTTTTCGTCGGGGTGTCCCATAAATTCCCCCCATTTTAACTCCCTCGCATTCCCGCGCGCCGGTCCCTTCCCCCGGAGAGAAAAAAAGGGATTTTTTTCAAAAAATTTTGGCGGAAAACGAAATTCTCGTCTTCAATTAATCTCCGCTTTTGTTATAATCGCGGGTAGTGGTCGCCCGGGGCGGTTTTTCCCTTTCCCCGGCGTTTCCTCTTAAAGAGAACTCGACAAATATCAACGGTGCGTCCTCGGAAGGTCATCAGGTATTTGCGATTTTTTATTCCTATAATTTTTTCGTTTTTCCCAAAAGAAAGGACTTTGTTCTATGAAAAAGAACACTTCGAAAGGCTTCACGCTTGTCGAGCTTTTGGTTGTTATCGCGATCATCGGTATCCTGATCGGCCTTCTTCTTCCGGCCGTTCAGGCCGCGCGTGAAGCGGCCCGCCGCATGAAATGCACGAACAACTTAAAGCAGCTCGCTCTGGCACTGGCGACCTACTCGGACGCCAACCAGGAACACTTCCCGGCCGGTCTGGCCGGCTTCTACCACCTGAAGCCGATCATCGGCTACGCGATCCCGCTCCTTCCGTTTATGGAGCAGAATCCGACGTACGACGCCATCGTCGCCTACTGCGATGCCGTTAAGGCTCAGAGCGACGAAGACTTCATCGGCTCCGACCTCTTCTTCGAACTCACCGCGGCTTACGACACCGACCTGACCGAACTTCGTGACGACGTTCTCGCCACGCTCGGAAGTCCGATCTCGGCTTTCGCCTGCCCTTCGGACGGAAACGCCAAGAACACCACCAGCGCCGGCGGTCATAGCTTCTCGAAGAGCAGCTACGTCGGCTGCATGGGCGACGCGATGGTCGGTCAGAACGCTTTCACCGGGAGCCACGGCACATGGCAGTACGACTACGCCGTCGACGAGGGGAAAGACGTCGTTGTCAGCGGCGTGTCCTCCCGCGGTACCTTCATGCCGAAGTTCTGGCAGTCGATCTCCTCGATGAGCGACGGAACTTCGAACACGATCGTCTTCAGTGAAACGGTCGTCGCCGACTGCGACAGCCTCACCGACGACTTCTCCGAAGTCAAGGGCGGTCTGGCTCAGGTCAACATCGGTTCTAACTCCGCCGACACCGACGTCAATCCCGCGGCCTGCCTCCAGAACGGCCGTAAAAGCGATGACCGCACCCAGGTCTCCAGCTCCACTCCCGGCGGCCGCGGCCTGGTCTTCTACCTCGGTTACGGGTCGGAATCCCGTTTCAACACGATTCTCCCCCCGAACTCTCCCTCCTGCGCGAACAATTCAAACGGCACGACTGTCGAACAGGTCGGCGCCAGCTGGGGCGTGATCGCTGCGCAGAGTAACCACAACGGCGGCGTCAACTGCGCGTTGGGCGACGGCTCGGTCCGCTTCGTCACCGACAACGTCGACTGCACGTCGAACAACGAAAGCGGTTACGACGTCAACACTTCTCACCGCTATAAGATCTCTGGCGCCTCCCTCTACGGCGTCTGGGGCGCGATTGGGACTCCCTCCGGCGGCGAATCGAAATCTCGCTGATCCCGCCGTTCGCTGCGCGCGGCGCCAGTTAACGCTCGCCGCGCCTCGTAACGTTCAAAACCCGCAGGGGGCCTGCCTCCTGCGGGTTTTCTTTTGATGTCATCTTGCGCTCTTCCCCGAAAAACGCACGCCGACGCTATACAAAATCGCCGCGCCGCCGGACGCAAAAAGGCCGGAAAGAGAAACGTTCTCTTCCCGGCCCGTTTCGGACGGAATCGTCCTTTTTCTTTTACCCCAGCTCTTCCAGCGGCCCGACCGCCACGGTCATCTTCGGCGCGACCGGATACTTCTTCACAAGGGCGTTGACCCTGTCGAGCGTCATCCCGCGGATGATCTCGATCTCGGCTTTGATCGGCGAATAGGCGCGATTCGTCATCCATTCGTTACCGATCGAAAAGAGACGCCCGCGCGAGCGTTCCGACGCCATCACCAAACGCGAAAGGATTTTATTCTTGGCGCGTTCGAGCTCTTCGGCGGTCACTCCTTCGTCCGTCGCGCGGCGGCAGACCTCCTCGGCGATCCGAGCGTTTTCGGCGGCGCTTTCCGGCGCGCAGCAAAGGCTGCCGCAGAAGAAGCCGGCGTCAAGAAAATCGTAAAAGCCGAGGGAGGCGCAGTCGGCTTTCCCGTTATCGACCAGCTCCCAGAAAAGGCGGCTGCCGACCTCGTCGCCGACGATGTTCGTCAGAATCCCCGCGGTATAGCGCTCGTCGTCCCTCCCCGACGGGGCGTCGGAAAGCGTGAAAATATATTCCTGGGCCGCCGAGGGGCGGACGAAGACCTCTTTTCCCGTCCGACCGGTCGGACGGAACGTCTTTCGGCTCGTCGGTCTCGGCTCCCACGCGCCGCAGCCTCTCTTCACGTCTTCGACGAACTTCTCGAAATCGACGGCGCCGCTGGCGGCGGCGACGATATTCCCCGGCGCGTAGCGGCTCTCGAAATAACCGCGCATCTGCTCCGGGGTCAGCGCGCCGATCGACTCGCGCGTCCCCAGAACGCTCCGCGAAAGAGGATGTCCCGGAAAGAAAAGCTCGCGGCACTTCTCGTCGATCCCGAAGGGGGGCTGATCCTCGTACATCTTGATCTCTTCGAGAATGACGTTCTTTTCGACGTTGAAATCGTCTTCCCGAAGCGAGGGGCGCATGATATCGGCCAGCAGGTCGACCGCGCGCGGCTGAAGCTCCGGCAGAACCGAGATGTAGAAGACGGTCGCCTCTTCGCCGGTGAACGCGTTCGAGACGCCCCCCATTTCGTCAAGCTGGCGGTTCACGTCGGCGGCGCTTCGGCGCGGCGTCCCTTTAAAGACCATATGCTCCAAAAAGTGGCTCACGCCGGAAATCTCGTCCGACTCGTCCCGCGAGCCGGTCCGCACAAAGAAACCGAACGACGCCGCGTAGGCGTTCGGGTTCACTTCGGCGATCACGTCAAGCCCGTTGTCGAGCGTGATCTGTTTGAATTCGATCATGGAGACGGCATCAACCTTTCTGTTAAAAAAGAGAGCTTGCGCTCCCCGATCGAGCGCGGGGAGCACAAGCCCGTTCCTTTACGAAAGACGCGCTGAATCGCTCTTTCAGACAAACTTCGTAACGCCCGGATGCGGGATGTAGTAGTCGCCGTTCTCGTCGGGCATGACGACCGAAGGCCCGTTGATGTCGACCAGGTTGTCGTAGGCGATTTCGCTGTCATAGCGGAATTCGGACTTCCACGCCAAATCGGCGGTGATCGGCTGACCCGTTTCGACGGCGAACCGGCCCATAAGGGCGGTAAAGGTCGCCATAATTCCCCGTTCCATTTCGTTCCAGGGGCGGTCTTCGCGGATTGCCGCGAAGAGGCGGTCGTGCTCGGTCTGATACGAGTCGTTGTCCCCGGCGGTCGGCGCCCAGAGAACGTCGCCGCGGAACCCGGAGAACGGAAGCGCTTCGTACCCCTTGTAGATTTTCGGATCGCCGACCCCTTCCCCGACGTGCGCCACGCCCTTGGTTCCCTGAACGACGCAGCAGAAGTTGCTCCAGGTGTTCGGCATGGTGCGGGTCCCCATCAGGAGGCGTTTCCCGCTCGGGAAGACGTACTCCACCGTCGCCAGGTCGATCAGCTGGTCTTTGTCGGGACGGTGGGTCCGGCCGCCGGAGCCCTGCGCGAACGCGGGATACTCCTGCGCCGCCCAGCAGGCGATATCGAGGTTGTGGATCAGCGCGTCGACGATAAACCCGCCGCTGGTCCAGTCGAAGCAGAAGAGGTTCCGAAGCTGGTGCTGAAGCGGAGTGTAGTTCCCCTTCGGGCCGAGGTTGTGCGGCCCCTGGAACCGGTAGACCCAGCAGTTGACCACTTCGCCCAAAACGCCGTCGTGGATCGCCTTGATCGTCTCTTCGTAGCGGAACTTGTTCCGGTTGTTGAGCCCGACCCCGACTTTGATCCCCTTGGCGAGCGCCTTTTCGTTCGCGGCGCGGATCCGGCGGAGATTGACCATATCGGTCGCCACCGGTTTTTCGGCGAAGACGTTGATCATTTTCGGCGAGTTGACCACATACTCGTAGTGGAGGGGGCGGAACGCCGGCGGAGTGGTCAGAAGAACCACGTCGCCGTCGTCAAGCGAGTCGATCGCCTGCTTGTACGCTTCGAGCCCGTGGAACGTTCGGTTTTCGATCCCGTCGGAAAGGCGGTCTTCGTGCGTCGCCTCGAGAGCCTCGACGGCGGCGTTCGCCTTGTCTTCGAAGGCGTCGGCGACCGCCCAGAGCTTGGCGCGGGGCTCGGCCGTGAGAGCCTGGCGGACCGCGCCGCCGCCGCGGTTACCGCAGCCGACCCAGGCGACCTTGATCATATCACTTTCCGCGGCGTGAACGCGCAGAACCCCGGCGCCGGAAGCGAGAATCCCCGCGGCCAGACCGGAAGCCTTCAAAAAACGACGACGTGAAACATTCTGGTTCATACAGTTTTCCTTTGCCTAAAAGTGGAAATTTGACGCTAAAAGTGCTGTCCTTCACGTTACCCATTTTATGCCATCTCCACCCCGTTATCAAGAGCTAAACTCCCCCTAAAACAAAAAATTTTAGGTCTGGGAACTCTTGAAGAAAGGCGAAAGAGAGTTAGAATAGAGACTGACCGACTCTGTTTGCGCCTCGACAGTTAGTAGATGGGGTTTCGGTCGCGCGGATATATTTAATTTCTCGAATAAGTCCAACCATCCATTTACCCCATTGGAGGAGTCTACCGTGAGCGAAGAAAAACGCTTTGTCATGACCGACGGTAATGAAGCGACCACAATGATC
>CACXFR010000116.1 GCA_902766935.1 uncultured Planctomycetota bacterium | reverse complement strand
TCGGCTTCTTCCTTTTCCTCTTCGGCGTACGGCCGTTCGGCGAATTCCTTCTGTGCGTCGGCGGTCATCCGGTCCAGGCGGCGGGCGACCGCGCCCCCCCGCGCCAGAAGCGCCTCCCGCGCGAGGGGCTTTTCGGCGTCTTCGGCGTCCGGTTTCGGTTCGGCGGAGACGCCGCACTTTTTGACGATCTCTTCCTGACGCGCGACGGCGTCGCGAACGACCGCCGGGTAATCGTCGTAGGTGAGCCGGGCAAGGTCGAGTTCGGCGAGCGCGCCGCCCAGCGCGTCGACGGCCGATTCGCCGCCGGCGGAATAGGTCTCGGCGGCGGCGCCGAGCGCCGCCAGCCCGCTTTCGGCGTGTTCGAGCCGCGCGGCGGCGTCGTCCGGATTCTCGTCGTCGCGGAACGTTCCTTTTTCGAGGAGGCTCTCCAGATCGGCTTTCCGTTCGGCGAGATCTTCGCCCTGTTCGTAAATCTTCTGCCACTCGCCGGCGCGGCGGGGCTCTTCCGCCGAGACGCGCTCTTCGAACGGACGCGTCAGCTCCTCGTCGAGCCAGCGGAGCTGGTCGGCCGGCGCGAAGAGTTCGGCGCGCTTTTCCCGTTCCTTTTCGGCGAAGGCGCGCGACTGCCCCTCTCCCCAGGAGAGGAGAAGGTCGCTGCCGCGCAGGGCGTCGCCGCGGAGTTTCCCGCCGCCGTCGGCCGCCGCGGCGCGCAGCACCGCCGCCGCTTGGGAGGTTTTGTTCAGCAGTTCGTCGAGCGCCGCACGCCGCCTTTCGGCGCCGCGGCGGTAGTCGGCGACCGCGTCGCGCGGGGCGGCCGCCCCGTTCCCGTCGGCGGCGGAATCCGCCGTGCCGGGCGCGGCGGGCTCTTTTTCCGCCTCGCCGCCTGTCTCGCCGAAAACCTTTTCCGCCTCGGCTTCGAGCCGTCCCGCCAGTAAGACGCCGAGATTGTACCGTAGCCGGGCGCGGAGCGATTTCTCGCGCGGACGCGCCGCGTCGAGCCCCCGCCTCAGGCAGAGTTCGGCGCGGTCGGTCTCGCCCCGCGCGGCCAGTTCGCAGGCGGTGTTATACAGATCTTCGGCGGTCAGGTTCGGATCGGGTTCCTCTTCGAACGTCCCGGAGTTTTCGGCGTTCCGGTCCGCCGCGGGCGAAGGTTCCGCCGCGGGGAGAGGCTCCGCCGCCGGTTCGTCTTCCGAACTCCGCCCGTCGGCCGGCACGTCGAAAAAGTCGACGCCGTCGTCGGACGCGGCCGAGACGGACCCGCCCGAAAGGGGAAGAAGGAGAACGGCCAGAAGGAGCGCCGCGGCCGCCTTTCGTTCGGCGCGCCAGGGGGAAAGCGCGCAGCCGAAGAAGGTGAGAACCAAACCGGCCAGAAGCGGCGGCTGGTATTTCTCTTTCCAGACACGGCGGTTCTCTTCGCCGGAGCCGGAACGATCCAGACGGATCGACTTTCGGTAGAACGCCCCCAGGTCGGTCGGCGTCTTTCCCATGTCGAGGAACGCCCCGCCGGTCTTTTCGGCGATCTGACGCAAAAGGCCGCGGTCGGCCTTGGTGCGGATCTCTTTTCCCTTGTATTTCTGATAGCCGGTGAGTTCGCCGCGGTCGTTGTAGAGGGGAATCCGCCCCCCCCGGTCGTCGTCGCCGATCGCGACGGTGTAAATCTTCACGCCCGCCGCCGCGGCTTGGCCGGCGGCTTCGAGCGCGTCGGACTCGTGGTCTTCGCCGTCGGTGATCAGAAGGATCGCCCGGTCGCGCGAACTGTCGTCGTCGACCGCGCGCAGGGCCAGGCGGATCGCCTCGCCGATCGCCGTTCCCCCCCGCGGCGCGTCGGCCGCCGAAAGGGGCCGGAGCGCCTCGCGGAAGAACTCGGCGTCGCGGGTCAGCGGAATCTTTACCGTCGGCCGGCCGGCGAAGGCGATCAGACCGGCGCGGTCTCCCCGGAGCCGTTCGAGAAGATCGCTGATGTCGAGTTTGGCGCTTTCGAGACGGTTCGGACTGACGTCGTCGGAAAGCATCGAACGGGAGATGTCCAGCAGAATCTGAATGTCCGCCCCTTTCCGCTCGACGCGGATCGATTCTCCCCCGCCGCGCGGACCGGCCGCCGCGATAAGGAGCATCGCGACCCCCGCCAGGATCAGCGCGGCGCGCAGCGCGCCGCGCGCGCCGCTGCGCGCCGGCGCCAGACGTTCGCTCATCGGCGGCTCGGCGAAGAGCTTCCTGTTCCGCTCGGCGCCCGTCGCCGCGCGCCGGAAGAGCCAGGCCAGAATCGGAAGGAGCCAGAGGCTCCAGAGCCAGTATTTACACGTCCAGATCATTTAGGGAAGACTCCGGAATCGGGTGGTCCGCAGAACGATTCCCAGGAGGATCAAAACGACCCCCGGGAAGAGAAACCAACTGTATAACTCGCGGTAAAGGGTGTAGACGCGCTCCTCGTACCGGCTTTTTTCGAGTTTGTCGATCTGCCGGCAGACGCGGTCGAGCGTCTCGGTGTCTTCGGCGCTGTAGTACTCGCCGCCGGTGATCTCGGCGGTCTTGCGGAGCGTCTCGTCGTCGAACGCGAGCGGTTCGAACGGCGTGCCGCGGGTGCCGATCCCGATCGTGTAGATCCGGATCCCGAATTCCGCGGCCAGTTCGGCGGCCTCTTCGGCGGTGACCGCGCCGACGTTCTGCACGCCGTCCGAAAGGAGGATGATGACTTTGCTCTTCGCGTCGGCGTCTTTGAGACGGCCGACCGCCGCGGCCAGCGCGTCGCCGATCGCCGTGGCCGACTCTTCCTGAAAGAGCTGGTCGGGAACCATCTGCCCGTACCGGTTGACCGGCGGGTTCGGAACGTGAACCGTTCGGAGCATCTCGGCGAGCGCCTCGTGGTCGAGGGTCAGCGGACAGAGGGCGTCGACGTAGCCGCCGAAGACGACCAGCGCGATCTTGTCGTTCGGCCGGCCCGAAAACTTCCCGTCTCCGAGAACGAAGTCGTTGAAGATTTTCTTGACCGCGTCGAACCGTTCGACCCGTTTCCCGTTCAGGACGAAGTCGTCGTTGCGCATCGAGCCGCTCCGGTCGAGACAGATCGCCATCGCGATCCCCTCGTTTTCGACGCTGTTTTCCTGTTCCCCCCACTGCGGGCGGGCCAGGGCGGCGACCGCGAGGATCAGCCCCGCCGGAACGAGCGCGCGGACGACGGGAAAAAGACGCGTCGCCCACGTCTGCGGCAGGGAGCCGAAGACCGTCAGACTCGAAAAGAGGAACGCCTCGCGGCGGCGGGGCGACAGGATCCTCAGCGCCAGCCACAGCGCCGGAATCAGGAGCAGAAACGCCGAGGGCGTCTGGAATCGAAACGACGCGCCGGCGGCGAAAAGCGTCGTCATGCCGCGCCTCCTTCCTTCGGCGGCGCGGCCGGTTCGAATGTCGTCAGAAAATCGCGGGCGCTCTCTTCCCCCGCGGCGACCTCGCCGGGGGCGGGGCGGAACTTGGCGAACTTGACCATGTCGGCCGATTCCAGAAATCGGGCGAGCCTCCCGCGCGCCTCCGGCGAAAAGTGCCGGTTCGGTTCGGTCTCGATATGCCGGAGGAATTCTTCGGTCGTCTGTTCGGGAGCGCGGATCCCGGTCGTCTCTTCAATGAAGACGCGCACGATTCCCGTCAGGTGAATGTAGTACTCGCGCAGGTCCGTTTCGGCCAGACCGGAGTTTTTCAGCACGTCCAGACGGCGGAGCGCCCGCTGACGGGGCGAGAGCTCCTTGGCGGCGAAGGCGATCGGCGAGCGGAACATGCCGCGCGCCAGAAACACAAAAGTGACCGCCCCGGCCAGGAGCGCCGCGGCGAGAATCCACGGGAAGCGTTTGACCGGCGGCGCCGAAGGGGGGAGTTCCGAAAGGGACGCGCTTTCGGGGTCGAACTGCGAGGCGACCTCGACGCTCCCCGCGGGAATCAGCAGGGGGGAAAGGGCCCCCGACGCGTCGCGCGCGTCGATCGGGATCGGAGGGAGGAAAAGCTCGCCGCTTTCGTTCGGAATCAGCCCGACGTGAAAGACCGACGTGTGTTTCCCGCCGGCGAGGGTCGGGGGGTCGGCCTTGACGCTTTCGACGGTCATTGCGCCGTACGAGGCGCCGAACTCCGGCGGAACCGTCTCGCATCCCGCCGGAAGGACGACGGTGATCGTCATTTCGGCGCTCCGGCCCAGTCGGACCGGGTCGGGCGCGATCTCGGCCGCCGCGTACCTTTCGCCGTCGGCCGGACCGGTCGTGCGGACCGGCGCGGCGCCGAGCGCCAGAAGCGCGATCAGCAGAAGGGCGAGTTTCCGTTTGAGATGGGACGAACTGTTCATCGAAGCGAACGCTTTCAAGGTTGTCGGACGTGTTAGGCGCGGCGCGGTCAGGGGTGTTTCCGCCCCCGCCGCTTTTCGAAGAACCCGCGCAGATCTTTGACGTAGTCGCGCTCGGTTCCGATTTCCAGCTGATCGATTCCGTAGCGGCCCAGGCAGTTTTTCACCGACTCGCGCTGAGCGCCGAGCCGCCGCGCCAGGAGGGCGCGCACGCGGGGCGAGGCGGTGTCGATCTCCGCCGTCCGGCCCGTTTCGGGGTCGCGGAGCCGAATCAGGCCGACGTTCGGGAAATCCGCCTCGCGCGGGTCGGTGAGCGAAAGGGCGATCAGGTCGTGCTTTCGGCGGCAGATCGCCAGCTCCCTGTCCGCCTGCGGTGCGAAAAAGTCGCTGATCAGAAAGACGACCGACCGCCGTTTCAGAATCCGGTTGGCGTAGTCGAGCGCCCCGGCCAGATCGGTCGGACGGGGTATCGGCTCCTGCGCGATCATCTCGCGGATCAGACGCAGTACCGCGCCTTTCCCCTTCCGCGGCGGATGACAGTCGATCACGTTGTCGCAGAAGGTGAGCAGCCCGACTTTATCGTTGTTTTTCAGCGCCGAAAACATTAAGGTGGCGGCCGCTTCGACCGCGGTGTCGAGCTTGCCGCGCCGCGACCCGAAGATTCCCGACGCCGAAACGTCGAGCATAAAGAGGATCGTCTGCTCCCGTTCCTCGACGAACCGCTTGATGAACGGCCGGCCGGCGCGGGCGGTGACGTTCCAGTCGATCAGACGGACGTCGTCCCCCGGCTGGTATTCCCGCACTTCGCTGAACTCGATCCCCTGTCCGCGGAAGACGCTCTTGTATTCCCCCGCGAAGAGATCGTTCGCCGAACGGTTCGAGACGATCTCGAGCCGCCGCACCTTTTTCAGAATGTCGCTCAGCTGGCCGTTCATTCGGACGTTTCCCTTTTGTATTACGGAACCGGAACCGTGTTGAGGATTTCGCCGATCACGTCTTCGGCGGTGACCGATTCGGCCTCGGCCTCGTAGGTCAGAATGACGCGGTGCCGCAAAACGTCATAGACGATGTCCTTGACGTCCTGCGGGGTGACGAACCCGCGTCCGGCCAGCGCCGCGGCCGCCCGCGCCCCTTTCCCGAGAAAGATTCCCGCGCGGGGCGAGGCGCCGAACTCGATCAGAGGACGGAGTTTCGCCAGACGGTAGTCTTCGGGACGGCGCGTCGCCTGAACCAGGTCGAGGATGTAGCCGCGGACCGACTCGTCGATGTAGACCTGCGCGACGGTGTTCTGCGCCTGCAGGACTTCGTCGCGCGTCATCGCCGCGCGGATCGCCGTGCCGACCGAGTCGAGCGCGCGGTCGAGAATTTTCCGTTCCTCTTCGGCGGTGGGGTAGCCGATCTTCAGTTTCAGCATAAAACGGTCGACCTGAGCTTCGGGAAGGGGATAGGTTCCCTCCTGCTCGATCGGGTTCTGCGTCGCCATGACCAGGAAGAGGTCGTCGAGCGGGAAGGTGGCCTCGCCGATCGTGACCTGTTTTTCCTGCATCGCCTCTAAGAGCGCCGACTGCACCTTCGACGGCGCGCGGTTGATCTCGTCGGCCAGGATAAAGTTGGCGAAGATCGGTCCCTTTTTCGTCTCGAACTTTCCGTCGCTCGGCCGGTAGATCATCGTGCCGATCAGGTCGGCGGGGAGGAGGTCGGGCGTGAACTGAAGACGCTGAAATTTCGTATCGAGCGCGTCGGCCAGCGCCTTGACCGTCGTCGTTTTCGCCAGACCCGGCACCCCTTCCAAAAGGACGTGCCCGCCGGTCAAAAGGCCGATCAGAAGGCGCGAGACCATATATTCCTGCCCGACCACCACGCGGGCGATCTCGCTTCGGACCCGGTCGATCTTTTCCGCCTGTCGGCGAACCTCTTCTTTCATCTGGTTGACGTCGGTCATGAATCCCTCTTTCGCTTGTCGCTTCTTGATTTTTCGATGGGGTCGTCCGCCGCGCGCCGGGGCGCCGCGGGAGCCCTCATCGGGTACCGTATCCGCAGAGCGCAAAAACGTTCGCGTGAATTTTACCACCGCCGGCGTTTTTTTCTAATAGAGATGCGCCGCGGCGTTCCGACTCCCCCCGCGGCGGGAAAGGGGAACGGAGGGGGCGCGTTTGATTTTCGGCGTCGGCTCGGCTACAATGGGGCTTAAACGATCAATGTCCGCCGCGTTTCGGGAGAATTATATGGTGATGAAAAAGTCGGCCGCCCTCTTTGCGTTTCTTTCCCTCCTGATGCCGGTTGCCGTCCCGGTTTTTGCCGAAGACGCCGCCGTGCCGGAAGCCGTCGAGGAGGTTCCCCCTCCGACGCTGACCGTCTCGGGGGTCTGCGCCGAGCCGAGCCGGATGATGTCCGACGACCTGATCGCCAGGATCGACGCGAAACGGCAGCAGTGGCGCGAGCGATACGAGAGCGTCAAAACCGAAGACGACATCGCCGCCTATCAGAAGGAGCGCCGCGAATTCTTCTACGACCGGCTCGGCGAAATGTGGGGGCGGACCCCGCTCAACGCGCGGGTGACCGGCGTGATCGACCGGCCCGAATACCGCGCCGAAAAGATCGTTCTCGAAACGCTTCCCCGCTTCTACGCGACCGGAACCCTTTTCCTGCCCCGGCCCGAAAAGTTCGCGCCCCCCTATCCCGGCGTTCTGGTCGTCTGCGGCCATTCGTTCGAAGGAAAAGCGTCGGACCTCTATCAGGGGCTTTGCGTTTTAGGGGCGATGAACGGTTTGGCGATGTATATCCAGGACCCCGTCGACCAGGGGGAACGGATCCAGCATTTCGACGCGGAGGGGAACCCGAAAGCGTCGACCACCGAGTCCCACTCCCTGGCGGGGATCGGCTCGATCCTTCTGGGGCGGAACACCGCCACCTACGAAGTCTGGGATATGATCCGCGGACTCGACTTTCTGCAGTCCCGCCCCGACGTGATTTCCGACCGGCTCGGCGTGGCGGGGAACAGCGGAGGGGGAACGCAGTCCTCTTATCTGATGGCGCTCGACGACCGGGTTCTCTGCGCCGCGCCGAGCTGCTACCTCTGCTCGCTCTACGGGGCGCAGACACACAAGTCGACCCCGCAGGACGCCGAGCAGAACATCTTCGGCCAGCTCGGTTTCGGAATGGATCACGCCGACTACATCATTATGCGCGCGCCGAAACCGACCCTTCTGAACACGAAAACCGGGGACTTCTTTAATATCGACGACACGTGGGCCTCTTTCCGCGACGCGCTTCGGATCTATTCCCGGCAGGAACATTCCGAGGCCCTGTCGATCGTCGAAATCGAGGGGGAGCACGGCTACTGCCCCGAACTCCTCGACGCGACGGTCAGCTGGATGCTCCGCTGGCTCGCCGGGCGGGACGAGCGGATCGTCGGAACCTATCCGCTGCCGACCCTATCGCCGGAAGAGATCAAGTCGGTTTCCGGCGGCGTGATGGCGCTTCCCGAAGCTCGGACGACCTACGACATTAACCGCGACTATAACGCCGAGCTGAAAGAGCGGCGCCGTGCGAAACTGGCCGGCCTTCCGCCGGAAGGGTTCGCCGGCCTGGTCCGCGCGACGGCGAAGATCCGCCCCTTGGGCGAAATCCCGCCGGTCGAGCCGGTCGAAGTTTCCGACCGGCCCGACGCCCTCGTTCTGAAAGCCGAAGGATCGGTCGGTCTGCCGGTTCGCTCCTTCGCGCGCGGCGGGGGGAAACTCCGTCTGATCGTTTCGGAAGAGGGGAACGGAAGCGAAAGGGTTTCCGAACTCGCCGGCCGGGCGCGGGAAGAGGGAGCCGCCGCGGTCTGGTCGGTCGAGCCGCGCGGTTGGGGAGAGTCGCGCGCCGAAGGGAAGCCGTATTACAATAAGGATATTTTCGGGCCGGACGGGACGATCTGGTACCTCGCCTATCTGCTGGGCGAGACGTACGTCGGCCTGCGCGCCGAAGACGTCGTTTCGACCGCCCGCTTTCTCGGCGGGGAAAACGCCGCGCCGATCGAACTGACCGCCGACACCCCCTCGGCGGCGCTGGTCGCGCTCCACGCGGCGGCGGCGCAGCCGGAACTCTTTTCCGGCGTCGTGCTGGACCCGTCCGCCGTCCCCGGCTCGTGGGCCGGCTACGTCGACGCCGCGCCCGGACCGTACCCGCTTCAGAATGTGATTCACGCGGTTCTGCGCGCGTATGACGTGGAAGATCTGATGAGAGTCACCGGCTGTACCGTCCGGGAATAGCCGCGCCGCACTTCGGGCATTTCCCTTCGGGAGTGATGCGCGACTCGGACCGGAATCCGGTTCGCGTGACGATCTCCTCCCCGCATTCGGGACAGGCGGTCGAATGGCCCCGCCGCCACCAGACGTTCCCGGCGTAGACGTAGCGGACCCCCGCGTCTTTGGCGATTTCGAGCGCGCGGTAAACCGTCTCGGGAGGAGTTTTCGGAACGTCGGTCAGCCGAAAAGTCGGAAAGAACGCCGAAAAGTGGAGCGGCACGTCCGGCCCGAGCGTCCCGACGAACCAGTCGACCAGGCGTTTCAGATCGTCGGGGTCGTCGTTTTTCGTGGGGATGAGAAGGTTGGTCGCCTCGACCCAGACGTCGGTCTCGCGAACCGCGTAGCGGAGCGTCTCCCGCACCGCGCGGAGCTCGCCGCCGCAGAGACCGCGGTAGAACTCGTCGGTAAAAGCTTTCAAGTCGATGTTCACCCCGTCCAGGACGCCGTAGAACTCTTCGCGGGCGCGCCCTTCGATCATTCCGTTGGTGACCGCCACGGTCCGAAGCCCCCGGCGCCGGCACTCGCGCGCCGCGTCGATCACATACTCCGCCCAGATCGACGGTTCGTTATAGGTGAACGCGACCGCGGGAACCTGCCGGCCGATCGCCAGGTCGGCCAGACGCGCCGGCCCCATAAACGAAAGGGCGCCCGAAGAAAAATCCCCCTGCGAGATCTGCCAGTTCTGACAGAATTTACAGCTCAGATTGCACCCGGCGGTTCCGATCGAAAGGATCTGGCTTCCGGGAAAGAAGTGGTAGAGGGGTTTCTTTTCGATCGGATCGATCGCCAGAGAAGTGTATTTCCCGTAGAAGGGGAGCGCCATGGCGCCGACCGAATTGGTTCGGACGCGGCATCGGCCGGAACGGCCCGGCTTGACGCGGCAGTGATGGGGACAGACTTCGCAGACGACGGTCTGCGGGTCGTCGTCGGCCTTCGACCAGAACCGCGCCTGCCGCGGCGGGTCGGGCAGGTCGGGAACGTTGAATGTGTAGGAGTAGCTCATCGCTGCCTCGTGCCGCCGCCCTTTCGGCGCGCCGGCCGGAGTTTCGGACTATCGTTCGGTGTTCGCGTAGATTTCCCTCGCCCTGTCGGAAAGGAGGAACGTTTCGCCCGTTCCGACCGGCTTTTCACTCTCCGAACTCTTTTTCTTTCCCGCCGAAGCCGCAAAGTTCGACATTTGGGTCTGCTGCGAACGCTGAGCCTCGAACACCGCGTGAACGGCGTCCTCTTTCGGCTCGTTCTTCTGCGTAAGAGCGCACCCCCCGAAAAGAAGGAACGTGATACAGAGAGTCAGTATTATCGATTTCGGAATATCCATTGCGCCGGGGCAATTTGAGCTTGAACTTTTTTCGGAAACTTTTCTTCCGGTTTTGGTATAATCCCTCTAATCGTTAATATCGGTTCAAACGGTATCCTTCTTGAGAAGGTCCGGCGAAAAAGGAAAAGCGGTAAAATGGGGAAGGCTGAATTCTTTCGATTATTAGAGACGGGCGATATCGTAAAGTCCCGGGAGGAAAAGAATTGCCAAGCCTGATCGTCGACGCGCACGCGCATCTGACCGACGCCCCGTCGGCCGCGGAGCTCGACGCGCTCCTGGCGCGGGCCGCCGAGCGGTCGGTCGCCGCCGTGGTGACCGCGGCGGCGCGCCCGGACGACTGGGACGCGGTGAGCCGCCTGACCGGCCGGACGGGGAAGGTCCGCCTTGCCGGGGCTCTCGGGATTCACCCCTGGTATGCGTCTATGGCCGGGCCGGGGGTGATCAGCCGGCTTCGGGAGGCGGTTTGCCGGCTTGAAACCCCTCTGATCGGTGAGATCGGTCTCGACTTCGGGCCGAAAGGGCTCGCCGCGGCGGCGCGGGAGAGACAGCGTGAACTCTTCGCCGCGCAGCTGGAGCTCGCCGACGCGCTCGCGGTGCCGGTCGTCGTTCACGCCTATCGAACGGGCGGGGAGGTCTTCGCCGCGCTCCGCTCATGCCGCCGGATTCCCGCCGTTCTGGTTCACGGGTCGGTCGAGCCGGTTCCGCGCGAGGCGGTTTCGGAGAGGTTCTTCTTCTCCTTTTCGGCGGCGCAGACCGCTCCGGATCGGCGGCGGGGGCGGGAGGCGGTTCGGCGGCTCGCCCTGTCGGCCCCGGAACAGATCGTCCCCGAAAGCGACTATCCCGCTGGAGGGCGGGAACCGTCGGGGGTCGTCGAGACCGCCGCCCTCCTGGAAGAGCTCGGCGCGCGTCCGTCGATTGCCGCCGCGCGGTTTTCGGAAGCGTTCGGCCTGTTTTCCCCAAAGTAGGAGTCTGCGTTGGAAGAGTTTGATCAGTTTCACCGGATCGGCCTTTTGCTCGGCGTCGAGGCGGTCGAGCGGCTCCATCGGTCGTTTGTGATGATCTGCGGGGTCGGCGCGGTCGGCGGCTACGCGCTCGAGGCGCTGGCCCGCGCCGGGGTCGGCCGGTTCCGCCTGGTCGACTGCGACCGTATTACGGAAAGCAACATCAACCGCCAGCTTCTGGCGACCCACGCGTCGGTCGGAATGCGGAAGGTCGAGGCGGCCCGCCGGCGCGTTCTCGAGATCTCGCCCCGCGCGCGGGTCGAGGCGGTCGACCGGCTTCTGAACGCCGAGTCGATTCCCGAACTTCTGGCGCCGGAAGGGGACGCGCCCGACCTGCTGATCGACGCGATCGATTCGCTCGCGCCGAAGGTCGAACTCCTCGCCGCCGCCCTCGAGGCGAAGATTCCCGTCCTTTCGAGTATGGGGGCGGCGCTGAGGACCGACCCGACGCTGGTCCGGTTCGGCCGCCTGACCGACGTCACCCACTGCCGCCTCTCGATGATGCTCCGCAAACGGATCCGCCGAAAAGGCGTTAATACCGACCTGATCCCGTGTGTCTATTCGACCGAACCGATACGGGAGACGCTCCCCTCGCGCGGCATCCTCCCCCCGGAGGTTTCGGAAGACGACAGGCGTCTGCACGGGCGGCGGCGTTCGACTTTGGGAAGTCTGCCGACGATCACCGGCATTTTCGGTCTGACGCTCGCCAATCAGGCGATCATGAGGTTAACCGATGGATACAGAAACGCCGAAGGAAAAGGGTAAACTGGCGGGAATCGACTTCGGTTCGGTCCGCATCGGGGTGGCGATCAGCGATCCCGACCGGATCATCGCCAGTCCCTACGAGATCTACACGCGCAAAAACGAGCGGCTCGACGCCGAGTATTTCAAGCGGCTCGTTCGGGAAGAGCGGATTGTTCGCTTCGTGGTCGGGCTCCCCCTCCACCTGGACGGCCGTCTCAGCGAAAAGGCTCAGGAAGCGCTCGCCTTCGGCGCGCGGCTTTCGGAGCTGACCGGTCTGCCGGTCGACTATATGGACGAACGGTTTACGAGCGTCGAGGCGGGCTATTACCTTCGCGAAGCGAAGATGACGATGAAACAGCGGAAAAAGCGTACCGATAAGATCGCCGCGCAGATCCTCCTGGCCAATTACATCGAACGGGGATGCCGCGGCACCGAAATCCCCGAGCCGCTCGACGATGACGGCCCTGCCCCGAAGGAACTCCCCTGAGATGAAACAGATAAACTCCGCTCCGGCCCGCTTTTCCTTCCGTTCCGCCTCCGGGCTCCTGCGCGCGCTTTTCTGGACGGCGCTCCTGACGGCCGCCTCCCTCTCGCCGGCGCGGGGGGAACGGGGAGGCACCATTCCGTCCCCCCTGCATTACAAGAGCGTGCAGCTCCTCAATCGGGGGGAGTTCGCCGCCGCCGCCGACCTCTGCCGCGAGGAACTCGGACGCGCGACCAAAGTCGGCCAGCAGCGGTGGATCGACTCGATCTGCTATTACGCCGTGCTGGGGGAATGCGAGTTCGTTACCGGGGACACCGACGCGGCGCTCGACGCGTTCGAGTCGGCGATCGACATCTATATGAGCGTTCCCGACTGGATCGCCCGCGTCGAGTATCCGACCGGAACGCGGCACGGCGAAGGGACGCCTCCCCCCTGGGGCGCGGGCGCGCGGAATCTTCCGCTCGGGATATTCCCCAACGACGCGATGATCCGGCTCGGCGACCCGATCACCGACGAACGGATCAAACAGGGCGGAATGCTCAAGAACCCCGAACTGCGGAAAATCGACCCGACCGAAATCCTCCGTTGCACGGCGCTGGCGCTTCGCCGCCGGAACGAAATCCTCGGGCCCCTCTCCCCCTACGATCACCGGTCCCGGCCGATCGTCGAGTGTTTCTCGAAACGGGCGGTGTCGCGGAACCACTGGTCGAGCCCCCTGTTGGACGTGATGCTCGGCATCGCCCTGGAAGGGGCGGGAAAACACGAAGAGGCGGTCGACCGGCTGAACAAGTCGCTCCTGATGGAAGGCGCGTATGACCACTTCCTTGCTTCCGACGCGCTCCTGGCGCTCGGCGATATCTATCTCAGAAGCGGGAAGGTCTTCGAAGCGGCCGACTCGTATCTCGAGGCCTCCGTTTCGGCCTACGCCTACGGGAATCCGGAGCAGGTCGAAGAGGCGCTGCGAAAACTCGTCGGCGCCGACCTGCTGAGGGACGATCCCGCGTCGGCCTTTCCCGTCGAGACGGCGGCGGCGTGGGCGTCGGATCAGGCGCGGAGCGGATGGATCGCCGCGTCGATGAACCTGAAAGCCGCCGAAAGACTGATCCGCCGGGGCGAAGCCGAGGCGGCCGAACCGCTTCTGCGCGCCGCCGCCCCCCTCCTGAAGTCGGCGGGCCTGGACGAGAGCCGCTACGCCGATCTGTACCGGTATCTCGCCGCCGTGACGCAATACCGCCGGGAAAACTTCGAGGAAGGCGGCGAGCTCCTCGCCCGCGCCGTCGACGGGGCGAGGTCCCGGTCGTTCCGGTTCTTTCAGATCCGGCGGGTGAACGCCTCCCTCGACTCGCTCACCCCCCGCGCCGCCGCCGAACTGTACGACGAACTGCTCCGCGATTCCGATTTCTACGACTGGACGCTCGACCCGGTCGCGTCGCTGGCCGCCGATACGAGCCTCTGGAGCGAAGAGATGGGGAATCAGTTCCTCCTGGCGGTCGACCGGCAGCAGCCGGAAAAGGCGTTCGAGATCGCCGAACGGATCCGCGTCCGGCGCTTCCTGACCCCGCAGGAGATGGGCGGGCGCGTTCTTTCGCTCCGCCTCCTTTCGGCCGCGCCCGAAGAGTCCCTCACCGACGATCAGCGTATCGCGCGCCGCGGCCTTTTTGCGGATTATCCCGCGCTCGAAACCCTTCAGAAAAACTGCGCGGCGCTCGCCGAACAGCTCCGCCCCTTCAGCATTCTTCCCGACGCCGCGCAAATTGAAACGGTTCAGGAATCGCTCGGCCGACTCGAGTCCGCCGCCGACGACGAAGAGACCCTCCTGCGCGGAATCGCCGCGATGCCCTTTCCCGTTCCCGAAATCTTCCCCCCCCGCGAACCGCTCGAAAAGACGCGCGAAAAGATCCCCGAAAAGGGGGCGATCCTCTCGTTTATCGAAATCGACGGCGGCCTGTACGGCTTCTTTGTCACACGAAACGAATTCGACGCGTGGCGGCTGGGGAGCGTCGGCGGGGTCGGCGCGGAACTGGCGGGGTTCCTCTCGGCGTGCGGCGCTTCCGACGGGTCGAAGGCGAAACTCTTAAAGGAATACCTCTCCGACGACTGGCGGGACGAAGGGAACGCGTTCTTCCTGACACTGCTCGGACATCCGACCTCGGACGACGCGCGCGGTTCGGCCCTCTTCGAACAGCTGGCGGTCGTTCCCGACTCGATCCTCTGGTACGTCCCGTTCGGCGCAATGACCCTCCCGCGGGGGGATGAGCTCGTTCCGATCGCGTCGGTCGAGAACTTCACCCTCTTCTGCGCGCCGACCGTTTCGCTCTGTTTCGCCCGAGGCGCCTCCTCGACACCCCTGCGGAGCGAAACGGTGATCGTCCCGGGAAAACTCCACCCGAAAGAGGACGCTGATATACAGCGTGCCGCCCTCGCCCGGCTGACGAAAAATCTTCCGAAAAGCGCCCTCTGGCCCGAATGCGCCCTCACCGCGCCGCGCCCCCTCCTCCTCTCCCTTTCCGACCGCCTCCTCTCCTACGAAGAGATCTTCGCCGACAGCGCCGACTGGCCGCTGGTCGGCGCCGAGGGGAAAAAGGACGGAACCCCCCTTTCCGACCTGCGCCTCCTCCCGTGGGGGGGACCGAAGACGGCGGTCCTGCCCGGACTCCGTTCGGGAGGAGAGGCCGCGCTGAAAGAGAATGCCGGCGGCGCGGAATTCTTCACGCCGATCCTTCTGTTCGAATCGCAGGGGGGTGAGAATCTCCTGCTGAGCCGATGGCGCGTCGGAGGGGACTCGACCTATCGCCTGTGCGAATCGTTCCTCGAAAACGCCGAAAAGAAAGCCGCTCCCGAAGCGTGGAAAGAGACGCTCGCCAAGTTTATGAGCGAGCCGCTGAACCTGAAAGAGGAACCACGGTTCCGCGGCGCGCCCCCGAAAGAACCGATTCCGGGGGAACATCCGTTCTTCTGGGGCGGTTATATGCTGGTCTGCCGCGGTTTGGTCCCCCCCGCGCCGGAAGAATCGGATTCCGAAGACGAGACGGCTCCCGCCGACGGGGATAAGACGCCGACCGGCCCCGGCGGGGGAGAGACGGCCGACGCCGATTCTGTCGAAAGCGAAAACGACGCGGAGAATGAGGACGACGGCTCGGATTTCGGGGACGATGAGCTTGACGGTTCGGATTTCGGGGACGAGCCGTCCGGACCGGACGCGCCGGACGATGAACCGTTGGCCGACGACGGGGCGCAGGCCGATCCGCCGGAAAACGAAAAAGCGCCGCCGCCGAAAAATCGGCGCGGCGGCGGCTCGGTGAGAAAAGGGTCGAAAGGGTCAGACCGGCAGGGTGAACGGAAACGCCCGGCGGACGCTACCAGCCGTATGACATATTCGACTCGATGATCCGGCGCGCCTCGTCGAGGTCGGCCCCCGTTTCGCTCACGTAGAGACGGATGGCGTGAATCTTGTCCCCGGCGGCTTTCGAAAGGCATTCCCGCGCCAGTTCGCTCTTTTCGACTTTGCCGGTGATTCCCAGGAGCGCCTTCGAAATGACCCAGGCGTTCCGAGGGCGCTTGGTGATCCGAATGATCTCTTCGGAGGGGTAGTATTCGCTGAAGACGTCCTGCGCGTCGACTTCGTTCTCTCCCCACGCAATGACGATGTGGCCTTCGGTTTCGATCTCGTAAAGGGGCATTATGTTCATTCTCCTTAAAGGGTGAAAGTTTTCTCCGGCGGGACGCCGCCAAACGCGGCCGTTCGGAAACGGGGGGGCGGGAAGTTTCGATCCGTCCGTCTATTGACATTTTAAACCATTTTTTTGCCGCGGGCAAGCGTCCGGGAGAATCTTTCGAAAGAACGGTCCTTGAACTTTGAGGTTCGTTTTTTAAAATAGAACGGTACGGCGCCCTCGGCGTCCGCCGGCTCAACAACGATCTCTGCGCCGTTTTCGGCCTGTCGGAAGGAAACCTCTATGCGTATCGGTCTGGGACACGACACTCATCGTTTTGAAGAAGGTCCCGCGCGTCGCCCCCTGATCCTGGGAGGGGTCGAGATTCCGTACCATCGAAGCCTGGTCGGCCATTCCGACGCCGACGTCCTTTTCCACGCCCTGACCGACGCCGTTCTGGGAGCGCTCGGCGAGGGGGATATCGGCGAGATCTTCCCCGACACCGCCGAAGAGAACCGCGGCCGGAATTCCGCCGAGTTCCTGGAATACGCCGCCGCTCTCCTCTCCGAACGGGGATGGCGGATCGAAAACGTCGACGCGGTCATCTTCGCCCAGGCGCC
Organism: uncultured Planctomycetota bacterium; assembly: GCA_902766935.1. Taxonomy (GTDB): domain Bacteria; phylum Planctomycetota; class Planctomycetia; order Pirellulales; family Thermoguttaceae; genus RUG695. The sequence goes on along the minus strand of CACXFR010000116.1, from coordinate 28,589 downwards.
GAAACTCGGCCCGTATAAGGAACAGATGAAGGCCCGCATCGCGCGGATCCTCAATATTCCGCCCGATGCGGTCGGCGTCAAGGCGAAGACCGGCGAACGGGTCGGATTCATCGGCCGCGAAGAGGCGATTTCCGCCGAAGCGGTCGTTCTTCTCGAAAACAACCCGAAATAACCGCGCGCAAAGGACGCCCCCGGTTCGTTCGGACCGCCCGTTTTTTCTTCCGGCATTCCAAACCAACGTTTTTTTTTCGAAAAAATCGGCCGAAATCGGTTTTTTGGAATCTTATTATTTACCTTCGTTTCGGCTCGTTAGTATCATACTTCCCGGACAAGCGGATCGGGATCGAGTTTCCGCCCCCTCGCCGGGGCGGACGCCGCGAAAGATTTTTTTCATAAAGGCGCGCGGAATCGACTCGATACCATAGGGAAAGGGATATCCGATTTTTTTCATTTGAGTTCGTTTCCGACCCTCGGCCCGACCGCCGACGGGAGGGCGCCTCTCGGTTCAGCCAGGAGAAATAAATATGTTAGTTTTGATGCGTCGCGAGCGCGAAAGCGTTATCATCGACGATGATATCACGATCATCGCCGGCTGTATGGACAACGGAACCGTTCCGATTCTGATCAGGACGACGAGGGACGTTCGGGTCTTTCCGAAAGAAACCGACCCCCAAACCCGAGCCGGGGACGGACCGGAATCTCCCTCTTCCGCTCGGAGGAACGGCCGAGACGAAAGTGCCGCCGAGCTCGCAGGCCTTCCGTGGAAAAGAGGGGATCTGATTTTTCTCGGAGGGAAGGATTGGCGAATCGTGATCGGCGGCAGCATTGAGATCCGCATTACCGAGGTTTGCTCCCGCAGGGTATATTTGGGTTTCGACGCTCCGAAAAACATCGCGATCCTGCGGGGGGAGATCTACCAGCGGTTCCGACCCGACGGGGGACGGAATTCCGATCTTTGAGCCGCCGTCCCGTTTCGGGAACGCGCGCCCTTTCCAAAGCGGGGAAACTGTCAAAATGACATTTTCCCCCTCTTGTTTCTGCCCCCCCGTAGTGGAAGAAATCCGTTTTTCGGCTATAATTTAAAAGAATACCCCTTTTGCGGCGATTGGCACACTATTTGCACCGTATACCGTGGGGGTGGGGTTGGGACTGTCATTTTGAATGAAGTCGATTTGTTTTAGATAAACGTTCAACATCTTTAGCAAGAGGAGAAGTCCGAAGTGTCGAAAAATCTATCTTTTGATGATTCCGCCCGACAGGCGATTGCCGCCGGGGTGAGCAAACTGGCACGCGCCGTGAAGTGTACCCTGGGGCCCCGCGGCCGAAACGCCGTCCTTGACAAGGGGTGGGGCGCGCCGAAGGTCACCAAAGACGGCGTCACGGTCGCCGAAGACATCACCCTCGACGATCCCGAAGAGAACCTCGGCGCGCAGCTGGTCAAGCAGGCCGCCTCGAAGACGAACCAGATGGCCGGCGACGGTACCACGACCGCCACGGTTCTGGCCGAAGCGATCTATACCGAAGGTCTCAAAATGATCGCCGCCGGCGCCGACCCGATGGCTCTGTTCCGCGGGATTCAGAAGGCGTCGGAAGCAGTCTGCGACGCGATCGCCAAGCAGGCCGTTCCGGTCAGCGACAAGAGCAAAAAAGAGATCGCCCAGGTCGCTTCGATCGCCGGGAATAACGACGCCGCGATCGGTCAGGTTCTGGCCGAAGCGTTCCTGAAAGTCGGGAAGAACGGCGTGATCACCGTCGAAGAGGGGAAGCAGGCGAACACCTACGTCGAGGTCGTCGAAGGGATGCAGTTCGACCGCGGTTTCCTTTCGCCCCATTTTGTGACCGACGTCGACAACCAGACCGTCGATTTCGAAGACGCCCTGGTTCTTGTCTACGAAGATAAAATCTCGACCGCCAAGACGCTCGTTCCTCTTCTGGAAGCCGTCAGCAAGCAGAACAAGCCGCTGCTGATCATCGCCGAAGACATCGAGGGCGAAGCGCTCGCCACGCTGGTGGTCAACAAGCTCCGCGGGATCCTGAACGTCTGCGCCGTGAAGGCGCCCGGTTACGGCGACCGCCGCAAGGCGATGCTCGGCGATATCGCGACCCTCTGCGCCGCGTCGGCCATTTACAAAGACCTGGGGATCAAGCTCGACGCGGTGAAGCTTTCGGATCTCGGCCGGGCCAAGAAGATCACCGTCACCAGCGACAGCACCACGATCGTCGGCGGCGCGGGTAAAAAAGAAGCGATCGACGGCCGCGTCGATCAGATCAAAAAAGAGATTGAGACGACGACCAGCAGCTACGACAAAGAGAAGCTGCAGGAACGTCTGGCCAAACTCGCCGGGGGCGTCGCGCAGATCAACGTCGGCGCCGCCACCGAGTCGGAACTGAAAGAAAAGAAATTCCTCTACGAAGACGCCCAGGCCGCGACCAAGGCCGCGCTCGAAGAGGGAATCGTCCCCGGCGGCGGGGTCGCCCTTCTCAAGAGCGCCAAGGTTCTCGACAAGGTCGAGGGCGTCGGCGATGAGGTCTACGGGATTCAGATCGTCAAAAAGGCGATCGAAGCGCCGATCCGCGAGATCGCCAAGAACGCCGGAATCGACGGCGCCGTGGTCATCAACCGCGTCCGCCAGATGAAGGGGAAGAACGAGGGGTTCGACGCCGACAAGGGCGTCTACTGCGACCTGGTCGAAGCCGGGATCATCGACCCGGCGAAGGTGGTTCGCACCGCGCTGACCAACGCCGCCAGCGTCGCCGGCCTTCTGCTGACGACCTCGTGCCTTCTGACCGAAATTCCGAAAGAGACTCCCGCCCCCGCCGGTCAGCCCGGCATGGACGGCATGGGAGGCATGGGCGGAATGGGAGGCATGGGCGGCATGTATTGATCGCCCGCCGACGCCTATAACACGTAACACAAAAATAAAAATTCAAAAAGAACAGTCATACAGATTGAAAGGGTTTCACTATGTCGAAAAAAGAAATCAACATCTTCCCCCTCGAAGACCGCGTCGTCGTTGAACCGCTGGCCGCCGAAGAGATGACCGCGGGCGGGATCCTTCTTCCCGACAGCGCCAAAGAAAAACCGCAGCGCGGGACCGTTCTGGCGGTCGGCGCCGGCAAACTTCTCGATTGCGGCAAACGGAGCGAAATGGGCGTGGCGGTCGGCGACGAAGTCATTTACGGAAAATATTCCGGCTCGGACATCGAAGTGGACGGCCGCGAAATCAAGATTCTGCGCGAATCCGACATTCTGGCGAAAGTCGTTAAGTGATAAAGCCGCATACCGGTTCAAATCTGAAAGGAACAAGTTACCATGGCGAAACAATTAATCTTTAACGACGAGGCCCGCAAAAAGATCCTGGACGGCGTGAACAAGCTCGCCGACGTCGTCGCTGTCACGATGGGCCCGACCGGGCGGAACGTCATTCTGAACAAATCGTACGGCGGTCCGACGGTCACCAAAGACGGCGTGACGGTCAGTAAGGATATCGAGCTCGAAGACCCCTTCGAAAATATGGGCGCCAAACTGGTCAACGAAGTTGCGTCGAAGACCGCCGATCAGGCGGGGGACGGGACGACGACCGCGACGGTTCTGGCCCGCGAAATTTTCCGCGAAGGTCTGCGCAACATCGCCGCCGGGAGCAACCCGACCGCGATCCGCCGCGGAATCGACAAAGCCGTCGCGGCGGCGGTCGCCCAGCTGCAGGCGATGGCCAAACCGGTCACCACCAAAAAGGATATCGCCAGCGTCGGCACGATCAGCGCCAATAACGACCCGGAGATCGGCGAACTCCTCGCCACCGCGATGGAAGCCGTCGGCAACGAAGGGGTGATCACCCTCGAAGACAGCAAGACCGCCGAGACCACCTACGAGGTCGTCGAAGGGATGCAGTTCGACAAGGGATATCTCTCCCCGTATTTCATTTCCGACACCGAGTCGATGTCGGCCCAGCTTGAAGATCCGTATATCCTGATTCACGAAAAGAAGATCACCAACATTCGCGAGCTGGTTCCGATCCTCGAAAAAGTGACCCAGAAGATGAAGCCGCTTCTGATCATCGCCGAAGATATCGACAACGAAGCGATGACGATGCTGGTCGTCAATAAACTGCGGGGCGTTCTGAACGTCTGCGCGGTGAAAGCTCCCGGATTCGGCGACCGCCGCAAGGCGATGCTGCAGGATATCGCCATCCTGACCGGCGCGCAGGTGATCAGCGAAGATCTGGGCGTGAAACTCGAGAACGTCGAACTTTCGCAGCTCGGCCAGGCCAAGCAGGTCACGGTCGATAAGGACTCGACGGTCATCGTCGACGGCAAAGGGAAGAAGGCCGACATCAAAGCGCGCGCCGAACTCCTCCGCAAGCTGATCGCCGAAAGCGAAAGCGACTACGACCGCGAAAAGTATCAGGAACGTCTGGCCAAGATCGGCAGCGGCGTGGCGATCATTCAGGTCGGCGCGCACACCGAGGCCGAACAGAAGCAGAAGAAGGCGCGCGTCGAGGACGCCCTCCAGGCGACCCGGGCCGCGGCGCAGGAAGGGATCCTTCCGGGCGGCGGCGTGGCGCTGATCCGCTGCAAAGAAGCCGTCGAAAAGGCCCGCGCGGCCGCGCGCGGCGACGAAAAGATCGGCGTTGACATCATCGCCGGCATCCTTTCGAAGCCGCTCGAGATGATCGCCAACAACTGCGGTCTCGACGGAAGCGTGATCGCCGACGAAGTCGCCCAGCGGCCGACCAACGTCGGATACGACGCCCACAACCGGGAATACGTCGATATGTTCAAGGCGGGGATCATCGATCCGCTGAAAGTCGTGCGGGTCGAACTGGTCAACGCCGCCAGTATCGCCGGTCTGATGCTGACCACCGAGACGCTCGTGACCGACATCAAAAAGGACGAGAAGGAAAAGCCGGCAGGCGCCGTGCGTTGAAACGCTGAATAATGCCCGAGCTCGATTATTACCAAATACTCGAAGTTGACCGCACCGCGACCCAGGAAGAGATCGCGGTGAGTTACCGCAAAGCCGCGATGAAATATCATCCCGACCGCAACGCCGGAGATGAAGAAGCCGTGGCCAAGTTCAAACTCGCCGCCGAAGCCTACGAGGTTCTGAAAGACCCCGAAAAGCGCGCCATCTACGACCGCTACGGGAAAGAAGGCCTCAGCCATAACGGCGCCGCTCCCGGCGGGTTCGAGAACGTCAGCGACATCTTCGGGGCGTTTGGCGATATTTTCGGGGACGGCATTTTCGGTTCCTTCTTCGGCGGAGGCCGGTCGGGACGCGCGCACCGCGGCGCCGATATCCGCTGCAGCGTCACTCTTGACCTGCACGACGTGGCCAAAGGGACGACGCGCGAGATCCGCTACCGCCGCAACGAGCCGTGCGACAGCTGCCACGGCAGCGGCGCCAAGGCGGGCACCCAGCCCGAGGTCTGCCGCTACTGCGGCGGACGCGGCCGAATCCAGAAGTCGAACGGCATCTTTTCGATGCAGACCACCTGCCCGAAATGCGGCGGGCGCGGGAAGATCATTCAGACGCCCTGCCCGACGTGTCACGGCGCCGGGATGGTCGAAAAAGACGTGGTTCGCGAAATCCGCATTCCCGCCGGGATCGACAGCGGCGTCCGCCTCCGTATGCAGGGGGAAGGGCACCGGAGTCCCGACGGCGGTCCGGCGGGGGACTGCTACGTCTTTATCCAGGTCAAACAGCACCCCTTCTTCCGGCGCGACGGTCAGGATCTGGTCATACAGGTCCCGATCAAGTACACCCAGGCGGTTCTGGGCGCCGAAATCGAGGTGCCGACCCTGGAGGGGATCGACAGGGTCAAGGTTCCCGCCGGCACCCAGAACGGCGACGTGATCCGCATGAAGGGGCGCGGTATGCCCCTTCCGCGGCGGAACCTGAAAGGGGATCTGCTGGTTCAGGTCTTTATCGAGGTTCCCCGAAGCGTCTCGCCGAAACATCAGGCCGATCTGAAAAAACTCGCCGAAACCGAAGGCGAAGCGGGATTCAGTCAGCGGAAGGCCTATTTCAATACGCTTAAAAAGTTTATGAAAGACTATTTCGGGAAAGAGGACGCCTCGTTTCCCGAAGAGAGAACCGAAGACGTAAAGTCGGCGGATCGAAAAAAAAAAAGAAAGTCTCCTAGAAAGAGTTCTTGACTTTCTGGGCCGCTGTGTTTCGGCGATACGGCGGCTGCTGAACAGATAAAGGTTGGGAAAGATGGCACGCAGCGACAACAAGACCCCGCGCGATGAGTTCGCGCCCGAAAACGAGCCCGGGAACGCCTCGAAAGGGGAGACTCAGGACGATTTCGACGAGATCCTGAAAAAAGCCGGGGATGAAGTTCTCGGAGGTTCCCGAAAAGAGCGCGACCGGCGCACCGCGGCGGTCAAGGAAGTCGACGCGCTCAAAGAGAAGCTGGCCGAGGCCGAAGATCAGCGTCTGCGCGCGATGGCCGAACTGGAGAATTTCCGCCAGCGGAAAAACAAAGAGCTGGCCGACCAGGAGAAATACGCGCCGATGAAACTGGCGCGCGACATTCTCCCCGTCTGGGACAACCTGGGCCGCGCGCTCGAAGCCGCGCCCGCCGACGAATCGGTGAAAGGGTTCGTCGAAGGGGTGAAGATGGTCTACGACCAGCTTCTCGACGTTCTGGCGAAGAACCACGTGGTTCGGATTCCGACCGAAGGGGAGAAGTTCGACCCGAATGTTCACGAGTCGATCGCGATGTTCCCGAGCGACGCCGAGCCGAACACGGTGATCAACGAGGCGCGGCCCGGCTTTATGCTGTACGACCGTGTTGTGCGTCACGCCCAGGTGGTGATCGCCGCGCCGAAACCGGCCGAGCCGAAGAAGAACGCCGAAGATGACGCTTCCGCCGAATCGGGGCCTGCGGAATAGACCGCTTCGTACGGACGAGACGACAAAAAAAGAGACCGCTTTTGGCGGTCTCTTTTTTTGTCCATGGGAAAGGAATCGAATCGCTCAGAATTTCTTTTCGTCAAAATCCCTTTTCGCGCGGAGCGCGGCGCAACGGAGACTCTCCTGATCCAGCCCGATGAGCCGGAGCAGTTCGTCGCGGCTCCCGTGGGGCGTGTAGGCGTCGCCGATTCCGAGCCGGCGGATCTTTTGTGTATTGACGCCGGCATCGGAAGCTGCTTCGAGCAGGGCGCTGCCGAACCCGCCGGCCAGAACCCCCTCTTCGACGGTGAGAAGGAATTTCCCCTCCCGCAGGGGGGAGAGGAGCGTTTCGGTATCGAGCGGCTTGGCGAACCGCGCGTTGATCACCGCCAGGTCGAGGCGCTCCGGCCCCGGCAGGGCGGCCAGTTCGCCGGCGACCTCGAGGGCGGCGCGGGCGCGTTCCCCCAGCACCGCGATCGCGCCGTCGGCCCCTTCGCGGAGGATTTCGGCTTTGCCGGCCTCGATCGGCGCGGGATTCCGTTCGAGCCGGGGAGCGGTGGTGCGGGGATATCGGATCGCCGCGGGGGAATTGCCCGCCGCGGCGTAGCGGAGCATCGGTTCGACCTCGCGCGCGTCGGCGGGCGCCATCACCTGAAAGTTGGGCAGCGGCCGCAGATACGCCAGGTCAAAGACCCCGTGGTGAGTCGGCCCGTCGGCGCCGACGACCCCGGCGCGGTCGATCATAAAAATGACCGGCAGGTTCTGGAGCGAGATCTCCTGAAACAGGTGGTCGTACGCGCGCTGTAAAAAGGTGCTGTAAATATCGACGATCGGCCTCATTCCCGCCTTGGCCAGCCCCGAGGCGGTCACCACGGCGTTCGCCTCGCAGATCCCGACATCGAAGAAACGGTCGGGAAAAAGACGCCGGATCGGCTCGAGCATCGTCCCCTGCGCCATCGCCGCGGTCAGAACGCAGAAGCGGCGGTCTTCTTTCATCAGACGGTAGATGGCGTTCCGCGCCCAGTGGGTGAACGAGTGGTCTCCCGGCATGTCGGGATCGGAATCGTTCGGGAGCATTTCCGCCGCCGGGGAGACCGGCGGGGTACGGTCCTGCTTGGATCGGACCGACCGCGCCTCGGGAATCGCTACCGAGGCGGTTTTCCCGCGTTTGCCCTTCGGTTTTTCGGCTTCCGCCCCGTCCGGCTGATCGTCATGATGACCGACCAGACTCGGTTTCGGCGCGTGATACCGCGCCGGGTCGAGTTCGGCGTCGCGATACCCGTGTCCTTTTTGTGTGAGGATGTGCAGCAGAACCGGTTCGCGGAACTGGCGTACCATCGTCAGATACCGGCGCAGAAGGGGAATGTTGTGCCCGTCGATCGGCCCGATATACCGGAACCCGAATTCCTCGAAAAGCATCCCGCCGGTGATTCCCGCCTTGACGCTGTCTTTGAATCGCGAAATGAGATCCCCCGTACTCGTGCCGACCGAAGGAACGGCGTCGATCGCGCTGCGTATCGCGTTTTTGATCTTTTTATACGTCGGGTTCAGACGGAGCCGGTCCAGGTAGAGACCCAGTCCGCCGACCCGGCCGCAGATCGACATTTTGTTGTCGTTCAGAATGACCGTGATCGGGTGTTTCAGACCGCCGGCGAGGTTCAGCGCCTCGAAGATGACCCCGCTGGCCAGCGCGCCGTCCCCGACAACGGCGAACGCGTGGCGTTCCTCTTCCGGCCGAAGGATCGAGTCGCCGAGCGAAAGGCCGAGCGCCGAACCGACGCTGCATCCGGCGTGACCGGTCATGAAGAGGTCGAACGGACTCTCTTCGGGATTCGGGTATCCCATCAGACCCCCGAGCGTTCGGATCGAGTCGATTTCGCCGTATCGGCCGGTCAGAATTTTGTGCGGGTAGCACTGATGCCCCGTGTCCCAGACGAGGCGGTCTTTCGAAAAGTCCAGGGAGGAGTGGAGCGCCACGGCCAGCTCGACCACGCCCAGATTCGACGCGAAATGAACGCTCCGCTTCTCGGAAAGACGGCAGAGGAGTTCGCGGATCTCCCGAGCGACCTGAAGGAGCTGCGGTTCGGTGAACTCCTTTAAGCGCGCCGGGCTTTCGGCGATTTCGGGGAGGAGGGGACGGTCGGATTCCTGGTTCATTTCACGAATGATTTCACTTGTTCAGCGGCGCGCCTTTCGCGGCGGACGCGTTTCGAATCGAACTTTTTATTTTTTGCGCGTGAGCGTCGACTCGAGAATTTCGACGACCGCCGACTTGGCCGGCGAGTCGGCGAAAACGTCGAGCGCGCGGCGCCCCGCCTCGACCTGACGGGCCGCTTCGGCGCGGCTTTCGTCGATTCCGAGAAGGCCCGGAAAGGTCAGTTTCCCGAGCGCGGCGTCTTTGCCGACCCGTTTGCCCAGGAGTTTTTCGTTTCCCGTGACGTCGAGCAGATCGTCGGTGATCTGAAACGCCAGGCCGAACGCTTCGCCGCAGGTCTCGAGCGCGAGGAGCTGTTCCTCGCCGGCCGAAGCGGCGAGCCCGCCGAGCCGAAACGCGGCGGTGATCAGCGCGCCGGTCTTCCGCCTGTGTATCGAGCGGAGAAGGGTCAGACGATCCTCGAACGCGCTTCCCCCCGAAAGGTTCTTCTCGCCGATCACGTCGTCGGTCTGCCCGCCGATCATCCCGAAGACCCCCGCGGCCTCGGCGAGGACGGCGGTCATCGGCGCGCGGAGCGACGCGTCGGTCGTGCGCGCGACGGCCGCGAACGCCTCGGTCAGGAGCGCGTCTCCCGCGAGAATCGCCGTCGCCTCGCCGAACCTGACGTGACAGGTCGGCTTACCGCGGCGCAGGTCGTCGTTGTCCATCGCGGGAAGGTCGTCGTGGATCAGGGAATAGGTGTGTATCATCTCGAGCGCGCACGCCGCGGGAATCGCCTCCGCGCGATTCCCCCCGGCCATTTCGGCCGAAGCGAGCGTCAATATCGGCCGGAGCCGCTTCCCCCCCAGCAGGAGGGAGTAGCGGACCGCCTCTTTCAGCCGCGGCGGGACCGCGGCCGGGTAGTCGGAGAGCCGGTCGAGCTGCGCGTTGATGACCGCGCGGAGCGTTTCGAGATAATGTGAACTTTCCATTTAAGAGAGGTCTTCGTCCGGGTTCTTCGCGCGGCGCGGAGATTTCCCCCGTACGGCGGTTGTCTCGTCGGCGGTCAGCGCGCTGAGATCGGCCGGCTCGGTTTCCGCTTCGCCGGTTTCGGGGTTCACGCCCCGCAGGATTTCGATCTTCTGCTCGGCCCGGCTCAGGAGGGTCCGGCACTGCCGAAGGAGCTTCACTCCCTCTTCGTATTTGGCGAGGGAGTCGTCGAGATCGGCCTTGCCGCTTTCGAGATACGCAACGATCTTCTCGAGCTTTTCCAGCGTCTCTTCAAATGTCGGAGAAGAATCGTTTGGCATATTATTCCTCAACGTCGGTCACGGTGACCTTGAGCATCTTGTCCCCCTGACGGACGGCGTTGACGACGTCCTGACCCTCGAGAACCTTCCCGAAGACGGTGTGTTTGCCGTCGAGCCAGGGGCAGGCGACGTGGGTGATGAAGAACTGCGAACCGTTGGTGTTCGGCCCGGCGTTCGCCATCGAGAGGGTTCCCGGCCCGTCGTGGCGGAGTTCCGGCACGAATTCGTCTTCAAAGGTGTAGCCCGGCCCGCCGCAGCCGTTCCCGAGGGGGCAGCCCCCCTGGATCATGAAGTCGGCGATCACGCGGTGGAACGTCAGGCCGTCGTAGAATCCCTTTTTGGCGAGCTTCTCAAAGTTGGCGACCGTTTTCGGGGTCTTGTCGGCGAAGAGTTCGAGTTTGATGGTGCCGCGGGGCGTTTCGATGGTGGCGATTTTCATCTGGCTGATCTTCCTTTCGTGGATAGAGTGACTTTTTTCAGAGCGAAGAATAACCCTAACATTATATCATATTCCCGTCGGAACACACCCCCGGCGGGATCGCGCGTTCCCGCGGCGTTCCTCAAAAATTCGTCTTTGCAAAAGCCTGAATTGCGGTCGGAGAAGGATGGAAAAGGGTCCGCCGCGGCAAGTCCCGCGGCGCGGCCGGGCGGAGCCCCCGATTCGGCGGACGGGGGCTCCGGCTTCGGCGCGTCAGATGAACTTCACAAACTCGTCGGCCTTTTTGCTCGCCGCGTGATTCGGGCCGGGCGCGGCGTCGGGGGCGGGGTAGCCGAGCGGCATCAAAAGAACCGAACGCTCGTTTTTCGGAAGTCCGAACGCCTTTTCCAGCTCGGTGTTCGGGAAGTAGTTGACCCAGCAGGTTCCCAGTCCCAGGTCCTCGGCTTCGAGCATCATGTGCGTGGCGACGATGCTCACGTCCTCCACCCCGGCGCGGACGCCCGCCTCGAGCGGATTGGTCCATTCCTCGTCGGTGTTCTTGGTGAAAATGAAGACGATTCCCGCGCCGAAGCGGCAGGGGGTCAGCGCGTCGATCTTCGCGAGCCCTTCGGCGCTCTCTACGACGTAGATCCGCTGAGGCTGCAGATTCTTCGCGGTCGGCGCCACGCGCCCCGCCTCGATCACCAGGTCGAGCTTTTCGCGCTCGACCGGTCTGCTTGCGTACTTGCGGACCGAAAATCTCTTTTTCGCCAGTTCGATGAATTCCATGGTCTTGTCCTTTCTTCTGTTGCTGAAAAGTCCGCCGATTCGGCGGCGCCGTTATTCTTTCCGATATTCCGCCGGGCCGTTCAGCTCCTCGTCGAGCCCGGCGAGGACCTTGTCGTAAGCCGCTTTGGTCGCCGGGTCGAAGAGGACCCAGACGATATGGTCGAACGCCCCGGCGTTTTGTTCGATCGTCTCCCGCACCGCGCCGGCCGCGACCCGCGCCGCCTCGCCGAGAGGATAGGCGTAGACCCCGGTGGAAATGGAGGGGAATGCGATTTTCCGCGCGCCGACGCGCATCGCCTCGGCGAGAGAGTTCCTGTAGCAGTCGGCCAAAAGCCGCGCCTCGCCGCGCGCCCCCCCGCGCCAGACGGGGCCCGGCGTGTGAATGACGTATCGGCACGGAAGACGGTAGGCCTTGGTGGTTCTCGCCTCGCCCGTTTCGCATCCGCCGAGCGTGCGGCACTCGGCGAGAAGTTCCGGACCCGCCGCGCGGTGGATCGCGCCGTCGACTCCGCCGCCCCCCAGAAGCGTCTTGTTCGCGGCGTTGACGACGGCGTCCATTCCCTCGATTTTCGTGATGTCGCCCAGCTCGGTTCGAACGACCGTCGTCGCGATATACATTTTCATACTTTCCCCCTCCGGTTCAAATCAGATGGTGCGGGGCCGGCGTCGCCGACGAGATCACTTTTTCCTTTTCCCGGTTTCGGATGCGGTCGGCGAGTTCCAGAATCTTGTTGGCGATCCACATGCACGCGGTCGTTCCTTCCCGGTAATCGGCTTCGGCGAACATGTCGACCCGGCCGTCCTGGCGCATCTGTTCGACCTGTTTCATCGCCTCCATATTCCCCTTCGGATAGACGGCGAAGGTCGACCCGCCGTTCTGCCCGATCAGCGAGAACGCCGGAACGTCGCTCGGGCCGTCGGCGATGTAGATCATATTCTCGAACTGGACCCGCCGCAGCTCTTTGGGGACTTTCGAGTTCACGTCGATCACTTCGCGTTTGCCGATCCCCTTGTTGATCTCGAAGATGGCGCGCGTTTTGGTGGTGTTGTCGATGGTATAGACGATGTCGCCGATCACGCCATTTTCGTCGTCAAGGAGTTCGCATCCCCAGATTTCCTCGACCAGAGGAATCAGTTCCGTCCCGCGGATCGTCTCGGCGAATCCGGTGCTGACGATGTAATGCTCGACCTGAATTCCGAATTCGGCGTACGAATCGTCGGACGTCAGAAGCTCTTTGGTGCGCCGAAGGATTTCGGGGACCCCGGGATAGAACTTCTGCTCCTTGCCGAAGTCGCGGAGCATCTTGTTGTTCAGGCCTTCGAACGTGCCGTTATGGGCGCACCGAATGAAGTGGTTCAGATAGTAGGTGTCGGCGTTGACGCGGATCTTTTTGTCGGCGGCGATCTTTGCCGGCGCGGCGTTCACCTGATTCCAGAACGCGGCCGCGTCGACGCCGTAACGCTTGAAGATAGGGTCCTGCATATGTCCGTCGATCAGCGTTCGATCGAAATCCCAGATCACAGCGATAATGTTGGCCATCGGCGTTCACTCGATATTCTTCAGGAAACTTTGACAGTCCGTCCGCCGGCTTCTGCGCGGCGGACACTCATCCATTATACGGGAAACGATGGGCAGTGGGGGTTCGCCGGCGAAAAAATTACCTTTTTTCTTCCGAATGGCCGCCGTCCCGCTCCCGCGCCCAGGCGAAGATCCGCTCTTTCATCCCCGCGACGTCGAGAACCCCGCGGGCGAATCCTTTGCGGACAAGCTCTTCGGGAACGAACTCGTCGTACTTTTCGAAGACGGGAACCTCTTTGGGATAGACGAGTTCGAGCGGGTCGAACTCTTTCGCCGCCTCGTCGGCGAGGACGCGGTAAAACTCCTCCTCGTCGGCCTGCATGGTGAACTGAATGTAATACGGACGCGAGGGATTCAGCCCCCGCAGTTCGAGACGTTTGGCGCATCGGAGTTTGAGGAACCGCTCCATCGCCAGGAACGCGTAGCTGCCCAGCCAGGGGAAGAGCGCCCACATTTTCCCCCCCAGGTGAACCAGCGGGCTGCGCGACATCCGCGATTTCGCGAACGCCTCGCGCGCGTCGGCCAGGCGGCAGACCGCGTGGCGCATCAGGTAGGGATACTCTTTTTCTTCGGCGAGAACCCGCCGCATCCGTTCCAGAATCCGCGTGTGAATGTCGCCGGCGCAGTCGCCGAAATAGGCGGGAATGTTTCCCTTGACCAGGGTGCAGTAGACGCTGCGGCGCTGGTGGTCGACCTCTTCGACGACCCAGACCCGTCCGGCGATGGCGATCTTGTCCCCGACCGGCGGGGGCTTGACGATCGTCCCGAGTTCTTCGGAGCCGCTGCGGACCGAATACTCGACGTTCTCCTGAAACACTGCGTAAAATTTGTAACTGTTGGTGATTCTCTCTCCCGTCAGGCCGACGATCAGCCCCCCGTTTTCGGTGCGGGCGATATGGTCGGTTTCCAGAAGATGGCGGAGAAGAACACGGTAGTCGTCGGGAACGATCCGCCGGAACGGCGAAAGGGGCAGAACGCGCGAGGCGAGTTCGGCGGGGGTCATCTCGCCGCACGAGGCCAACGTGCTCATCGTCTGGTGGTAGAGGAGGCTGAACGGAAGCCGGTCGGTCCGCGGAGGCTCGACGAACCGCTCCTCGACGTAGAGCTGCACCAGCGCGATCCCCTGGATCAGGTGCCACGGAATCATGTCGGGGAGCATGGCGCGCGCCTCGGGATGTTCCTCGCGCATGACGAACCACATTTCCGAAGGGTCGCCCCGCCGGCCGGTCCGCCCCATCCTCTGCAGGAAACCCGAAACGGTGAAAGGGGATTCGAGCTGAAACGCCCGTTCGAGCCGGCCGATATCGATCCCCAGTTCGAGCGTGGCGGTGGCGCAGACCGACATCGACGAGTCGTCGTCTTTCATCTCCTCTTCGGCGCTTTCGCGGTACGAGGCGGAAAGGTTCCCGTGATGGATCAGAAAACGGTCCGGCTCGCGTTTGACCTCGCAGTACTGCCGGAGCGACTGGCAGACCGCCTCGCACTCTTCGCGCGAATTGGTGAAGATGAGGCATTTCCTGCCGCGGGTGTGTTCGAAGATGTAGCCGATCCCCGGGTCGGCGGCGGCCGGCGCGGTGTCGGTCGGTTCGTCCGGCTCGAGCGCGTCGATCGGTTCGGTCTTTCCCTCGTCCGCCTGGGGAGACGTGTTAAAGAAATGCTCCATCGAAAGACGCCAGACTTCCCGCCCGGACTCGCATCGGGGGATGACCGTCTCGCGTCCGCTCCCGGCGGCCAAAAAAGCGCCGGCCGCCTCGGGGTTGCCGATCGTCGCCGAAAGGCCGATTCGCCGGGGGGCGCAGCCGGCCGCCCGGCAGAGCCGTTCGATCAGGCAGAAAGTCTGCATTCCGCGGTCGCCGCGCAGAAGGGAATGAATCTCGTCGATCACGATGAACCGCAGATCGCCGAAAAGGGAAGGGATCTCCGTCCGCTTGTTGATCATGAGCGACTCGAGCGATTCGGGGGTGATCTGGAGAATCCCCGCCGGCTTTTTCAGGAGTTTCCGCTTGCGCGTCTGCGGCACGTCGCCGTGCCAGCGATATACGGGAATGTGCGCCTCTTCGCACAGCTCTTCGAGCCGGCCGAACTGGTCGTTGATCAGCGCTTTGAGCGGAGCGATATACAGAACGCCCACGGTGGCCGACGGGTCTTCGTCGAGAAGGGTCAGGATCGGAAAGAACGCGGCCTCGGTCTTTCCCGAGGCGGTCGACGCGGTCAGAAGGACGTTTTTGTCGGTTCCGAAAATCGCCTCCCCCGCGCCGTTCTGCACGCCGCGCAGGGACTGCCAGCCGCTGCGGTAGATGTAGTCCCGGATAAACGGCGCGTATCGTTCGTAGACGTTCATAGGGTGAACTCCGCGTAGCCCCCCTCTCCCTTGTCCGAGACGGCGTCCGACTCGGCGTAGGTGAACTCGCCGGAGCTGAGCAGTTCGTCGAGGGTCATTTTCGGGTTCTGGTAGAGGAGGTCGAGCAGCTCGATGAAGTCGCGGATCACCTCGCGCGGTGTGATGTTCTGGTCGGCGCCGATACGGCCGTACTCGATCTTAATGAAACTCCCCAGTTCGGCGGGGGAAGGGACGCGGTCGTGTCCGTAAAGGTCTTTGTGCATCTGCGCGAGTTTCTCGCAGAGAACGAGCATCTCTTCGGCGGTCAGCGCCTCGAGCCGAATGACCGGCGCCAGGAGGTCGCGCGCCCCCGGACGCGAAAACTTCCCTTCGGCCAGGCGCGATCGGAGCGCCTCGTAGCTGTAGACGCCGCGCCGCTTGTCCTCGACCGCCTGCGGAGTGGCCCCCATAATGATCCCCAGGTATTTCGCCTTTCCCTGGAGCGTGTCGTTGTACATGGTCAGCATCTTTTCGTAGTTATACTGACGGGTTACCGTGTTGGGGATTTTGAAAATGTTGACCAGCTCGTCGATCATAATCATCATTCCCGTATAGCCGGCGTGCCGGAAGAAGACGGCGAAGAGCTTGAGATAGTCGTACCAGTCGCTGTCCGAGATGATGATGTTGACCCCGAGTTCGCTTTTCGCCTCCCGCTTCTGCGTGTATTCGCCGCGGAACCATCGGGTGACTTTCGCCTTCGTCTCGTCGTCGCCGTCGATATACGCGTGGTAGTAGAGCGAAAGGAGGCGGGCGAACTCGAATCCGTGCACCAGTTCGCTCACCGCCTGGGTGACGGCGTAGATCTGCCGGTCGACCGCTTGGGTGAGCGCCGGGTCGCCGGGTGCCAGGCCGGTCTGCCGAGCCGCCTCGGTCTGCACCGAGCTGATCCAGCGGTCGAGGACGAGCGAAAGCGCCCCTCCCTCTGGCTTCGTCTTGGTCGACAGGTTCCCGATCAGCTCGCGGTAGGTGGCCAGCCCCTGTCCCTGGGTGCCGTGCAGACGCCGTTCGGGGGAAAGGTCGGCGTCGGCGACGATGAACCCCCGGTCCATCACGTAGTTGCGGATCGTCTGGATGAGAAAGCTCTTTCCCGAGCCGTAGCGGCCCACGACGAATCGGAACGAGGCGCCCCCTTCGCCGATGACGTCGACGTCGTGCAGAAGCGCCTCAATCTCGCTTTTCCGCCCGACGGCGATGTAGGGGAGTCCGATCCGGGGCACCACGCCCCCCTTGAGTGAGTTCAGGACCGTTTGCGCGATTCGCCGCGGCGCCCGTCTGTTTTCGTCGTTCATCTGGAATTTATCCTCTCAATATCCGTTCGAGATCCTCGCGGTAATCCTCGACGAGGGAGATCGTGTTTCCGTCGCATTCGAGCGCGCTGTCGCCGATCCGGTCGAAGAGCGCCTCGTTGATCCGGTCGGCGACGACCGAAGGGATCAGACGTTCGGCGCCGATCAGCCCGGCGGGGTTTTTCCCGTCGACCAGCGCCGCCAGGACGGCGGTGTGCGTCGCGTCGAGTCCGTCGAGACTCGGCCGCGCCAAAGCCGCGCTCGGCTCTTCGTCCGCGGCGGGGGGCGGAAGGGGCTCTTCCGCCCCCGGACCGCCGAGTTCCTCTTCGGTCAGAAGGCGTTCGCGGGTGATCGCGGCGTCGCGGCGGACGTGTTCGATTTCGGAAAGACTCAGCGTGACGACCGGCCGGGCGGCCTCGGCCTTTGCCCGCTCCCGCGCGGCGAAGACCTCTTCGATAAACGGCGCGGCCCAGAGATCTTCGGGCTTCTCTTTGAGGTAATGCCCCCACTTCGTCTTTCTACGGAAGATTCTATCCGCTTCCCGGAATACGGCAAGGAAGCGGTTCCGGTTGAAGAAGAGTTTTTCGTATCGCATTTCGCGCCACCGTCCGTCTCGGCATCGGTACGAGCGGCAGACCGACAGATCGTAATCCGCGGTTCGGACGGGATCCTTCTCCCAGAAGATCGCGTTGGAAAGCGGATACCACCGATAGGAGCGCCGCCGGCCGAAACAGGCGGTGAAGAAGCTCTTGTCCCCAATTCGGCACTTTTCGGAAAGATGCCGCCAGATCGCGGCGAAGAGGGTTTTCGCCTCCTCTTCGCTCTGTTTATAGACGGACGTGCGCGTCAGCGCCCGGTCGCCGAAGCGGAGAAGGGCGGCGAAGATTTCCTCGTCGGAGTGGAGTTTCGGCACTTTCAGGACCGCAAGCTGCGCGTCTTTTGCCAGGGTCTCCGGATCGGCGTAGGCGAGCGCCGTCTCGACGGGAAGATTGCGGATCACCGCGAACTCGAACATCCAGCGGCGGAGGTTCCGGCGCATTCCCGGATCGCCGAGGCCCGAGTCGAGGTAGCCGGACTCGAACGTCTTCATCTTCCCGAACGCCTCTTCCGGCGAGGAGGAGCCGACCCCGCAGAGGAGCTCGTAGAGATACAGATACGCCATCGAGGCGGCGATCGGTTCGTAGATCCCCTTTCGAAGCCGCGTCCGCCACCCGAAATAACCGCGCAGCTGGCGCAGGCTCAGGTCATTATACGTGGGGAAGTAATGGTGGAAACCTTCCGTGCAGACGGCGTCGTCCTCGTAGTCCTCCATAAATTTCGCCTGAAGGACGAAATTCCGCGCGTTCCATTCCGGAGAGTATTCCTCCCGGCCGAACCGTTTTTTCATCTCGACGATCTTTTCCGGCACGAAAGTCCGTTCGGGAAGCGGCGGCGGTCCGGGGGCCGCCAGCGGCGTCTCGCGGTAGAGTTCGCCTCCCTCGTCGGCCGAAGGGGCCAGCCGGATGAGGCAGCCGCTCCGATTGGCGGACTGAAGCGCGCGGTCGAAAAGGGTAAAGACGGTCTCCGGATCGGTCGACTCGCCGAAAGCGATGCCGATCCATCGGTACCCCGTCATGCGGAACGGCGGGGAGAGAAAAGGGGCGCGGATTTCCGAAAGGGTCCGCTGCCCGCATTTGACGTCGCACCGTTCGACGATTTCGCCGGTGACCTCGTTGCGCAGACGCATCAGAAGCGCGGCCCACTGACCCGTTCTCGGATCGGCAAGTACCGAAAAACCGGGGAAGGCGTCCCACTTGAACTCTTCCCTGATTCCGTATTTCCCCGCGGCGTAGTCGGTCAGCTCCGAAAGTCTCAATCAGTTCCTCTTGGGGGTGGGAGAATCGTTAAAGGGAGGGAGCGGAAAACCGTCTCGGGAAGTTTCGGAACTCCTCTCCGAAACCGAGCCGCGCGTCGGGGAGCCCCTGCGCCCTGCGTCCCTCTCGTCCCAGCTCTATGATCGTATCTTCAGACGGAATTTTTGTCAATCTTCCGGCTTCGCCCCTTCCGCGGCGAAACTTGAAAACCGGCGTCAGCTCTGCTAAAATGACCCCGTTCGCGAAAAGGGGAAGAATCCGAACGCGGAACGGACGCGAAAATTTAAGGCGGCGGAGAGAGGACGCGCGGTGAAACGAATCAATCTTGAGGTCGCCATGGCGGCGCTCCTCCCCTTTCTGATGGCGTATTCCCTCGTCGGCGAGAGATTTCACGAGGCGGCCGGAACCGCGGCGTTCTTTCTCTTCCTTCTGCACCACCGCCGCCGCGGCGGGTGGTACCGCGCCTTTTTCCGCGGCGCCCATACCCCCAAGCGCCTCTTCGATTCGGCTCTCGACGTTCTCCTCCTGGTCTGGGCGGTTCTCCAGCCGGTCTGCGGCGTTCTGATTTCGAAACATCTCTACAGGTTCGTTCATTTTTCAGGATTGACCTCTCCGGCCCGCGAAGCGCATCTTCTTTTGGCTCACTGGGGTTTTCTCCTGCTGGCGGTTCACACCGGCTCGCACCTGATCCCGCCGATCCGCCGGCTGGCCGCCGGAGGCAAAAAGGGGAAAACCGCCGCGGTCCTCGTTTCGGCTCTCTGGGTCGCCGCCGCCCTTTACGGAGGCCCCGCACTGGTCCGGCGTCGGTTCGCCGACTACCTTTTCCGCCGCGCGGGTTTTTTCTTTCTCGATTTCAACGAGCCGCGGGTCTTCTTTTTTCTCGACTCTGCCGCGGTCTTTCTCCTTTTCGCCGGTGTCGGGGCGCTGATCGCCTGGGCGCTCGTCCGACTCGGCGGGAAGAAGACTTCCGCCCCGCCGAAACCGGAGCGCGTATAGACCTTCCGCTTTCCTTCCGTTATAATACCCGCGGATTCGGCGGAGCGCCGCGGAACGAAAAGAGGAGCGATTCAGAGGATGGACTTTCGGGAACTGCTGAAAAAACGGCGCGGTCTTTACGGCGTCCTGCATCTTTTCCTGGCCGGATGCGCGCTTATCTACGCCCCGATCGTCCGGTGCCGGAACCTCCTCTACGACGCCGGGCTGAAAAAGAGTTACCGTCTCGGCGTGACGACGGTCAGCCTCGGGAACCTGACGATGGGGGGGACGGGGAAGACTCCGGCGTCGGCGGCCCTGCTCCGCGCGGCGCTGGCGCGCGGAATCCGTCCCGCCCTTTTAAGCCGCGGTTACCGCGCGCCGGACAAACCGGCGGCGGGGGAAGGGGCGCCGAATCGGTTTCGGCGCCGAAACGACGAGGCGGCGGAACTGGCGCTCGACTTTCCCGACGTTCCCCACTACCAGGATCCCGACCGCGTGAAGGCCGGACGCGCCCTTCTGGCCGATTTTCCCGAGACGAATCTCATCATATTAGACGACGGATTTCAGCACCGCCGCCTGGCGCGGGACGTGAACCTGGTTCTGATCGACGCGCTCGACCCGTTCGGCGGGGGGCTCTTTCCCGCCGGGACGGCGCGGGAGCCGCTCGACGCCCTGCGCCGGGCCGACGGGGTGATTCTCAACCGCGCCGACCTGGTCGACGAGCCGGCGCGCCGCGCGATCGAGGCGCGGGTCCGCCGATACGTCCCCGACATCCTGTGGGGGGAGGCGGCGGTCCGCCCGACTTCTCTTCTGCGCCGAACCCTGAGCGGGTGGGAATCGGCACCGTTTAGTCTGCTGAAAGAGGAAAAGGAAAGGATCTGGGTCCCCTTTTGCGGGATCGGAAACCCGGACGGCTTCTTCAGGATGCTCCGGGCCGAAGGAGTCCGAACCGCCCCGGGAATCGCATTCCCCGACCATACCGCGCCGGGCGTGAAGGGGATCCGCCGTCTGGCCGCCTGCCGTTCCGAAGCCGCGGGGTATCTGACCACCGTCAAAGACCTGGTCAAACTTCCGGAAGGGGAGATCGCCGGCCGGCCGGTCTGGGGAGTGAAAACAGAATTAAACTTCTTAAGCGGAGAGTCGTTTTTTAATAAAGCCCTGGGCTGGGAATAACCGAAAAAGGGTAAAGGTTATTTCCGTTACAACCGGAAGAACCCGCAAAGAACCATTTTCTTTGCCGTTGACCTAACCCGGAGGGGGACTGTTCCTCTCTATTTGCCGGTTTTTATCCAAATTCACCCATGAAGCGATTCCTTCCGATTCCGTTTACGAGGAAGTGCCGTTTCGATCGCGAGGAATTCCGCTCGGTTTGGCGGTTTGCCCTTCTCGTTCTGTGCGCTCTTTTTCTGACGATTCCCGTTTCGGGAAAAGAATCGCTCGCAGCCAAGAAGAACGCGTTCGCTCTCGCTTACGACAAGGCCGCCCCGTCGGTGGTGAGTATTCGGGGTGAAAAGAAGTTCGACGTGGCCGAAGTCCGGAACGACGCCTATAAACGCCAGCTCGCCGAAAAATCGAAGCAGGAAAGCGTGACCGGGATGGGATCCGGCATCATTATGGACGAGCGGGGCTATGTGATCACGAACTACCATGTGGTCAAGGGGCTCCAGAACATCCAGGTGACCACGTTCGACGGCGAAGTCTATCGAAACATCGAATTCATCGGGCACGACCCGGGAACCGACCTGGCTCTTCTGCGGATCGTTGCCAACCGCGAGTTTACTCCGATCACGTTCGGCAAGAACGAACGGGTCTACGTCTGCGAAGACGTCCTGGCGATCGGCAATCCGTTCGGTTACGCCAACGCCGCCGCCCGCGGGATCGTCAGCGGGCTGAACCGTCCGCTCACCTCGAGCGAGACGGTCTCCTACGAACGAACCATTCAGACCGACACGCCGATCAACCCCGGAAATTCCGGCGGGCCGCTGGTGAACCTCGACGGCGAAATGATCGGCATGAACGCCGCGGTCCGCGACGACGCACAGAATATCGCGTTCGCCATTCCGGTCGACATCGTGACCTCGGTGACCGACCGGCTGATCCGCGCCTCGGTCGCCAAAGCGAACCATCACGGGCTTCATCTGGAAGAGATGGTGGTTCCGACCGACGAAAACCCGCTCGGCGAGAGCGAAACCGACTGCGTCAGCGTCAAGTCGGTCGAGCCGGGAAGCCCCGCCGCCGCCGCCGGAGTCGAGGCGGGGGATATTCTTCTCGAGTCGAACGGAATCAAAATTCACTCGTCCCTCGACTTCACCCGTTCGCTGATCGGCGTCGCCCTCAGCGACAACATTGACATCAAGGTCAAACGCCAGGGAAAGCAGTTCGAAAAACAGGTCGCGATGGGCGGCGCGTCGGCCTCTTCGGAGGGAGTCCTCTACGCCGCGCAGCGTCCCGCGGCGGCGCGCGGTCTTGACGAGCAGGCCGGTTCCGGCAGCGGGTTCAGCGAGGCGAAAGCAGCGCCTTCCTATTCGCGCAACGCCGGCGAAAACCTTTCGCTGGTCGGAAACAGCAAAGAGGAGGTCGTCTACAAGATTCTCGGAATCGAAGCCGAGCCGATCGACAAGTCGGAGTTTCTCCGCCGTTATCCTTTCCTGGCGCAGGTTTCGATGGACAACTACAAGATTATGCCTTCCGGCGGCGCGGTCGTGACACGCGTGAGCGACACGACCCTCTTTAAGACGACGAAGAGCGGAATTCAGGTCGGCGACGTAATTTTCGGATTTGTGATCGACGACTCGTCGAATAACCGCTGGGCGACCACCTCGATCGACATCCTCTATGTCATCGCTCGGAAGTGGAACGATTTCGCCGCCGAATCGGTCAACGCCAAAGTTTACCTGGTTCGAAACGGCGCTCCCTATTTTCTTGACATTCCGATGAGTCCCGTCTCGGGTCTCCGCTGAAATTTGCGGCGTTTTCTGTCAGCTGGCTGCGGTAAAGTACCGCAGCCTTTTTTTATCGGCGCCGAAGCGGACGGCGCGCCGCGCTTTTCGATCCAACGATTTGCCGAACGCCCCCCTCTTTTTTGAGTTTCCCTTCTGTCAAACCCCCGATTTCGCCGAAATCGTCTCGAAAAATCGGGGAAAACTGAAATTGTTTCAAAATTTACTAAAGTTTTTTGATTTTGGCACGATCCTTGCTTAATTTAAGTTGCCAATGACGGGGCGCTCGGAGCGCTCCGAGAATTCATAGGGCGCGAAAGAAGGAACGCCGTTCGGCAACAGCTTTGTGACCGTTGGGGAAGGCCGCGGCGTTCGAAACAATATCAGTGACGGTGCAATACCGGTATAGGAGGAAAGATGATGAGCAATCCCTCAGTTCCCAACATCCCCATTACCACCGGTAATTTGACCGGTCTTGGCAGCGGTGCCCCGATCGTTGTGACGGGAGGGGCGAAACAACCTCAGTCCCGAAAGTCGGAGAAGAGGTTTCACCAGATTGAGCAGGTCCGCATCAATCAGGAAATGTCGATTCAGACCTGCGCTCGGAAGCTCGGGATCTCGGTTCAGGAGGCGCGCCGTCAGGAACGGCCGACCACCGATCTGACGATCTCGCAGCTGATGGCCTGGAAAGAGGTTCTCGACGTTCCGCTTGCGGAACTGCTCGGACCGATCGACGGCGAGCTCGATAATCCGATCCGCAGCCGCGCCACCCTCGTGCTGGTGATGAAGTCGGCCAAACAGATCCGTCGGGACGCGCGCGAATCGAACATTCGGGTGATGGCCGACAATATGGTCGACCAGCTTTGCGAGGTGATGCCGGAACTCGAAAACGTTCAGGCGTGGCCCGAAGTCGGTCAGTCGCACGAGGCCCGCAGTCTCGGAGTGACGGCGACCCGCCGATTCGAACCCGATGTCGAGAGACGTCTGACGGAATGAACTCGGAGCTTTTGCTCTCGGGTGAACCGACGCCCGCCGAACGAAAGTTCGGCGGGCTTTTTTTCTCCCCGGTTTCGGGTAGAATGAATTCGCGGAGCGGGCGGTTTCCGCTCCGCGCCGAAAAGGTTTTCTCTCCCCGGGAACGGCGGTATGCTTCTGGAAAAAGACGAATACGTCGAACAGCGTTTCTTTTTCAAGACGTTTTTGGAACGCCTTGACGACGGCTATTCGTCCCAGGAAATCCTCCGTGCGATGAAAAGCGAGGTTCTCTCGACGGTCAAGCTCCCGATGGCGATCGACTACCTCCTGGCCGAAATTAAGCTGCGCGGGACGATGTCGGGCGCGATGGCGGTCATGAAGCATTACTTCTCCCCGTTTCAGACGTTCGTCGTCAAAGAGAGCGAAACGGAAGGGGGGCGGTTCGACTTTAAAACCGCGCTGCGGATTCTG
This sequence comes from uncultured Planctomycetota bacterium, assembly GCA_902766935.1. GTDB lineage: Bacteria > Planctomycetota > Planctomycetia > Pirellulales > Thermoguttaceae > RUG695. Next base: position 4,579 of record CACXFR010000116.1, on the reverse strand, counting down.
GAACGTCTGGCCGGCTATATGGCGGGGGACCCGACCCCGCAGGGGGTCTTCTTCTACCAGTTCGAGACGGTCAGCCGGAACCGGCTCGGCTACGACGAGTCGCTCGGCGCGATCGCCGCCGACCCGATGTACGACGACGAGTGGACGTATTGGATCAACGTCATTCTTCGCCGGCAGCTGGGGGCGGTCGACCTGGCGGCGCTCATCTATGTCCGCAGCCTGTATTACCGTCAGCGAACGGGGGACGAGCCGGAAGAGAAGATTCTTTTCGGGGAACGGGAAGGGCGGATCGGCTGGGCTTCCCGGGGGCGGGATCCGGCGTTTCTCTTTTCGGCGCTGAACCGCCATCTGGGGTATCCGAAAGTGCCGCGTCCGCTTCACATCCACGAGGAGGAGAACCAGATTCCGGTGCTCAAAAGCCGGATCGCGCTCCTCGAAAGCCGCGTGATGCTCCTCGAAGAGCAGCTCAAAGGGGGAATCAACCTGGAGCGCTTTTACGTCAAAGAGGAAGACAAGTAACGCGGCCGCGGCGCGCCGTCTTTTTTTCAGAACCGGTATTCCCAGCCGGCGCCGTCGGGCGCTTCGGGAGACTCTCCCTCTTTAAAAGCCCCGATCTCGGTCAGGCGGACTTCCGCCAGCTTTTGAATATCTTCTTCGGTAAACCGAAAGCCGTGTACGCGGCAGAGCTCTTCCAGAGCGCGGCGTACGGTTCGGTCTCCCCGCGCGGCGGCCGAAAACGGCTGCGCGTCGATTAGACGCCGCGCCTCGCCGGCCGGCACCGCCAGGACAAGTTCAAAATCTTCCCCGTCGGAGAGCGCGTGTTCGAGAGGGGGCTTTTCGGTTTTCCAGCCGGGGAAGCGGTCGGCGTCGGGCGGGGGATTCAGCGCGTCGCGGTGGATCGGTATCGACGCGGGATCCAAGCCGCAGACCAGTCCGCTCTCCCGCGCCAGCCGGAAGGCGTCGAGCTCCAGCCCGTCGCTGATGTCGATCGCCGCGTGTATCTCGTAATACTTCGCCAGATAGAGCGCTTCGAGTATCCGCGGAGTAAACCGGAACTGCCGGCCGAAGATCGAGCCGCCGACGCCGCCGGTGACCAGGACGCGGTCGCCCGGCCGCGCGCCGCTGCGCAGAAGAGCGCGTCCCGGCTCGACGCTTCCCAGCGCGGTGATCGAAATCGCGAAATCTCCGTGCCAGGCGTTAGTGTCCCCTCCCGCCACCGAGACGGCGAACTGCCGGGCGAGCGGAACCATTCCCCGAAAGAGCCGTTCAGCGAACCCGCCGGTCGGGCCGATCCGCTTTTCGGCGTCGAGCGGGAGGAGAACCGACAGCACGACCGCCAGGGGGGCGGCGCCCATCGCCGCCAGATCGCTCAGGTTGACGGCGAGCGATTTCCGCCCGATCTCTTCCGGCGCGTCTTTCCCGCAGACGAAGTCGATCCCGTCGCAGAGCATGTCGGTCGTGACGACCAGGTTTCCCGGGAACGTTTCGAGGATCGCCGCGTCGTCGCCGATCCCGCGCCGAAGGCGCGAGGTCAGTTCGGGAATCGACTCGATCTTCCGGCGCAGATGCCGGATCAGTTTTTCTTCGGATTTCATCGGGAATATACTCCGTCGGGGGAACGCTTCTCAGAAGTTATTTAATCGAAAGTTCGGAAAAAGGCAAGAACCCGCCCTCCCCTTTCCCCGCCGGTTCGCGCGGCGGCGCGGAGAGAACGCCGGCAAGCGCATCTTTCCTATTTTCTCTTGTTTTTTTCCGCAGATATGTTAGTATCCCCTATTATTATGCGCGACGTTTTCGGCGCCCGGTTTCCGCGCCCCTGAGCGGGGGATCGCCGTCCGAAAAGATCTCCGAAACGGTTCTCCGAATAAAAGGTTCAGCGATGACGATCTTCCCATTCCCTCTTTTCAGGAGTTATTCCGAATCGGGGTGCGGACGAAACCGATTTTTGACGTTCGCCGCCGCGGCGTCGTTTCTTCTGGGGGGCGCGGCGCTCATTTTCGCCGCCGCCGATCCGTTCGCCGGGGAAGACGCCGAAACCGACGCGATCGCGCCGCCGTCGAAAGAGACTCCGAAAACCGAGGGCGCCGACGCTTCGCAGACGGTGCGGCCGGAGCTCCCGTCCCGTTTTTTCCGCGACCGCAAAGGGGTCGACGTTCCGCGCTTCGACGACAGGGGGGACGTCGTCTTTCAGCATCCTTCCGAAAAACCCCTCTCCGAAATGACCGAAGAGGACTTCTATAAAACGCTGACCCCCGCCGAAAAAGTACTCCTGACGAATCGGCCGACGACCGGTCCGGAACTCTTCGAGGCGGCGATCCGCATCTCCCGCGTCGGCCGGGCCGAGTTCGCCAAGATTCTGGCGCAGCAGGGACTGGAAGCCGAAGGGACTCCCGCTCAGTACGCCGCGCTGGTCGACAGTGTGGGGGAAGACAAACTGATCGCGTTCGGGCATAACGAGGTGATCGGCGAGACCGCCGAGGCGTCGGTCCGCAAAATTTTCGAGGAAGCGAAAAAAGAGTGGCGGGATCCCGCCCACATCGAGGACGCGTTCCGGCGGGCGGGGGAACGTTCTCCCGAAATCCGCGCCGCCGCCCTGGCCGACCTGAAACGGGGCTATCCCGAATCGTTCGACTTCCTTCTGGAAAAACTCAATTCGAGCGACGCGGAAGAGAGCGGGCGCGCCGCGTCGCTTCTGGCGCACGGCGGCGTCTTCGCCGCCGAGGGGCTCCTGGCGCGGGTCCGCTTCTGCGGCGAGGAAGAGCTTCGCCGCCTGGCTCCGATCCTTCGGGAGAGCGGCGAACTCCCCGAAATCACTCCGCTGGTTCTGCGGTATTACGACGGAAAGACTTCCGGCGAAACGCGCGCGGTTCTGGAAAGCGTGATTCAGGCGCAGGTCGAGACGGTGCCGACTCCCGCCGAAGAGGCCGAACGGGCGTATCGCCGCGGAATGGCGTATTTCGAGGGGAAAATCGTTCTGCCGAACACCGTCGGCGGCGAGTATCCGATCTGGGAGCCTCGGGAAGACGGCCGGATTCAGCGCGAAATGGTGCCGACCGAAACGGCGCTGCGCGTCTTGGCCGCCCAGTCGCTCTGCGACGCATACCGGCTGAACCCCTCGGAAATGCCGATCCGCGCCGCCGCCCAGGTGGCCGCGGCCGAAAAGCTCCTCTATCAGAACGGACTGGACGCGCCGGCCGACGTCGACGCGTTCGGCGCGCTCTTTCCCGATCTGACGGCCGAGGACTGCTCCGCCGCCCTCCGGCTGGCGCTGGAGTCGGGGCATGAAAAAGGAGCGGTCATTCCGGTGACCCTTTTGGGAGAGACGGGGGACGCCTCTCTCTGTTTCGGGGAAAACGAACCTTCGGATCTCGTCCGCGCCGCGGTCTCGCGGGACCGGCGGCTCCGGTTCGCCGCGCTCCGGACGATCGTCGCTCTGGCGCCCGGCGTTTCGTACAACGGTTCGAGCAGCGTGACCGCCTCGCTCGTCTGGTTCACCACATCCCTCGGCAAACGCCGCGCGATCGTGGCGGCGCCCGATATGGAGACGATCGGCGAAGTCGGCAACTTCATTTCCGACGGGGGGATTCTGACCACGCCGGCGGGAACCGGCCGCGACATTCTGACCAAGGCGCAAAACGACGCCGACGTTGAATTCGTGGTGACCCTCTCCGACGTGAAGACCCCCGACCCGCGCGCCGTGGCTCAGGCGCTGGCCGCCGATTTCCGTACCCACGACATCCCGATTCTGATCGTTTTCGAAGACGACACGCGCCGCAGCCAGGCGCGCCGTTACGGGGAAGGGGAGCCGAACGCCGAGGTCTCGGTCATTCCGTTCGATACGGAGTCGGGTAAACGGCTCGTCGGCGAACTCTACGCCAAGACCGATCCGCGCCAGGTTCCCGCCGACGTGCGGTTCCGGCAGGCGAAGGAGGCGATTGAAATGCTGACCCGTCTGAACGGGACGGGGAAGAACGTCTACTACATCGAAGACGTGGAGAATCTGGCGCTCCGTTTTCTGGCCACTCCCGCCACTTATCGCGAGGGAATCGATTTTGCGATGACCGTTCCCGCCAAGTCGATCCAGATCGCGCTCAGCCAGCTGACCTTCGACGGCCGGTTCGACGCCGATACGCGTCATCGTTATCTGGACGCGCTCAGCCGCCACATCGAGAAATACGGACTTCTTCTCCGCGGTCCCGATATTCTGAGCATCTTCAGCGGACCGTGGCCGGGCGATTCCGGCGAGGCGCGGAAAACCTTCTTCCGTCTGATCGCCGACAACACGCCCGAAAAGAGCGAGATCGCCCTGTCGATCCCGTCGTCGCACATTCAGAACCTTTTGGGCGACCTGGTCGCCGACAGCGCGCTTGAGACGGAAAAGAGGGAAGAGGCGCTCGACCTGTTCCGCCGCCACCTTGCCAAATACGGGCTTCTCCTCGACCGGCCCGAAGTGAACCGCCTCTACGACCAGTATAACGCCACGGAAAACTCTCCGGCGCTCGACCAGCGTCTGACCGGCGACGTTCTCGAGGCGATCGAGGCGTGGCAGTCGGGGCATCTGGGGATTTGACGCGCGCGG
>CACXFR010000115.1 GCA_902766935.1 uncultured Planctomycetota bacterium | reverse complement strand
GAACTTTCGAACGTCGCTCCTCCCGCGCCCGCTCCGGCGCCGACTTCGGCGGGCGAATTCGCCGATATTGAAACGCTCGCCGCGCCGGGCGAATCCGCCGCGCCCGCTGTGACGGCCGCCGACGCTTCGGCTCCGACCGAGCCGGCCGAACCGGCCGAACCGGCACAGGCCGCCGAAACCGAACCTTCCGTCCCGGCGCCGACGGCCGGGGGCGAGTTCGCCGATATCGAAACGCTCGCCGCGCCGAGCGAGTCCGCCGCGCCCGCCGCGGCGACCGCCGACGCTTCGGCTCCGTCCGAAGCGGCCGAACCCGTAAAAGTTGCGAACGCCGAACCGCCCCGGTATGACAGCGGATTCACCGTCTCGGGCGATTCGGCGGCGGAAAAACCGAACGGAAACCCGCCGGCGCCCGCGGCGGCGTCCCGCCCCGATTACGGCGGGTTTGCCGAGGTCGAGACACTGGACGATCCCGAATCGGCCGCTTCCCTTCCGGGAGAATCGGAGTTCCCGGAATTCGCGCGCAACGCCTACGAGGCGCTCGAGCCTTCCGAAGAGGAACTGACGAGCGTTATCGACCGCGAAAAGGGGAAGCCGGAACGGGAACGAAAATCGATCGCCGAAAAGGAAGAGGCCGAGAAGGAACTGAAAGCCGAATACGACGCGTGGCTGGCGAAACAGCGGGCCGACCAAAAAGAGAAGGATAAACTCCCCCGTTATCTCCAGCCGCTGGAAGACGACCACGAGATCTTTGAAAGCGAAGACTCCCCCTACGCGCGCGGCAAAGAGCATAGCGCCGCCGAAGAGCACAAGTTCGTCCGCGAAATCTCGGCGGCCGATCTGAACCTGATGAGCGACGTTTCGTCGAACCGTGAGCTGATGGACTGGGAAAAGGAACAGGACGCGCCGGTCGACTGGTCGAAATACTCCGCCTCGACGCTGTATAACAAGTGGCGCGACTACATCGGAATGGGCCCGAACGAAAAAGAAGCGCTCGCGATCATGAAGAAGGCGACGCTTGCGCTGATGGAGTGGGAGAAGACCGAAGATCCGAAACAGCTCCGCGAGGCGGGCGAACTCTACGAAAAGGCTGGAAAGAAGTGGCCCGATTCGATCCTCGAAGAGGACGCCCTCTTCTACGCGGGAGAATGTTCCTTCTTCGGCAGGAACTACACCAAGGCGAAGACTTTCTACAAAGCGCTCCTGAAGAAATACAGCAACTCGGTCCTCCGGCGCGACGCGATGGAACGCCTCTACTGGATCGGCGTCTACTGGGTGAAATGCGCCGAGGAAGACCCGGAGGTGATCGGCCGGTTCGAGGGGAAAGAACGGCCGCGGTTCAGCGATTTCGCCGGGGCGAAAGACGCCTTCGAGACGATTTTCACCAACGACGTTTCGGATCGGGGCCGCGCGCCCGACGCCGTCTTCGCTTTGGCCAACGCCTATATGCGGCGCGGGGTTCAGCAGGGGGACGCCTCGTTCGAGGAAGCCGCCAAATATTACCAGCGCCTCTACGAATTCTATCCGGCGTGCAAATACGCCGACCGCGCGTATCAGCTGGCGATGCTCGCGCTCTATCAGTCGTACCGCGGGCCGTTCTACGACTCGACCCCGCTGCGCCGCGCCGAAGAGATCGCCAAGACCGCCCAGCGCGCCCACAAGGGGGATCCGAAGGTCATCGAGGAACAGCTCCGCCTCATTCGCGAAAAGCAGGCCGAATACCTTCTGGTGCGCGGCGAGTATTACGAAAAGAAAAAGATCTACGCCTCGGCGCGGGGTTACTACCAGCGGCTGATCAAAGAGTTCCCCGACAGCGAATACGCCGCGAAGGGAGCCGAACGCTATGCGGCGATCCGCGAGAATCCCGCCGAGTCGGACCAGTTCGCGCTGATTCGTCCGATCGCCCCCTTCCTCCCGGAGACGAACAACCAATACTACGAAGATCAGCCGAGCGAGCGTCTGAGCGCCGCCGTTCGGGGAGAGGACGACGGTAAGAAAGATATCGCCGAGCCTGACTTCACCCAGCTCGAAAAGACCGCCGAAGCCGGGCAGACCGAAAGCGAGGTGCGTTAGGATGAGTCGAAAGAGCGGATATCCCCGGACGGCGCCCGGACTTCTCGCCGCGCTGTTCCTTCTGACCCTCGCCGCCGGATGCGGCGGCTACCAATTCGGTACGCGCGCGCTCTACACCTCGGAGATCAAGACCGTCTTCGTCCCGATCGCCGAAGCCGACACCTACCGCCATGATCTGGGGGAGCGGCTGACCGAAGCCGTCTGTAAACGGATCACCGACAGAACTCCGTTCGACATCGCCTCGTCGCAGAACGCCGACAGCGTTCTGTTTATCCGTTTGAAGTCGGACAACCAGTATATCTCGGGTCTCGATCGGTATAACAACACCCGCCAGAAGAATATGGTCTGGTGCGTGTCGGCGGAGTGGAAAACGCGCCAGGAAGAGACCCTCGCCCGGCTCGACCCGATTCCGCTCACCTCGATCGGCGTTTCGGTCAACGAAATGTCGTACCTCGTCGCCGAAATGGGGCAGTCGACCGCCACGGTTCAGCAGGACCTTATCGATAAGATCGCCGACCGCGTCGTCGGCCTGATGGAAGAAAAATGGTAGACGATTCCGGTCTTCCGCGCCGCGCCGTCGAGCTGCATCACGCCGTGCGGCGGAACAATCCGGAACATATCGCCGAACTCCTCTCGCGGGGGGAACCCCTCGACGTTCGGGACGAAGCGGGACGAACGCCGCTTCATATCGCCGCGGTCAAGAACCACCGCGCGGTGATCCGCCTTCTGATCGAGGCGGGCGCGGATCCGAACCTTTTCGACGACAGCGGGCTGACGCCGCTTCACGCCGCGATCGTTCGGCGGCGCCGCGGCGCCGCCGAACAGCTCCTGGCCGACGGGGCGGACGTCCGGCCGGCGCGCGATAGCGCGGGGGAGACCCCGCGCCGCGGCCCGCGGATCGATCCGAACCTGCCGACCGCCGCCGGCGACACGCCTCTGCGTCTGGCGGTTCTTTACGATATGTGGGACCTTATCCCTTCTCTGGCGCGCGCCGGCGCCCGGCTCGATCGTTCGGTCGGCTGCGGCGTTTTGCCTTCGGCGGCCGACGGCGGCGGGGAGGAGCTTCGCGAATATTTTATCGAATACGGAATCGACGTCCGACGGGAATCGATCGAGATCCCGCTCGTCCACGCCGCCGCCCGCGCCGGAAAACTCGAGACGCTCCGTTTTCTGGAATCGGAAGGAGCCGATTTCGAGGCGCGCGACCCGGACGGGAAGACCCCGCTGCATATCGCCTACGAACAGCGCCGCGCCGAGTGCGCCGCTTTTCTCCTGGAACGGGGCGCGCGGTTCGAGACGGCCGATCTTTTCGGCGAAACGCTCCTTCATAAAGCGGTTCGGTTCGGCGACCTGCCGGCGGTTCGTGACTTTCTCCGCCGCGGCGCCGACCCGAACCGGGCCGATGCCGACGGAAAAACCGCGCTGCACAAAGCCGCCGAATGCGGGCGGCGCGCCCTGATTCCTCTTCTTCTCGAAAGCGGCGCCGATCCGGGAAAGGCCGATTCCGCCGGCCGGACTTATACCGACTATCTCCGCTCCTGGGACTGACACTTTTGATCGTCCCCCTTTTACTTGAACCTCGGGCGCGTTCCCTCTATAATGGGGATTAACTGAAAACACGGTTCCTTTTTCCTCACCCGAATCGACGAGGTCTGCCATGACGGTCTTCCGAACCCTTTCTTTCTTCCTTTTCGCGCTCCTGCCGGCTCTTCCGGCGCCGCTTTGCGCCGACGGGGCGGCGGGCGGCGGAGAAGACGCGCTGCGCGGCGAAATGCTCGCCGAACTTCCCGGCCCGATCCTCTACGTCAGCCGTCCGCAATACAGGCCGGACCACCACAACACCGCGACGATGTTTCAGAAGGGGGAGATCAACCAGGGGAGCTTCGAAGGGGGCGGGGCGATGAAAGTCTGGTTTCCCGAAACGGACGAGGTGAAGACCCTTCTGGAACTTCCCGAGGGAATCGTGCGCGACCCGACGGTCAGTTTCGACGGGAAGAAAGTCCTCTTTTCGTTCCGGCGTTCCGCCGACGACGCCTATCATATCGGCGAACTGACGCTCGATTTCGACCGTCCGGCGATCACCCTTTCCGCCGGCGCTTCGACCGACGGGGTCGAGGGGCTGCGCCAGCTGACCTATATGGACGGGGTCTCGGATATCGATCCGATCTATCTTCCGAACGGGCAGATACTCTTCACGTCGACCCGCCAGCCGAAATACTGTATGTGTAACAGGCATATTATGGGGAACCTCTTCGTGATGAACGACGACGGTTCGAACATCGAGCAGATCGGCAAGAGCACCCTCTTCGAGGGACACGCGAGCCTTTTGGCCGACGGGCGGATCATCTACGACCGATGGGAATACGTCGACCGGAACTTCGGAGACGCCCAGGGTGTCTGGGTCACGAATCCGGACGGCACGAAACACGAGATATTCTGGGGGAACAACACCGCCTCTCCCGGCGGTGTGCTCGACGCCCGCGCGCTCCCCGGTTCCGACTCGGTCTTTATCTGCACCTTCGGTTCGTGCCACGACCGGCCGTGGGGGGCGATCGCCCTGGTCGACCGCCGTCTGGGGGTCGACGGGAAAGACGCGGTTCTGATGACCTGGCCCGCCGAGGCGCGCGACTGGGTCAGCGCCGAGCCGGGCCCCGACCCGATGAAGGAACAGAAGAAATACGACACCTACTCCCGGCTGAGTCAGAAGTTCGAAGACCCGTTCCCGATTTCCGACGATTTCTTCCTGGCGTCGGGAATGGTGCCCGGCGCCGAAAAGCTCGAGATGGCGGTCTGGGGGCTCGACACCGACGGGAACATCGTCCTGCTTCACGCCGATCCCGCCTCCTGCTACGACCCGATGCCGATCGCGGCGGCCGCGCCGCCGCCGGTGATCGGCAGCCGCGTCGACCTGACCAAAGAGACCGGCACGTTCGTCGTCTCGAACGTCTACGAAGGGCTCGGCATGGAAAACGTCGAGCCGGGGAGCGTGAAATACCTGCGCGTGGTCGAGTCGCCCGAAAAGCGGTTCTGGACGAATCAGTGGTGGGACACGACCGGCACGCAGGCCCCGGCGATGACGTGGGACGACTTCAACAACAAACGGATCCTCGGCGACGTGCCGGTCAACGGCGACGGAAGCGTCTCGTTTGAGGTCCCCGCCGAAAAGTTCCTCTACTTTCAGCTCCTGGACGGGGACAAACTGATGGTCCAGTCGATGCGCAGCGGAATTATGGTCCGCCCGGGCGAGACGAACGCGTGCGTCGGCTGTCATGAAGACCGCCTGGGCGCGCCGCAGTCGTCGAACCTTTCGGTCAAATCGATCGCCGGCAACACGCGGAAGCTCTCGCCCTGGTACGGCGAGCCGCGTCTCTTCAGCTACATGGCCGAAGTCCAGCCGGTCTTCGACAAGTACTGCGTGGCGTGCCACGACTACGGAAAACCGGCGGGCGAAAAGCTGAACCTGGCGCGCGACCGAAATCTGGTCTTTAACACGTCGTATTCGCAGTTGCGGATGAAGAAGTTCGTCCGCGTTCCGGGCGCCGGCCCCCACAACCTCCTCCCCGCCCACGAGTGGGGCGCGCGTGAAAGCGTCTTGGGGAAACTGCTCCTGGTCGGCCATCCCGACCCGATGATCGACCGGCAGCGCAAGGCGATGGGACTTTGGTTCGATAAGGAGACCGACCGCGAAAGTTTCGACCGCGTCATGACCTGGATCGATATCAACGCGCCGTATTACCCGACCTACGGCACCTCGTATCGGGAAGGGCGGTACGGCCGCGCGCCGATCTCGGCGGACGACCTGAAACGTCTCCAGACGCTGACCGGCGCCAACGAATGGGACGTGACCTTCGGCGTTTCGTTCGATCGGCCGGAACTGAGCCCCTGTCTCGCCCGCCTCGTGAAAGACGGCGATTGGGAGGCGGCGCGCAAGACCCCCGAATACCAAGAGGCGCTTGCCATCATCACGCGGGGTGCCGAGGCGCTGGCCGCCCAGGACCGTGGCGAAGACCCGAACTGGGCGCCGACCGATCCGGTCGAAATCAATCAGCAGGCGAAATACGACCGTCTGGAAGAGCGCGAGGCGCTCGTCCGTCGGGCGATCCTCGAGGGGAAACGTCTGACCGACCTTGACTTTATGACGGGCGGCGAACGTTGAACCGGCATCTGCGTTCCCTTTTAAGCGGCGCGGGGCTCCGCGTTCTGGTCTACGCCGCCGCGATTCTGATCGGGCTCTTTCTGACCCCGTATCTGGTCAGGACGCTGGGGGACCGTCAGTACGCCGTCTTCGTTTTCGCGGGCCTTTTTACCAGCTGGTGCGGCCTGGTCGACTTCGGAATGACGACCGCCTCGGCGCGGTTCGTCACAATCGCCTATTCTGAGGGGAATCCGCGCCGTCTGAACGAGACCGCCGTCAGCGCCGCGTTTCTCTTTTCCGTTATGGGACTGGTTGTCCTTGCCGTTTCGGGTTCGGCGGCGCTCCTCTGCCGCCGTTTCGCTCCCCCCGACGACGCGCCGATATACGCGGCGGTCTTTCTCTTTTCCGGCGCCGCGTTCGCCGTCTCGAAACTCTCCGACGCCCTTTCGGGGGTGATCAACGGCGTAATGCGGCAGGAGCTGACCGGTTGGGCGGCGCTCGTCTATCGGCTGGCGCTCGGCGGGGTCACGTTTCTGATCGTCCGGCAGGGCGGGCGCGTCGCCGCCGTCACCGCCGGGTGGCTGGGCGTGGCGCTTATGAACTTTCTGATTCTGGCGGTTTTCGCCCGCCGCGCGTATCCCCCGCTTCGTCTTTCGCCGCGTCTGATTCGGAAATCGCGGATAAGAGAGCTCCTGGGATATTCGGTCTACGCGTTCGTTCAGCAGCTCGGCACGCTTCTGGTGCGGCGGAGCGACCTTGTCGTGATCGGCGCGTTTCTTACCCTGACCGACGTCGCGCATTACAATCTGGCGGTCGTTACCCTGGCGAGTTATTTTGTGACGCTCAGCGAGGAGCTGACAATCTGGCTCACGAACTGGTTCGCCCATCTTTCGGAGCTGGGGGAATCGGAACGGTCCGACCGATCCCGCCTTTTCGCCTATAAGGGAATGACTTACCTGACCGTCTTTATGGCGCTGATGCTCGTCTTCTGGGCACGCGATTTTCTGGCGTTCTGGGTCGGGGAAGAGTATCTGGACGCGTTCGGCGCGCTGGCGGTGATCGCCGCCGGGATGGCGCTCTACCGCGGTTCGGCCGACGTGAACATCCGCTTTCTTCAGGGGATCGCTCGCCATCAGCCCCTGGCGCCGCTGGCGGTGGGGCAGGGGATCGTCGGGATCGTTCTGGCGGCGGCCGCCGCCAAATCCGGGTTTGGCATGATCGGCGTCGCGGCGGCGACGATTATACCGGCGATCGCGGTCAACGGCGTTTGGATTCCCCTTTACGTCTGCCGTCTGACCGGCGAGCGGCCGACGCGTTACTTTCTTCGTCTCGCGCGGCACATTCTGACCGCGGCGGCCTCGTTTTTCCCCGCGTGGTGTCTTCTGCGCGCGGCGCTGGCCCCCTCGCTCCCCCGTCTGGCGCTCGGTCTGGCCGGTTCGACCCTCCTCTGGCTGGCGTCGATTTGGCTGTTCGGTTTTCGCCGAAACGAACGAAAAGAGATTTTGGCGTTTTTCCGCAAAAAGAAAACGTCCGCTGTATAGCTGTTCGCCATTCGGCCTGAAGCCGCGCCGAACGGCCGATCGGGATTCGGACGGTAAACGGCAATTTGCGGAAAATCTCCGCAACTCAGCGAAACCGCGGAAAATTACACATCGGTTGCCGGAGCGGGGATTTGAGAAAGATCGGAACTTCAAGACGAGATATACAGATTCTCTTCGGCTGAGAAGTGAGGAAAGGGAGCGCAAATTATGTCGGCGGTACAGAAAAACACCTCGGAGGACGAAACCTTCCGAGGTGTTTTTAAGTTTTAACTCAGAACGAGTCGTGACGAAAGCCGCGGCCAGCGGTCATTCCGCCGGGACAGCCGGAGCGTCG
>CACXFR010000114.1 GCA_902766935.1 uncultured Planctomycetota bacterium | reverse complement strand
GAAGATTTTATTTCTGCCGCTGATGCCACGATCACCTGATTTGAATCCTGTGATCTGACCATGTTCTGAGGACGCTGTAACTGAAAGGGAAGGGGGCAAGAGCGATGAAACTCCTCCCCCGTTCCTGCAACAATTTCCGATACGCCCTACAGAACGCAAAGTTCGTAAACCGGTTTCAGCGGATCGCACTTGCCCCCGTTCAAAACATCGGCGGGAATTATTCCCCGTGCGGCTCCGAACCCGCCGGACGGTACCGCCGGAAGATTCCGGCGAGGATCGCGCCGGAGATGTTGTGCCACACCGAGAAGACCGCGCCGGGAACGGTCGCCGCCGCCAGGTTCGGGAACGCGCTCCCCGCCAGCGAGACCGCCAGCCCCGAATTCTGCATCCCGATCTCGACGGAGACCGCCTTTTTGCGGGGAACGTCCATCTTAAAGAGAACGCCGACCAGAAAGCCGCAGAGATATCCGAGAAGGTTGTGCAGCACGACGACGGCGAAAACGACCGCGCCGGTCGACATAATTTTTTCGTTGTTGCGGGAGACGACCGCGGCGACGATCATGCAGATCGCGGCGACCGAAACGGACGGGAGCGCGTCTTTCGCCTTTTCGGTGTATTTCCCGAAAAACCGGTTGATCAGCACGCCGAGTGCGATCGGCAGCAGAACGACCTGGACGATCGAGACGAACATCGCCTGAACGTCGACGTCGACCGACGCACGCAGATAGAGGTAGGTCAGCGCCGGCGTCAGAAGAGGGGCCAGAAGCGTGCTGACGCTTGTCATGCCGACCGACAGCGCCGTGTCTCCTTTGGCGAGATAGGTGATGACGTTGCTCGACGTGCCGCCGGGACACGTGCCGACGAGGATCACGCCCGTCATGAGTTCCGCGTTCAGCCCGAACACCTTTCCCAGCCCGTACGCCAGAAGCGGCATAACCAGAAACTGCGCCGCGCAGCCGACGACGACGTCGCGCGGGCGGGAGAAGACGACGGCGAAATCGCCCGCTTTCATCGTCAGTCCCATCCCGAACATGACGATCATCAGCAGAACGTTGATCCAATCGGTTCTGATCCACAGGCAGGTCCGGGGCGCCAGGAGTGCCAGCGCCGCCACCGCCAGAACGAAGAGAGCCATGTGTCTGCCGATAAAACCGCTGATTGTTTTCATATCGCGTTGACTGTCGCTTCTGTTCCGATACCGTGTCTTAAACCGTCTTTACGGAACGCCCGCCCCTAACGGAGTATCCGCCGGTTGATCGGGATCGGGATCGTCTTTTCGCCGGAAAGGAAGGGGCCGGTGACCGAGGCGGACTGCGCCGGAAGGTCTTCGGGGGGGCCGGAGGCGACGATCTCGCCCCCTTCGCGCCCGGCGCGGGGTCCGAAATCGAAGACGTTGTCGGCCGACTCGATGATCTGCTTGTCGTGCTCGACCATCAGCACGGTGTTCCCCAGGTCGCGGAGCTTGCGGATCGCGCCGATCAGCCGGCTGTTGTCGCGCGGATGAAGCCCGACCGTCGGCTCGTCGAGAACGTAGAGGACGCCGGTCAGACCGCTGCCGATCTGCGCCGCCAGACGGATCCGCTGCGACTCGCCCCCCGAAAGGGACGCCGCCGGCCGCGCCAGGGTCAGGTAGCCGAGCCCGACGTCGGTCAGGAACTCGAGCCGCTTGCGTATTTCACCGATGATTTCGCCGGCGATCTTCTTTTCCCGTTCGGGGAACTTCTCATTTTTGAAGAAGGCCAGCAGGTCTTCGAGCGGCCTGCGGTTGATCTGGTCGATCGTCATGCTGTGGAAACGCACCGCCGCGGCGTCTTCGCGCAGACGGCTCCCCATGCAGGCGGAACATTCGACCTCTTTCACCTGGAACAGAAAGCGGCTCCGCAGCGAGGGGACCAGACGGGCGGCCTCGTCGATCGCGGGATAGAGCCCCTTGTATTGGAATCGGAGGAGAACCGGCGCCGACGATTTCCTGCCGGCCGGTTTTACGGCGGGGTTCATGTCGTCGGCCGTCAGGGCGAGCCAGCGGTCGCCCGTTCCGTGGAACAGGAGCCGGCGGTGACGCGCGTCGAGCTGTTCGAACGGCTGGTCGGCGGGGATCCCGGTCTGCCGGCAGAACGCGGTCAGGAGCCCGGCGGCGTAAGGAGCGTCGGCGGCGGGCCAGAGATCGAGCGCCCCTTCGCGCAGGGAACGTTTCGGCTCTTTCACCACGTTGCTCTGAACCGTGCCGATTTCGGTGCCGAGCCCCTCGCAGTGGGGGCACCAGCCGAGCGGGCTGTTGAACGAAAAGTGGTGCGCCAAAAGACGTTCGAAACTCCGGCCGCATTCGGGACAGCATAGGTGCTGGCTGAGCGTGATTTCGCCGTCGTCCTCTTCGTCGGAAGGGTCGTCGGGAAGACGGACCAGGCGGAGCACTCCCTTTCCGAGAGCGAGCGCCGACTCGACGCTGCCCGCCAGACGGCTCCGCACGCGGTTGTATTGCTCGTCGGCCGCGCCGCGCGTCCGCAGCGCCTCGACGTCGCCGCCCGAGAGGAGGATCCGGTCGGCGACCACCTCGATCTGATGGCGCCGCCGCCGGTCGATTTCGGGGATCTCTTCGAGACGGAGAAGCGCGCCGTCGATCCGCACGCGGACGAACCCCTGCTTTCGGAGCCGTTCCCAGAGTTTGGGATAGTCGGTCGTCTCGGGGGAAACGGGCGCGGTGATCAGGGTCGGCCGCTCGTCCAGAAGGGCGAGAACCTTTTCGACGATCTCGTCGGTCGACTGCGTTCCGACCGGCACGTCGCAGTCGGGACAGTACGGCACGCCGAGCCGCGCGAAGAGAACGCGCAGATAGTCGTGGATCTCGGTGATCGTGCCGACCGTCGAACGGGGGGAATGGGATCCCGTCTTCTGCTGAATGGCGATGGCGGGCGAGACGCCGATCACCTGATCGACGTCCGGTTTGGGCATCTGGCCCAGAAACTGACGCGCGTAGCTCGAAAGGGACTCGACGAACCGCCGCTGACCTTCGGCGTAGACCGTGTCCATCGCCAGCGAGGTTTTGCCGCTGCCGCTCATGCCGGAACAGACGCTGATCCGTTCGCGCGGAATGTCGAGCGAAATGTTCTGAAGGTTGTGCTCGCGCGCGCCGCGCACGAGGATCGCCGAACGCGCCGCTTCGCTCTGCGCGTCGAGGCGCGTTTGGGACGCGCCTTTCGCGCGGGCGGATTTCGGCTTTTTCAGCGCGGCGCGGTCTTGGCCGAGATGTTCGCGCAGACAGCGGCCGGTCAGGGAATCGGGGTTGGCCATAATCTCTTCGGGCGTTCCCGCCGCGACGACGCGGCCCCCCGCCTCGCCCCCTTCCGGGCCGAGGTCGATGATCCAGTCGGCGGTCTTGACGACGTCGAGGTTGTGTTCCACCACCAGAACCGTGTTCCCCTGGTCGACGAAACTCCGCAGGACGTTCAGGAGCATCCGTATATCGGCGAAATGAAGCCCCGTGGTCGGCTCGTCGAGCAGATAGAGCGTCTTGCCGGTCGGCTTTTTGACCAGTTCGCGCGCCAGCTTGATCCGCTGGGCCTCGCCGCCCGAAAGGGTCGGCGACGGCTGGCCGAGCTTCATGTAGCCGAGCCCGACGTCGCGCAGGGTCTTGAGCTTGTGCGCGATCTTCGGGTAATTCTCGAACAGGACGAGCGCCTCGTCGACGTCCATGTCGAGAATGTCGTTGATCGTGCACCCTTTGAACGTGACGCTGAGCGTGTCGCGGTTGAACCGTTTTCCCTCGCAGACGGGGCACTGAACCCATATATCGGCGAGAAAATCCATCTCGAGCTTCTTGGCGCCGTTCCCCTCGCACGCCTCGCACCGCCCGCCGGAGACGTTGAAGCTGAACCGGCCGGGCAGGAACCCCTTGGCGCGCGATTCGGGCAGATTGGCGAAGAGTTTGCGGATTTCGTCGAACAGTTTGATATACGTCGAAGGGTTCGAGCGGGGCGTGCGGCCGATCGGCGACTGGTCGATCGCGATCATCTTGTCGAGATGCTTGATCCCCTCGATGGCGCGGTAGGCGCCGGGATTGCCGATCCCGTGGTTCAGGTCGCGGTTGAGGACTTCGACCAGAATGTCGTTGACCAGGGAGCTCTTGCCGCTGCCGCTGACGCCCGTCACGCAGATCATGCATCCGAGCGGGATTTCGACGTCGATGTTTTTAAGGTTGTTCTGCGCCGCGCCCCGGATCACCAGCTTTTTGCCGCTCGGTTTTTTGCGCGCGGCGGGAACGGGAATCGACTCGGCGCCGCTCAGAAACCGCGCGGTCAGACTCGTCTTTTCGGCGGAAAGGACGTCGGCGACCGAACCCTGGGCGACGATCTTCCCCCCTTCGACGCCGGGCCCCGGCCCGAAATCGACGAGCCAGTCGGCGGCGAGCATCGTCTCTTCGTCGTGTTCGACGACGATCACGGTGTTGCCGATGTCGCGAAGACGGCGGAGCGTTTCGATCAGCTTGCGGTTGTCGCGCGCGTGAAGGCCGATCGACGGCTCGTCGAGGATATACATCACGCCGGTCAGTCCGCTGCCGATCTGGCTCGCCAGGCGGATCCGCTGGATTTCGCCCCCCGAAAGGGTCGGCGCGGTGCGGCCGAGCGTCAGGTAATCGAGCCCGACGTTGCGCAGAAAACCGAGCCGCGCGAGAATCTCCTTTAACGCCTCTCCGGCGATCTTCAGTTTGGTCGCGTCCAGAACGACGTGCTGCAGAAACTCGATCAGATCGCTGATCGGAAGCGCGCAGAGGTCGGGCAGGGTCAGACTCGGCCGGTCGCGGAACCGCGCGGCCCGCGACGACGTGTCGAGCCGGTAGGCGCACGCCTGCGCGTTGAGCCGCCGTCCGCCGCAGTAGGCGCATTCGGCGACCGTCATATATTTTTCCATCGCCTGACGCTGGGCTTTGCTGGACGAATCTTTGTATTGCTTGAGCATCAGCGGAATGACGCCCTTGTAGGTGTCGGCCCAGCGATAGTTCCCCGAACTACCCTGCCACGAATAGGGGATCTGCAGATCGGCGTCGCCGTAGAGGAGCAGACGCCGGTATTTCGGCTCGAGCTCCTCCCAGGCGGTTTCGAGAATGTGGTTCCTGTCGAGGCCGTCCCGCGTTGAGACGGCGTCGGAAACGCCCTGGAAGACGTTGCGCAGCCATCTGCCCATCTCGCGCCATCGGCCGATCGGCTCGATGCACCCCTGCTGGAAGGAACGGCTCGGGTCGGGAATCAGGAGTTTTTCGTCGAACGTCTCCGTATATCCCTGGCCGGAGCAGTGGGGGCACATTCCCTGCGGGTTGTTGAAGCTGAAGAGCTGCGGGGTCGGCGGCGGAAAACTGATTCCGCAGTAGGGACAGGCGTATTCGGAACTGAAAAGAATCTCTTTCGGCGGCCGCGGCTCGTTCTTGCCGCGCGGGGCGGGCTTTTCGCCGTCCTCCCCCCCGGCGTCCTCTTCCGGCGCGGTCTCGAAGAGGACGATCATTTCCCCTTTCCCCGCCGCCATCGCCGACTCGACCGCCTCGGCCAGCCGATGGTGATTCGTCTGCGACTTGACGATCCGGTCGATCACCACTTCGATCGTGTGCCGCTGCTGCCGGTCGATCCGAAGATCCTCTTCCAGGCGGATCAGCTCGCCGTCGACCCGCGCGCGAAGGAAGCCGCGCTTTTTCAGGTCGGCGAAAAGGTCGCGGAATTCCCCCTTCTGCCCCTTGACGACGGGGGCGAGTACCAGAAAGGCCGTGTTTTCGGGGAGCGAGACGAGCCGGTCGAGAACCTGGCTCCGCGTCTGCGCCGTCACGGGGCGGCCGCATTGCGGGCAGTAGCCGGTCGAGACCCGCGCGAAGAGGAGGCGGAGAAAGTCGTAGATCTCGGTCACCGTCCCGACGGTCGAACGGGGATTCTGCCCCCCCGATTTCTGCGAGATCGAAATCGCGGGACTCAGCCCGGAGATATACTCGACGTCCGGTTTCGGGAGCTGGCCGAGGAACTGGCGCGCGTAACTCGACAGGGACTCGATGTAGCGGCGCTGCCCTTCGGCGTAGAGCGTGTCAAAGGCGAGCGAACTTTTACCGCTTCCGCTCACACCGGTAAAGCATATCAGACGATTTTGCGGGAGCGCCAGATCGATCCGATCGAGGTTATGCTCCCGCGCGCCTTTGATATTGATCATAGACGGGGCTAATCAGAACACGAAGTTAATCTTGGCGAGCCGCTCTTCCAACTCGTTCATCAGAGCGTCTTCGCCCGCCGGGCCGTCGACCAGATAGGTGACCGACCACCGGAGGAACGAGCCGGCGTCGTCCCACGGGACGGTGCAGACCGACTGCTCGGTGATCAGGAACTGACTGACCTGTTCGGCGTTTTCGAACCGGCGGCCCGACTGGAGCCCTTTGGGGGACCGCGTGTAGAGGAAATACGTCCCGCCGGGAACCTTGCAGTCGAACCCGAACTTATTGAGCGAGGCGACCAGCTTCTGCAGGCGGCGGTGGTATTTGGCGCGCGCCTCGTCGGGAATGCGGTCTTCGTCGAGCGCCTTGACCGCCGCCTTCTGAATGGCGAGGAACTGGCCGCTGTCGTTGTTGTCCTTGACGTCGGCCAGGGCGCGGACGATCAGCGCGTTGCCGCAGAACCAGCCGAGCCGCCAGCCGATCATGTTCCACCCCTTCGACATCGAGTGGATCTCGATCCCGACCTCTTTGGCGCCGTCGGCTTCGAGGAAGCTCATCGGCCGCTGCCCGTAGCTGAACATCGCGTGCGCGGCGTCCTGAACGACGACCAGGTCGTTCTCGCGGGCGAACCGCACCACCTTGTCGAAGAAGGCGGGCGTGCCGACCTGACCGGTGGGGGAGTTCGGGTAGTTCAGCACCAGAAGCTTCGTCCTGGCCAGGATGTCGCCGGGAATGCTCTCCAGATCGGGATAGAAGTCGTTTTCGGCCAGGAGGGGAAGGCGGTAGACCTCGCCGCCGCAGTAGCGCGTGTGCGTTCCGGCGACCGGGTAGCCGGGAACCGTCATCAGGGTGACGTCCCCCGGATTGATGAAGACCGAGGGGACCATCGCCAGCGCCGGCTTGGTTCCGATGCAGTGGTTGATTTCGGTGACCGGGTCGAGTTCGACGCCGAACCGGCGCTTCATAAAGCGCGCCGCCGCCTCTTTGTATTCGAGGCAGCCGTTGTCGGCGTAGCCGCGGTTTTCGAGCTTGTTGATCTCGTCGGCCATCGCCTCGCGGACCGCCGGGTCGGCCATCGCGTCGTTTTCGCCGATTCCGAAGTCGAGCAGATGGCGGTTCGGGAAGTCGGCCAGCGCCTTCCGCTTGGCGCGCTTGATCTTTTCGAACTTATAGATTTCGGTTCCTTTGCCGTAGTTGACGCCGCCG
>CACXFR010000113.1 GCA_902766935.1 uncultured Planctomycetota bacterium | reverse complement strand
ATACACAGCAGGAAAAGTCAAGTATCGCGAGGAACTTTCGAACCTCGGCTTTTGCGACGAAGCGGAAACTCCTTTCCGTTTCGTCCCCGCGGGTTAAATAACGGAACCCGCGCGATTAAGCTGGCGGACAATTGCCGCGAAGAAAAGATTGAAAGTGACGCTGCCTAAACCGTTGGGCTTTGTATCCAAGGGAAATCCTTTCTTTCTTTGTGTATCCGCGACGGGCTGATCCGCCGCGGCCGAGCGATTTACCAGTGTAATGAATCCGCGTTCGGGCGCAAGGGGGGGAGGAATCGGCGCCGTTCCGAGGAGTTTTTTTGAACGGAGACGAACTAAATGGTTGCGGCGAAGAACGTAAGATTTTTCGGACTCAAACCGGCGGAACCCTTATTTTAAGGGGTTTTGCGCAAAAAAAACGCGTCCGTTTCGGGCGCGGCGTGCCGGACCGAACCGGTTTTTCGTTTAATAAAAATTTCGCGGCCCGCCCCTCGTTTCGAAAGACGCGCCGCGAAATTTTCTCCGGCGGAAAAGTTTTCCCGCGTTTTCATTGTGTTTCTACTTGCGGTTGATCGCTTTCTGATACTCTTCGAGCTGCGCGCGGTATTCGTCCGGCGGCTCGACGCGGTCGGCGTTCCGCGCCGAATCGGCGCTTTTGCGGTCCACGCCCCGTCCCGAAAGACGCACCCCTTTCGGACGGAGCCCTAGGTCGAGGAGTTCCTGGTCGTACCGCCGCCCGCCCGACGGGGTTTCGCCGGCGCGCGCTTTCATTTCGGCCCACTTTTCGCGGAAGGCGCGCAGTTCCGCTTCGGTCCAGCCGAGCCGGTCGAGGAGTTTTGGGTTCGGCCCCTTTTTCAGTTCCTCGTCGAGGTAGTTCAGAACCAGATCCGTCGCTTTGCGCGCGTATTCGAGATTCGCCCTGTCGGCGGCGGCCGCTTCCCCCTGCCGTTCTTTCCCCGGCGCCGAACCGCTCCCCCCCGAAAAGGGAGAGCCGTCGTCGGCGTTTCCCTCTCCCGCGGTCGGCAGCGCTCCGCCGCTCTCGCCGGTCGGCGGGCCCGCCTCCGGCGCCGGGTCGTTCCGGTTCGGCGCTCCTTCTCCCCGATCCGGAGAACCTTCCCCTCCCGCGCCCGACGGGGTAGTCGTTTCGCGTCCCTCTTCGCCCTCGGGCGTTTCGGCTGGATCGCCGGCGATAATCGGGTCGGGCCGGATCTGTGCGTCGGAGGGAACCTGCGCTCCCTCGCTGCCCTGGCCGGCGGTCGCCAAGTAATTGCGCGTATTCGGATCGACCTTTCCGTTTTCCCGCGGCGCGTCGGCGGGAATTTCGCCCGCCGAAGGGTCGCTCCGGCGCGGGCCGTCCGGGGGATCGCCGGGCGCCGACTTGATCTTTTCGCGCTCTTCCGGCGGGATGTCGGCCGGGTTCTTTTCGGTCTCGGGGGACGAGATGCCGGTACCCCGCCCCTGCGGTGCGGCGTCGGACGGCGCCGAGTCGACGTCAAGCCCCGAAAAATCGAGAATCTCCTCGAACGCGTCGGCCGGTTCCGTTTCGGGGTCGACCGCCTCGCCGTCCGGCTGCGGCGATTCTTCCGATTCGTCTTCCGAAGAAGCGGACACGCCTCTCCCCTGACCGGACGCGTCGGTCTGTCGGCCGCCGCGGCGGTCGCTCGGCGCGGCGTCTTCGGGTGCCCCGCCGTCCGCGCCGCTCCGGGCGCCGCTTTCCGACCCGGCGCCCCCTCGGTCGGACGGGGCCGCGTCACCCGCGCTTTCGCCGGTCCCTTCGGCGTTATCTTCCTCACCCCCCTGCGGCTCGTTTTCGGCGGGCGGCGGAGTGCCGGTGTCGGACGATGATTCCCCTTCCGACGAACCGCCTTCGGACGATTCGTTCTTTTCGGCGTTTTTCCCGGCGGAGTCGGACTGAGAGTTCTCACCGTTTCCTTTCGACTCGTTCGGTTCCTGCCGGCCCGATTCGCCGCCGGACGGGGACCCGCCGCCCTCCTCCCCTCCGGCGCCGGACGCGGAATCGGACTCGTCGGGCGCGGGGGGCTCGTCCCGCGCGACGGTCACGGTGAGCGTTTCCGTTTCGCTCCGGTTCGGTTCATCCGGTCTGTTGTCATACAGAACCCCCCGGCACTCGACCGTCGCGCCGGCGGGGATCCCGTTGGCGGCGGGGGAGAAGTCGAACGCGATCGTCTGCGGCGCGCGCCGATCGACGCCCGGCGCGAAAAGCCGACCGGTCAAATCGACGGTGACCGGGGTCTTTTCCGCCGGGTTCCCCGCGCGGTACCAGAAGAGTTCCAATTCGGCCCGCGCCAATCCGAACAGCTCGTCTGTCCCCGTTATCGACAGGGGGAGCGAACCGTGTTCGGCGACGCCGAGCGGCGTCCCCCGCGGCGCCTCGTTCCAGACCGCGACCGGAGGCGGATCGACTCTGACGGTGATCGATCGGCTCGGAACGCCGTCGTGAGCGTCTTCCGGATCGGGAAGGTTCGCGTTCCCTTCGTCGTCGACGCACCAAAGGCGGTACGATGTGTATCGCCCCGCCTCGAGGGTGAAACGCACCTCGGCGCGGGTCGGGTCGTCGGGGGAAATCGTCATCTTCAGCCCCTCGCGGCGCTTAAAGTCGGGAATCCATTCCGCTCGGGCCAGCGGATAGTTGCTCCGCGCGGTGAGCGTGACTTCGGTTCCCTCCCACGCGTCGATTTCCTCTTCCCCTTCGACCGTTTTCGGTTCGAGACGCGTGTATTCGGGATAGCGGAAGACGATCCTTTCCGCCGAGAATTTCAGCGCGGGAAGGACGGCGAGCCGGTATTCGGCCGAACGCGCCGCGACCTTGCCGCCGTCGACGACTTGGATCGTGTAGAGAATGTCTTCCTGAACGCCTTCCCCCGTTTCGGGGAATCGGACGCGGAACGTCCGGTCCGTCTCCGGCGTCATCGTCAGGCTCGCGTCGGTCAGCCGGCCGTCGGCGGTCGAGTAGACGAAACGGACCTCGTCCCCGGGCGGGTCGTCGAACTCCGCCGCGATTTCGGTCTCTTCGCCCCGGCGGACTCGGGCGTTTCCCGGCCGGACCGCGCGGAATCGGATTTTCTGAGGCTGGGCGATTTCGGCGGTCGGCATCAGAACGCGCGCCGCCGACACCAGGCAGCTTCGCCGGGCGGCGACCAGATAGGCGAAAAGGAGAATCAGCGCGCCGATGAACAGGAACGCCGAACGGACGAGGGGACGCATGTCGACGGCGTCCGAGGCGGCGTCGGGCGGGATCGCCTCGGCCGTTTTCCGCGTAAAGGGAAGGTCGGGGCGGGACTTTTTCGCGCCGCGGATCAGAAGCCAGTTCACCAGTCCGTTTTTGAGATTCGGGTGCGCCTGTTCGAGTTTCGAGGCACAGTAAAGAGGGTTGACGCGGCGGCGCACCGGGAGAAAGAAACGCCAAAGCGTTACGCCCAGAAAGACGGCGCATGCCGCCGAGGCGTAGACGAGACGAAACGGCCGGCTCATTCCGCCGGGAAGGAAATGGTCGAAGAGAATCCCGCCCAGAAGGAGAAGAACCGCGGCGGCGGCCGACGTGAAAAACGCCGCGCCGAGGTCGACGCGGCGGATCAGGGACGAGGCCCGCCGCAGGGTCGATTCGATCTTTTCTTCCGGGGTGAGCGCCATAGGACAGCGATGGGGGAAAGAGCGGTTCGGCGAAAGCGCGCCGCTCCCGCGCGGCGCTCCGTCAAAGTTATCGGCCGATTCGACGGGAGAGAACCGCTTCGGGGGCGGACGCCGAAATAATCGTCAATTTTCGGCGTTCGGCCGCTTAGTTCCAATCGAGCCCGATGTCGAGCGAAATGGCCGAATGGGTCAGCGCGCCGACGCTGACGCGGTCGACCCCCGAAAGGGCGGCGGCGCGGACCGTCTCGAGATTGATTCCTCCCGAAGCTTCGAGCTGGGCGTTCGATCCGGCCCGAGCGCGGAGTTCGACCGCCTCGCGCATCATTTCGGGGGGCATATTGTCGAGCAGAACGATGTCGGGCCCGGCGGTCAGAACGCTTTGGAGCTGTTCGAGGGAATCGACTTCCACCTCGACGATCGGCGTGTTTCCCGACGCGTCGGCGAACCGCCGGACGAACTCTTTGGCGCGGAGGACCGCGTCGGCGGGGGTGAGTCCCTCTTCGCCGGTGAACGCCAGATGGTTGTCTTTGATCAGGATCGCGTCGTACAGACCGCTCCGGTGGTTCCGCGCGCCGCCGCAGTGAACCGCGTATTTCTCGAGATAGCGCCATCCCAGGGTCGTTTTGCGCGTGTCGTAGATCTTCGCGCCGGTACCCCGGACCGCCTCGACGAACCGCGCGGTGAGCGTGGCGATTCCGCACAGACGCCCCATCAGGTTGAGAAGGAGCCGTTCGGCGGTCAGCATTTCGCGGACCGGTCCGGTCAGGATGCCGATCGCCTCGCCCGGCGAGACGGACTGGCCGTCGGCGCGGAGCTGCCGCCAGGTCAGACGGGCGTCGACCGCCTCGAGAACCAGCGGGGCGAGGAGCCCCCCGGCGACCACTCCCGCCTGGCGCGCGGCGACGTGGGCGCGGCCGGACGCCGAGACGTCCACCAGGGCGGCGCTGGTAATGTCGCCCCGCGCATCGTTGTCTTCCCAGACCGCCAGTTCAAGGAGACGGCGCGTCTCGTCTTTGAGGCGCGCGTCGAGTTCGGTGTGCTGGCGGTAGTCGCGGCGGGAATCGTCGGTCGGTGTCATTGTGCGGGATCCTTTCTGAAACTCTATGAAAAAACCCCTTGGGAACAAGGGGTTTCGCTACATCTTAAACGAGGGTGAAAAGACGAAAGCGTCTTGTCAATAGCGGCGCGGACCGCCGAAGTTTCCCCCTCCCGGACGGGGAGCGCGGGGGCGGGCTTCGTTGACGCGCAGGGGCCGGCCGTCGAGCTCTTTGTCGTTCCAAGCTTCGATCGCCTTTTTGGCCTCTTCGTCATTCGGCATCTCAACGAACCCGAACCCCTTCGAGCGTCCGGTTTCGCGGTCGACGATGATATCGGCAAATTTTACTGTGCCGAATCGGCCGAATTCTGTGCGCAACGTATCTTCCGTCGTTTTGAAGGAGAGGTTGCCGACGTAGAGTTTCATAGATCAACATCTTTCTTGTGCTCAGGGTAACCGAAATTCCAAAAGACTTCCTGAGCAGCGAAAACAGTCTTTCAAAATAAACGACGCTCATGACGGAGATTCCGAAAGGAGCATTCTGCCGGGTTCCCCCCCGGCGGGGATGGAGGCGGCGGGAATCGAACCCGCGTCCCGTGACAGCTCCATGGGAGCGTCTACGTGTGTATCCGGCCTGTT
>CACXFR010000112.1 GCA_902766935.1 uncultured Planctomycetota bacterium | reverse complement strand
TGTAAAACCGAATCCCCTCTATCCATGAGAAAAACGCCGTCAGGAACGTGCCGTCCCCGTTAAAGAGAACCGCCGGATACTGCCAGTTCTGAATCTCCGAATCGGCAAGACTCACGATAAACCGGCGGCCCAAAAGCCGACTCCCGTCGGGGGAAAGGCGTCCGTAATACATAAAGGCGCGGCTGCCGGCCCCGGAAACTCCGACCTCGCGCAGCGGGTTCCAGACCGCCAGAAGGTCGTCGCTGCCGGGAATCCGCTTGATGACGGCGGGCGAAAGGGGCGAATCGAGAACCGAGGGGACCGGTGAACTCCACGACTGGCCGCCATCCTCGGAATAGGCGAAGTACTGGCTTCCCGCGTCGGTCCGAATATTCATCAGAACCCGGCCGTCGGCCAGTTCGCAGACCCCCGGTTCCTGAAACATCACGCCGCCGGGATTAGGCGCACGTTCCCCTTCGCGCCACGTGGCGCCGCCGTCGTCGGAAATCAGACAGAAGATGTCCGCCGACCAGAGAAGCTCCTGGCCTCTTTCGGTCTTTTTGAGAGGATGGCGCGCTACCGGCAGAAGAATCCGACCTTTCGAAAGAATCGCCGCCCGGTCGTTATTCACCACGTTATAGGACGGCTCCGAAACAATCGCGATCCGCGCGCCCCACGTTTTCCCCTCGTCGGCGGAAAAACGCAGGTAGGGGCGGCAGTCAACATCCGACTCTTTGACCAGGTAAAAGAGCGCGATCCGTCCGTCGTTCATCCTGCGGAGCGTGACCGACATCACGTTCAGTTTCCCCTCGTTCGGCAGGACGAGTTCGTCTTCGCCGCTCCACGTGTTGCCGCCGTCGGCCGACCGGCGCAAGGCGAGATACGCCGGAGCGTTGTCGTCGGAGCTGCTGCCGTAATAATGGGTATAGACGTAGAGGATCTCCCCGTTTTCCAGGCGGATAAAGTCCCCTTCGCTGTTTCGGGGATTGTCAGGTCCGATCGGAATTGTCCCGACAAGTGTTTTCGGCGCGCCAGCAAACGAGACGGCGCAAAGAAGAAACGTCAGCAGCACAAACAGCAATGTTTTTTTTATCATTTTCGCTCCCAATCCGTCAAATGTCTATTCCGCGTTTTCCAGCGGGATACGAACCTTGTAAATATCGACCCCTTTTTCTACCGAAAAAAACGCCGTCAGGAACGTTTCGTCGTCCAAAAACAGAACCGCCGGATACTGCCAGTTCTGTTCATCCGAATCAAGAACGCCGACGAGAAAACGCCGTCCGAGCAATTCGGTTCCGTCGGGATTAAGCCGGCCGTAAGACATAAAAGCACGGCTTCCTTTTCTCCCTGTAACTCCTTCGCGCTTCGAGTTCCAAACCGCCAGAAGGTCGTCGCTGCCCGGAATCCGTTTGATGAGGGCGGGCGAAAGAGGCGAATCGAGAACCGAGGGGATCGGCGAACTCCACGACTGGCCGCCGTCCGACGAGTACGCGAAATACTGACTTCCGGCGTCGGTGCGAATGTTCATCAAAACGCGGCCGTCAGACAGTTCGCACACACCCGGTTCTTGAAACATGATTTCGTCGGGATTCGGAGCGCGGTTCCCTTCGCGCCATGTGGCGCCGCCGTCGTCGGAAACGAGGCAGAAGATATCGGCTCTTCGACGTATACCGGGACGGGCTCCGCCGCCGTTCCACGGATGGCGCGCCACCGGAACCAAAATTCGGCCGCCGTCCAGAATCGCCACACGGTCGTTATTCACCACGTTGTACGACGGATCCGAAACAAGAGCGATCCGGTCGCCCCATGATTTTCCCTCGTCGTCCGAAATACGCAAATAGGGACGGCAGTCGGACGATGTCTCGTTCACGAGGTAAAAGAGCGCGATTCGTCCGTCGGGCAGCCGACGAAGCGTGACCGACATTGTGTTGAGTTTTCCCTCGTTCGGCAGGACGATGTCGTCTTCGGCGGTCCACGTCTCGCCGCCGTCGGCCGAACGCCGCGAGGCCAAATAGGCCGGAGCCTCGTCGTTGGGGGACGTTCCGTAATAATGCGTATAAACGTAGAGAATCTCCCCGTTTTTTAAGCGGATAAAGTCCCCTTCGCTGTTCCGGGGATTGTCGGATCCGGTCGGTATGGTCCCGACAAGCGTCTCCGCCGACGCGGCCGAGAGGGGAACCGCCGCCCAAAAAGCGAAACAAAGAAACGCCGCACATAAGAAAAATCTTTTCATGGGTTCTCTCCGTCTCATTGCAGGAAAGCCGGCCGAACGAAACTGTCGATTCAGTCTTTGATCTGGTCTAAGGTTCTTTCGGGAGGCGCGGCGACGCCGTGCTCCTCCTTGCCGGTCTTTTCGCGGAACTCGTCGAATTGATCCCCCGAGTAGTTCGCATCGTTCTTCCACCGAAAGAAAAGACGCCCGTCGCCGTTAAAGTAACGGTTCCCGTCCAGGGTCAGCGTCTTATCGGGCCAGTCGGGGTTCTCCGGCGTAAAATCGACGCGGACCAGCGATTCGGTGGCGTTACAGAACGTGTTCCCCCGCACGACGAAGTTTTCGGTCGGCGCACCGTTACCGTACATCATGATACACCGGCCGTTCGGATCTGGCCGCTGAATATGTCCCCAGCCGAATCCGGCGTTGTAGCAGAGGTTCTTCTCGAAGAGGATATTCGCCGTTTTCGACCCGGCGCCGTTCCAGTACTCAAACGAGTATTCGGCGTTCCAGATCACGTTGCCCCGATAGGTGATGTTCGACTCGACGTTCCCGCCGACTCCCTGGTTCGTCAGCGCAGCATCGTAGATTTCCCAAAGCTTGTTATTCTCGACCAGGCAGTCATCGGCCTGCCCCCAGAACTCGATCCCGTTCCCGAACCTCACGCGGCCGCCGTCGCCCCCCTCGCGTCCCTGATCCCCGCCGCCGATCCAGGAGATTTCGCAGTTGCGGATCACATAGTGCGCTACGTCGCCTCCGCCGAACCCGTGCGAGCCGCCGTATCGGATATCAAGGCCGTCGACGATAACGTTCGACACGCCGGAATGGGAGATCACGTATTTCGATATCGCGGCTTCCAAACGATCGTATTTCAAGCCGGGATTCCGGTCGGAATAGAAATAGATATGTTTATCGCCGGTAATATCGAACCAAAAATCGTCCTGGGACTTTAAATCTTCTTTCCGCCACCGTTTAAACGCGGCGCGGGACCCATCGATAACGATGTTTCCGATATCCCATTTGCCGAACGCCGGAACGATCGCGTCGAAGCAGACCCAGAGGTTTTCCCCCGCCGGTTTCCAGCAGCACTCGTTGTTCAAAGGAAGGGACCCGAAGATTTTCGGTTTCGCCCCCTGCCCATACGCGCCGTAGTAGATAGGCGCGCCGTCGGCTCCCGACCGGAGCTGCAGACTTCCCCGCCACTGGCTCCCGCGTGCGAACAGAACGCGGTCGCCGGGATAAAACGTAAACGCATTGACTTTCGACAGCGACGACCAAGGCGTGTAGGGAGTGAGTCCGTCGAATGTGTCCCTGCCGTATTCGAAGTTGACATAATAGTCGGTGGCAACCGCGGCACGCACCGCCAAAAAGAATGCAAGAAAGAGCAAACTCGCCCAACGAACTCTTTTCATCGTCCCCTCGTCATTCAATACGTTATACAAAAAGCGTCCCTGCAAAGAATAAAAAAGGGCGGCTTTCGTTCCGTTACGCCAAGCCGCCCGCCGATCGAACGCGCGCCGCGCTTCGGTCAATAGACGTGATTCCAATGCTTCATCCGTTCGAGCGGCTTTTCAGGAGGCGCTGCGATGCCGTGCTCCTCCTTGCCGGTCTTTTCGCGGAACTCGTCGAACTGATCCCCCGAATAGTTCACGTCGTTCTTCCAGCGGAAGAAAAGACGGCCGCCGTCGTTGAAATACCGGTTCCCGTCGAGAGTCAGGGTCTTGTCGGGCCAGTCGGGATTCGTCGGCGTGAAATCAACGCGAATAAGCGACTCGGTAGCGTTGCAGAAGACGTTGTCGCGCACCACAAAGTTTTCGGTCGGAGCGCCGTTTCTGTACATCATGATACACCGTCCGTTCGGGTCG
>CACXFR010000111.1 GCA_902766935.1 uncultured Planctomycetota bacterium | reverse complement strand
GCGGCGATTGAGTCCAGTGTCAGCGCGACAAGATGTTTCTGATTGTAGACCGGAATGATGATCGAAAGCATGGCGCTCTTTTTTCCGCGAATCGGAGAGTGGGCGTCGGCCCGCTGCCGACACAGGCGAAACCGCGCCGTCGGCGAAAGTGTTCCCGTACATCCCGGCCGTGTCCATCCCCGCCGCGTTTGCGGCGCTCTCCTGCTGCAAAGATCCGGGATGACGGAAACGCTTTGTATTTCTCCCCCGCCGCGGGGGAATTCAGGTCCGCTGGATCACTTGTACTGGACCCAGATGTTCCGGTACTGAACCCGGTTGCCGTGCCCCTGGAGATAGAGCCCGTGATGGGTGTCTTTCTCGTTGGAGCGGCCGGGAGTCGGGCCGGAAAGTTCAATGTCGTCGTGAATGGTCACGCCGTTATGAACAACGGTGAACCGGGCGTTGGCGACCTTCTCGCCGTTTTCGTCATACTTGGGAGGCGTGAAGTCGATGTCGTAGGTCTGCCAGGCCAGCGGCGGGAACGCCATATTGACGATCGGCTGGGTCGACTGATAGAAACCGCCGCACTCGTTGTCGCGCCCTTCGAGCCCGAACGAGTCGAGGACCTGACACTCGTAACATTCGTCGATGTAGACGCCGCTGTTGGCGCGACCCTGGCCTTCGCTGCGCGGCATGAAGCTCGTCATGAATTCCAGGTGGAGCTTGTAGGGGCGGATTTCGAACGGCTTCACCACGAGTTCGGAGAAGAGAGTCCCCGTCTTCGGGTTCACTTCCGGCTCCTTGTCGCCGCTCGGCAGGAAGTTGTCGGTATTCGAACCGTCGTAGATGACCCAGGCGCCTTCGGGAGCTTTTTCGCCGAGGGTCGGGCTCTTCCGATCGAGTTTCACGGCTTCGAGCCGTTTGCCGTTCTTATCGAAGATGATCTTTCCGTCTTCGCGCCAGGCCGACATGCTGCATTTGGCCTTCTGCTCGTCGGTGAAGATGACTTCGCGCTCGTCGCCCTTGCGCGGGATATCCATTTTAACGCCGGTGATGACGAGTTTGCCGTCTTTCAGTTCGGCTTTGCCGAAGAAGCGCGCCATGCTCCGATCCCACCCCTGGCCGGGGAGTCCCCCCTTGTAGCCGACGACGTCGAATTTGCCGTCGCCGCGGGCGATCACCTGATAGAATTCGTCGGCTTCGGGAACGGAATATTCTCCCTGGATGCTGAAGTCCTCGGCGTCGGCGGAGGCCATCACATCTTCAACCGAGGTGTATTCCTGGGCGCAGGCGGTTACGCAGACCGCCAGAAGCGCCGCCGAAAGACCGAGTAAAAGTTTCGTGAATTTCATTGGATGTAACCTTTCTTACTTGTAATACGTATAGGGTCAGCGTTCGATCAACGCTTTCATTTCGGGAGTGATCTCGATCACCTTGAAATCGTAGAACCACATATCGACATCGGCGCCGCCGTGGAGCTGGAGCCCGAGCTTCCCGGTCCGTTCCCCGTCCGGGTCATACATTTCGACGATTTTGTAGCCGTTCAGGAAGGTGATCAGATGATCGTCGAGCGCGACCGTCGCCAGGGTGTTCCACCCCATGTCGTTCCGGATCTGTTCGGTGAACTCTTTGCTCCGGTTCAGCACGACGCTGACGTTCTTCTCTTTCTGCTCTTCGGGAGTCCCCTCGGCGATCCAGCCGCGTCCCGGAGGATCGCCGGGCGCGCCGGAGGTATGCCAGATGTGCGCCTCGGCGGCGTTTCCGGCGATTTCGTTCTGATAGCCGCGCAGCAGCCACGGGGTTTTGACCTCTTCGGCGCGGAAGTAGAGCGCGCTGTTCCCGCCGTTGATCATGTAGTCGACCTTCGCGACGAAGTTATCGTAGTTGTGGCAGGAGACGACGAGGCCGTCGCGCTGCTCGCTGCGGGTGTGATGACCCCAGAGACATTCGTGGCCGTCCTTTTCGGTGAAGCTCCAGCAGCTCGGAACGTACTCGTAGGCGTCGACCAGTTCCCACTGGCCGTCGCTGTTCTTAACGAAGAACGACTTCCACTCGCTGGTGCCCAGGTCTTTGACGCGGATGTTCCGCCAGCAGATTTTCCCCTGATTCCCGGCGTGAATCTGGAGCCCGAAGAAGCCCGACATATCCATGTAGTCGAACGTGTTGGTCACTTCGTTCCCGTTGAGCCAGGTTCGGATCGAGGGGCCGATGCACTGGATTTCGATCGTGTTCCAGTCGTCGGCTTTGTAGGAAGCGTCGGCGGCGGCGCGTTTTTCGGGATCGACATCGTTGAGCCAGACGATTCCGTTCTTGTGGCCGCGGCGTCCTTCGTCGTAGATGCGGCAGGTGTCGGAGGTTCCTTCCGACGGGGCGATTTCACACTGATAGCCGAAGACGTGGGGGCGCGGGCCGTCCCCTTCGCTGTGGCTGCGGAACTGAATTCCGGAGTTGCCGGGAACCAGAACCTTGTACTCACACTTGAAGATGAAGTTGCCGAATTCCTTTTCGGTACACATGAACGAGTTGCTTTTCGCTTCCGGATTGCACTCGCCGATGATCATTCCGTCTTCGACCGAGTAGAAGGCGTCGCCCCCCTTCTGAACCCAGCCGGTCAGGTCTTTGCCGTTGAAAAGGGAGACGAAACCTTCTTCGTCTTCCTGGGCGAGGAGAAGGGTCGACCCCGCCGCGACGATAAAAGCCGCCAGGAGCGACGGCAGCCACTGAAACTTTTTCATACTGAAACCTCTTAAACTACATCAATGAAAACGGCGCGTCTGCTTTCGACGCGCCTCCGATGCCGGGGGCGGACCTGCCGGACCGCGGGGCGTCCGAATCGGAGGCGGCAAAGTTCTCCAGAAAACCGAAACGCCTTAATTTAACATACATCCCTGATACCGATCCATTATAGCCCACCGAAAAGTCAAAATAAACCACCCCCGAAAAATTTTTTGTTTTCCAGCTTCGCCGCTCTTGTCCGCCCCGCGCCTGTCAGCGGCGCGCCCATCGCCCTCCCGCGGCTTCGCGGGACTTACGTTTTGGAACCGCTTGCGTCGGCCAACGAGCCGATGCCCCCGCCCGTTTTGCGCCTGTCAGCGGCGCGCCCATCGCCCTCCCGCGGCTTCGC
>CACXFR010000110.1 GCA_902766935.1 uncultured Planctomycetota bacterium | reverse complement strand
CTCGAAACCCCTCGCCTTCTTCTCCGCCCGTGGCGTCTTTCCGACGCGCGGTTTCTGTTCCGGTATGCGCGGCATCCGGCGGTCGGGCCGGTCGCCGGGTGGGCGGCGCATCGGTCGACGGCGGAAAGCCGGCTGGTGATCCTTAAAACCCTGTCGGGGCCCGAAATCTACGCCGTCGTGCTCAAATCGGTCGGGCATCCGGTCGGGTGCGCCGGGCTTTTGATCGGCCGGAAAAGCAACCTGGCGCTGCCGAAAGACGAGGCGGAAATCGGCTACTGGCTCGGCGTTCCGTTCTGGGGGCGCGGGCTCATTCCCGAAGCGGTGCGCCGTCTGACGGCTCACGCGTTCGGCGATCTGAAACTCCAAAAGCTCTGGTGCGGGTATTTTGACGGGAACGCGAAATCACAGCGGGTGCAGGAGAAGTGCGGGTTCCGGTATCAGCGAACGATCGACCGCGCGCCGACCGCCATCGAAGGGGATTTTCGTGTCGAACACGTCTCGTGCCTGACGATACAGGAATGGGCGGCTTTAAACGAAGGGAATTCAGAATGAAACAGTATGTGGTCGACGCGTTCGCGGATCGGGTCTTCGGCGGGAATCCGGCGGCGGTCTGCGTGTTGGATAAACCGATTTCGGACGATCTGATGCAGAAGATCGCGATCGAGAACAACCTTTCGGAAACCGCGTTTGCGGTTCGGGAAGGGGAATGGTATCGTCTGCGCTGGTTTACGCCCGGCGGGGAAATCAATCTGTGCGGGCATGCCACGCTGGCGGCGGGATACGCGCTGTTCCGGTTCTTTCATCCCGACTGGCCGCGGATCGTGTTCCATACGATGAGCGGGAATCTGTACGTTCGGCGGGACGGCGATCTTATGCTGATGGATTTTCCGGCGTTTCACTGCCATAAGGTTCCGGTGACGCCGCAGATGTGCGAGGCGCTCGGCGCGGCGCCGGCCGAAGCTTATCTCGATCGCGATCTGCTGCTGGTTTATGAAAACGCGGAAACGGTGAAAGGGCTCGCTCCCGACTTTGAAAAGACGAAGGCGCTCGACGGGTACTGCGTGGGAGTGACGGCGCCGGGCGACGGGTATGACTGCGTGTCGCGGTTCTTCGCGCCGAAGCTGAAGGTTCCGGAAGATCCGGCGACCGGGTCGATTCATTGCATGATCGCGCCGTATTGGGCGGATCGGCTGGGGAAGAGCGAAATTCTGGCGTATCAGGCGTCGCCGCGGGGCGGCGTGATGCGGTGCCGGATTCTGCCGGAAGACCGGGTCGAGGTTTCCGGGTATGCCGCGCTCTTTTCGGTCGCGGACCTCTTTCTGCCGGAATAGGGGCGCCGGTCACGCCGAACGGGCGTTCGGCGTGATCCGCGGCCGCGGCCGCTACGCTCCTTTTCGGTCTGAATTCCGGTCGGCGAGTTTTTTCAGCGCGTCGGGGTGCCCCTGGTCGGCGGCGCGGCGGTACCACCGCGCCGCTTTCCGCGCGCTCTTTCTGAATCCGTAACCCCGGGCGTAACATTCGGCCAGGTCGTACTGCGCCTCGGGATACCCGCATTCGGCGGCCAGTTCGAGTATCTCCAGCGCGTTGTCGGGGTTCGCCCTCTGCGGGCAGCGCTGCCGGTAGCATCGGCTCAGAAGATAAAGCGACTCGTAGTCGTCCGAAAGGGCGGCGCTGCGGAACCAGCGGATCGCCTCCTCGTAGTTCCGTTCGATCCCGTCGCCGTAAAGGTAACATTTACCCAGACGGCGCTGCGCCCGGGTGTTCCCCCGTTCGGCGGTTCGGATCATCTCTTCGAAATGGATTCTGCGTTCTTTCATTCTTCACCTCTTTCTTTCTGTTTAGGGTTTTGTCGGCCGGCGCGCTCCCGCCGTCGTTCGGGACGCCTTCTTCTCCTTTCCGCGTCCGGAACGGAAACGCGCTGTACGGAAGCCGGGCCGGCGGCGCGGATTCCGCCGGGAGCCGCCGCGGTCCCCGTACCGAACGTCGTCGCCGGATAGAATGTCAAGCGTACTGTCCTGGGGCTGAAACGCGTCAAAATCGAACGGGCAATTCGCTCCCTCTTCTATGTAGGAGGTTTAGTGAGATTGTCAAATCTCCGGAAGAAAAGACCCCGCACCTGCCGAACGGACGGGTGCGGGGCGGGCGGTTCTTCGCGGCGAAAAGACGCGAAATCGGATTGAAAAGAGTTTCGGCGCCGGCGGCACGGCCTCTGTGAGGGTGATAAAGGCGGTTTTAGAACGCGGTTACCAGGAGGAAAAGAGCGCGTGACGAAACGGATTCGAATCGGGGCGGCGGCGGATCTTAGTGTCGGTTTTCGATATGAACGTGCGGCTGTTTTTGGAAAAACCGTACCTTTCCCGTACGGGAAGACCTTATACCCCGCAGGCCTGATCGCGCCCCTTCTTTTCGGACAAGATGTCCTAAATAGGAACACTTAAACGCCTGTTTTTAAGGGGTTTCCGCGGCGGTGTCCAAAGAGAATGTTCAAAGAGAAACGCCTTAAAAACTATCTAAATGCTGCCCGGGGACTGTCATAAAACCTCCATTTGAAGCCGTTGAAAAACTTTATGGCTGTTCGGCGCCGCAAGAGCATAATCCTGGATTTTCTGGATGTTCAGCTGCGGCAGGCGTCTGCGATAATTGAGAAGGATCTCTTTGTAGTAATCGAAGGGCAGCTTCGTCTGAAAGCGGAGAAGTTCGACGAGCATCCTCTCGAGACTGTAAACGCGAAACTTGTATCCATCTCGTTCAACCTCAATCGCGCCAACGCAGAAAAACTCCCTCGGAACGAAATATTGACGTATCTTTCGATCCGGTATCTTCGGCGCATTACGGTCTGTCGCCAATTCGTACATTTCCGGCACCACGTCGGTCAGACCGTGGAAATAAAAGGCGCTGTCCAAGGTTAGAACAGCGCGAGGATATTTGCGGAAGATGACTGCAAGCTCCGGAACGTTTTTCTTTTCGGAATAGATCCCCCTATCGAGCTGATACAACTTCCCCTCGCGGACCAACTTTCTGATTCGGTAGTCCGAACCGAATTTGTTCAGCGCTTCTTTCCTGGTGAGCATTAATATCACCCCCTTAGCGATTAAAGGATTTATCCGCAAAACTTAAAGTTTTGCGGATAATTACTTTAGATATATTCTACTCTCTTTTGACGGGAATACAAGGGGCAATTTTAGAACAAACCTCCGCAAAGTTTAAAACTTTGCGGAGGTTTGTTCTAAAACTTGAATAATACCGACGCCGTGATTGAGGCTCTGCGTACCGTTTGACGAGCGGCCGGAAATCGGAACGGCCGGAAAAAGGTCTCTTTTCCCTCGTCTCACCGCTTCCAGAAGGTCGGCGAGCAGATCAGCAGGGGAAGGTAGAGGTCGAGTCGGCCGGCGAACATGGCGAAGGAATAGACCAGTTTCGTGATCTCGGCCAGACAGGCGTAGTTCTGACGCGCGCCCAGAACGCCGAACCCGGGGCCGACGTTGTTGACCATTGAAAGAGAAGAACTGAACAGGTCGAGCAGACGGGCCGGCTCGCCCCCCTCCGTCCAAAGGGTCGGAGGTTCCAGAATCAGGACGGCAAGGGTGACCAGCGCGACGGTGACCACCAGGAAGAAGAGATACGCGACGACCCCGTAGAGGGTGGAATCGTCCAGGGTGACCGAGCCGAGCTGTTTCGTCCGAACCACGTTCGGGCGGTAGACCTTTTCAAGTTCCAGACGGAACGTCTTGACCGAAACGGCGACGCGGCCGACCTTGGCGCCCCCCGCCGTCCCGCCGACGCAGCCGCCGATGAAACCGAGCATCAGAAAGAGAAGGAGCGAAATCCCATTCCACTTCTCGAACTCGTCGGTAACGAACCCGGTCGTGGTCATGATCGAAACCACCTGAAACAGCGACTGACGGAACGCGTCCAGCGGGAGCATCAGCTTCGATTTGGAGTGAAGGAGGCTGTCGGTCGTGCCGAAGGTGTCGAAGTCGTGGAAGACCATACCGCTGAAAAAGACGATCAGCGTCACCCCGACGATGATGGCGACGTAGGTGCGGAACTCGACGTCCCTGATCACCTCTTTCGGTTTGCTGATGATCAGGTAGTAGAGAAGAACGAAGTTCACGCCCCCCAGGAACATGAAGAAGATCACCACGAACTCGATGAGCGAGGCGTTCAGGTCCGTCTCGGCGGCGAAATGGCCGATACTGGCGTTAAATGTGCTGAACCCGCCGGTCGCCAGGGTCGAAAACGCGTGGCAGATCGAGTCGAACGCCGAAACCCCCAGCCCGTAGAGGAGGATCGCCATCACCGCAATCAGCGCCATGTAGATCGCCGCCATCACCAGAGCGAACTGCCGGTAGTGCGACCAGGTGCCGCCGATGCCCCCCGTTTCGAGAAGCATGATCTTTTTGCCGGCGGTGCCGTATCCCAGAATGGCGACCAGAAAGACCATGATCCCCAAACCGCCCAT
>CACXFR010000109.1 GCA_902766935.1 uncultured Planctomycetota bacterium | reverse complement strand
CGCCGGACGCTGGCCGCGGAAGAAGAGGTCGGGCTGCAGGTAGATCTGCCCGTCGGTGATCGAAATGACGTTCGTCGGAATGTAGGCCGAAACTTCGCCTTCCTGCGTTTCGACGATCGGAAGGCTCGTCAGCGAACCGCCGCCCAGGTCGTCGGAAAGCTTCGCCGAACGTTCGAGAAGACGGCTGTGGCAGTAGAAGACGTCGCCCGGATACGCCTCGCGCCCGGGGGGACGGCGCATCAGAAGCGAAAGTTCGCGGTATGCGGCGGCCTGCTTCGAAAGGTCGTCGTAGACGATCAGCGCGTGCTGGCCGTTATACATAAAGTATTCGGCCATCGAGGTGCCGGCGTACGGGGCGATATACTGAAGCGGTGCCGGGGAACTGGCGCCGGCGACGATCACGGTGGTGTATTCCATCGCGCCGTGCTGGCGGAGCGTGTTGATGATTCCGGCGACCGTCGAGTCTTTCTGACCGACCGCCACGTAGAAGCACTTCACGTCCTTCCCCTTCTGGTTGATGATCGTGTCGACGCCGATCTGGGTCTTCCCGGTCTTCCGGTCGCCGATGATCAGTTCGCGCTGGCCGCGCCCGATCGGAGTCATCGAGTCGATCGCCTTGATGCCGGTCTGGAGCGATTCGCGGACCGGCTGACGATCGGCAACGCCCGGCGCGCGCTCTTCGACGAAGCGGTACTCCGTCGCGGCGATCGGGCCTTTCCCGTCGAGCGGGTTCCCCAGGGGGTCGATCACGCGGCCGAGGACGGCGTCGCCGACCGGAACGCGGAGGAGTTCGCCGGTGGTGCGGACTTCGTCCCCTTCCTGAATCTTCAGGTAGTCGCCGAGGATAATCACACCGACGCTGTTCTCTTCGAGGTTGAACGCCAGTCCGCGGATGCCGCCGGGGAATTCGAGCATTTCGCCCGACATCACGCCGGTCAGCCCGTAAACCTGAGCGATACCGTCGCCCACTTCGATGACGCGGCCGACCTGGCGCACGTCAATGTGGGTTTCGAACTGTTCAATTTCCTTCTGTATTACTGAAGCTATTTCGTCTGCTTTGAATTTCATGAGCGCTCCTGTCAATCATCTGTTGGCGCACGTTTTTCAGTTGGGTGGCAATGGAAGCGTCGAGGAGGGTGTCTCCGACGCGAACAATGATTCCGCCGATCGTTTCCGGATCGACGCGGGTCTGGATATCGGGTTCACCGTGAACCAGCTCGCGGAGTTTGGCGACGAGACTCTCGCGAGTCGCGTCGTCAAGGGGCGCGGCGGTGGTGATTTGAACGGTCACATGTCCGTGGCGCTTCTGCGAAAGAAGAACGCACTGCCGGTAGATATCGCGGAGGAGATCCAGCCGGCCGCGGCGGTTGACCGTTTTGAGAAAATTCCGAAACGTTTCGCTCGACGACCCGAGAAGTTCTTCCAGAATACGGCTCTTCTCTCCGGCGGCGACCATCGCCGAACTGAAAATCACTTCCAGCTTCGGCCAGGCGGCGAAAACGTCGGAAAAGAGAGAGGAATATTCCGAGAGCACCGCGTCGAAATCGGCGTGCTTCGCGTCGCACGCGCCGGCCAGGGCCTCGGCGTAAACCTCAGCGATCTTTTCGCGCGAGACGTCGGCGTTGAACTCGGCCGCGAACGCGGCGTCTTGTTCGATTCGATTCTCTTGCATCTCAAAAATGGGCTGCCGTGCCGAGACCGAACGCCGCGCCGAACTTGCGCCGGATTCGGTCCCGATAGGGCTATGATGGTGAAAGTTTTAGTCCTTGGAAAATTCGTTCAGAGCGTTTTGAATCAGACCGGCGTGGTCTTCGGGATTGATCCGCGCTTTGAGGATCTTCCCGGCGAGACTTGTCGCCAGTTCGGCGCTCTTGGCCGCGAGTTCTGCCTGGGCATTGTCGCTCGCCGCCGCGATTTCTTTCAGAGCTTTTTGGTGCTCTTCTTCCGCGGCCGCACGGGCCGAAGCCACGATCCCCGCGCCGATACTCTCTGCCTGCGCCTTGCCGTCAGCGATGATCCGGCTGACTTCCTGTTCCGAATCGGCCAGTTTCTGCTGATACTGACTCAGGAGTTCCTTGGCGTCGGCGTTCGCTCTTTCGGCACCGTTGATTTTGTCGAGCACCGCCTGTTCGCGCGCGTCGAGCGCTTTGGCGATCGGTCCGAAAGCGAACTTCCAGAGAACTGCCAGAAGAAGGAGAAAGACCACCAGCGTCCAGAGGGCGAGATCCGTCCGCCACGACATCAGCGGATTGAGCCCCCCTCCTTCGGCTTCTTCTTCCGCCATCAGGGCGGCAGTACCCGAAAGGAGAGCAGCGAGGGAAAACGCGGCAACGGTCAGGCGCTTCCGCAGAGAAGCGGTCAGACGAAGTGTGTTGCGCATCTTTTCAACCCCAACTGTTTTCTAACCAAGGATACCAAGGAGGCAGATGATCAGAGCGAAGAACGTCGCGCCTTCGATAAGGGCGGCGGAGACGATCATCGCGCTGTTGATGGAACCCGAGGCTTCGGGCTGGCGGGCCATGCTCTCGACGGCCGAAGCGCCGATGCGGCTGATGCCGAACGCGGCGCCGATGATCGCCAGAGCGGCGGCCAGACCGTTCAGGTCAATGATCGAACCGGCCTTGGCGGCGGTTTCGGCGGCGGCTTCCTGGGCAAACGCGGCCATAGGAGCCAGAACGAGGGCGAACAGGGAAGCGACGGCAAAGACTTTGAAGAATTTGTTCACAGAACTCTCCTTAAAAAATATGGTTGGAAAAATGAAACGGTAATTTCCAAAAAAACCTTATCGTAAGCGCGGGACGCCCGCGCGGTTTTTCAGTGCTGATGCTGCGCCATTCCGATGAACAGCGCGGCGAGGAATGTGAAGATATACGCCTGCAGGAACGCCACGAAGAGTTCCAGACAGCTGAGCGCCAGGCTCATCCCGAGGCTGCCGACCGTGACGAACGGCCAGAGCCAGAGAACCCCCGCCGTCCCCGAGATGAACGCCAGAAAGACCGCCAGGACGACGTGCCCGGCGAACATGTTCGCCAGAAGACGAATCGCCAGGACGAGATGTTTAATCAGGTTCCCGATCACCTCGATGGCGAAGATCATCGGCTTCAGGAAGATCGACAGCGGGCCGGGGAGGTCCATTTTCGGCACCTGATGGGCCCAGTATTTGAACGCCCCCTGTTTGACCATCCCGCCGCCGATCACCACGCAGTAGGTGATCCCGGCCAGAATCGCCGTCACCGCCAGCGAGCCGGTCGGCGAACCGCACCAGGGAAGCATCCCCCCCAGGTTGCACAGAAGGATGAAGAAAAAGAGCGTCCAGAGGAACGGGACGTACGGCTTGGCGTTCTTTTCGCCGATCGAGGGGTAAATGACGCTGTCGCGCAGGTAGAGGAGGAAGACCTCCAAAAGGTTCCAGAAGCGGCCGCGCGCCGGTTTGCCCGACTTGATTTTATGCGCCAGGGGAACGAAGAGGGCAATCAGAATCAGCGCCGCGGCAAGTTCGATCACCATAAATTTGGAGATCTGTAAGTAGCAGTCCCCGCAGATGTGGATATTGGGCAGTTCGATATGGCCGCCGAGAAAGTGGGGAAGATGGAAATAGTTCGCATCGTTGACGTGGGCGGCGACTTCGGTGGTATCGACTAAATTGCCTTCCATTTTATAAACTTTCGTCCTGAGTGAGGGTTTCTCCGTCACCGGGCCCGGCCGATCGGGCGGGAAGCGTGACCCACACTTCAAAAGCGAGGGTCAGTACATACAGGGCGGCTAACGTTAAAATAGCCGGTCTAGATATTATTTTATCAACAGCAAAATAAAAAACAAGGGCTACTGCGAGGGGCAGACCTGTCCGAATCGCGCCGGTTACGAGCATCTCGACCATGGCGCTGAACCTCTTTTTTCCGAAAAAAGCGCAGAGGATCGAAAGGTTCCCGGCGAGAAAAACGGCCGCCGCCGCGGCCAGCGCCGCGCGCAGGGGATACGCGTCGCTCAGGACGTTGAACGCCGCCAGAACGCCGGCGTAGACGACCGCGGCGTATATCCAGAAAAGGAGAAGCGCCTTCGACAGAGAAAAGCGCGGGGGAAGTGCCGGAAACTTTTCGGCGGCGCCGCCGCGGAAAGAGTCCCGAATGACCTTGGCGTCGCCGAGAATCGAGCGGCGGGGGGCGTCGGAAGAGGGTTCGCTTTGATTTCGCATGGCATCTCTTTCACGGAGAGGGTCGATCGGTATCGTCGCGGTCGGCGCGGCCGACCGGCTTTTTCGTCATCGCCGTGATCTGAACGATAAAAAAGACGACGGCCAGAAGAGAACCGACGATGATAAAGAGGGGGACGGTGTTGAGCTTTCGGTCGAGCCAATGGAACGCCAGGACGATCAGCCCCATCTCGACCGAAAGGGTGATAATCCGCGTACTCCACATATAGCCTATCGCCAGCGGCGAAAGGGGGATTTCCCGATCTTCTTCCGAATCCGGCATACCTTTGACCTTCTCCTCCCCCCATCATAATCGAAGGGCGCGAAAAATCAATGATCCGGCACAAAAACAGGGCGGCCGAAGCCGCCCTGTTTTTATCGTTCCGCGCTCGGCGCGGCGCAGGCTAACGAACCCGTCCGGGAACCGAAACCCAGCGGAATCCGGCGTCCTTTTTGAGCTGTTCGAGCCAGTCTTCCTGGAACTTCAGGTTCTGGATCAGACGCATCGTCTGAACGGCGTTCGGATCGATCCCGCCCCCTT
Organism: uncultured Planctomycetota bacterium; assembly: GCA_902766935.1. Classification (GTDB taxonomy): domain Bacteria; phylum Planctomycetota; class Planctomycetia; order Pirellulales; family Thermoguttaceae; genus RUG695. The sequence continues at coordinate 5,608 of CACXFR010000109.1, read as the reverse complement.
CGTTCATCTTTTCGAGAACGGCGGCGTCGTCGTCCCGTTCGACGATCTGCACGGCAAGCGCGCGGTCTTTCGGCGCGTTAAAGCAGACGCCGATCCCCTGGGCGGGGAGGGAGTAGACCTCGTCGAAGAAGTTGTCGCCGACGACGGTCAGAACCTTATTGTCGATAAACGATTCCCCTTCGGCGACCCCTTCTTCCCGAACCTCGGCCAGCGTGAGCGAGGGGGAACGGAACGAGCGGGGGAGCGTGTACTGGGTGAACGGCTCGGTCTTGGCGAAGGTGTATTTCGCCGCGTCGCCGTCCTCTTCGGCCAGCTGCGCGAGCGTCTTCCCTTCGGACTCGGCGCGCGCTTTCAGAGCGGCGGCGTCCTTTTCGGCCAGATCGATCGCTTTCTCTTTCTTCCACGTCGCGACGACCAGACCTTCCACCTCTTCGTATTCGGGGGTGTGTTCACTCTTCGACTCGGTCACCCAGTAAAGATGGATTTTGTTGTCGAAGACGGGGGTGATCTGCGGCGAATGGTCCATCACCGAAGAATTGTAGATTTCGTAGAGGACCTGAATCGGCAGGGTCCGCGACGAGGCGGCCTCGTTCAGATCGAGGAGGGCGGGAACCGCGTTCCCCTCTTCGTCGGCGATCGACGTCAGGTAGTAGACGAAACCCTTCTCTTCGGCGAGTTTGGGCAGGTCGATCTCGGTCAGCTCGACGTTTCCGGCCGAAACGTTCGCACGCTTATTGGCGAGCTTTTTGGCGTAATCGTCCATCTGCGCCTGAATCTCTTCGAGCTGTTTGGTCAGTTTGTCGGTCGCGATCTGGCGGCGGATCCCCTCTTTGACCTCTTCGAGCGGGTAATACGACGTCTCTTCGGCCGGGGCTTCGGCGGCGGCCCCTTCGGCCGGAGTCTCGTCGAGCGTCAGTTCCGCGGCGGGAGCTTCGGCGGCGGGCGCCGGAGTTTCGGCCGGAGCCGGGACGACATCGTCGTCGTCATCATCCTCATCATCCTCGTCGTCATCGTCGTCATCGTCGTCGGCGTCGTCTTCATCATCGTCATCGTCGTCATCTTCGTAGGCGACAAGCCGATAGACCGAACCGTCGGCAAGCGCCGAAGTTTCGCTTTCCTCGGCGGGTGCTTCGGCAGGCGCTTCGGCAGGCGCTTCGGCGGGAGCGTCTTCGGCCGGAGCAGCTTCGGGAGCGGCCTCGGCGGGAGCTTCTTCGGCGGGAGCGGCTTCGGCCGGCGCGGCGACGTCGGTCGACTCAAGATCTTCCGGAAGGGCGAAATCTTCGGCGCCTTCAATCGCCGGGGCGGGCGCGGGCTCCGGCGCGGGAGCGGACGGCCGGGCGAAATCCTTGATATGTTCTTCGTAGTAGGCGGCGATCTCGTCGTCGGTCACGGCGTCGAGAAGTTCGTCGCTCAGTTCGGCCGTAACGACTTCAAAGGAGGCCTTGGTCGGCATAAAGAAACCGGGCCGGTCCGAAGTTTCGGACCAGGGAACGTTTTTATACATCTCGAAATAGTCGCGCGCCTCGTCCTTGGTCGGGTCGGGGATCTGATCGAAGTACTTCTCGACCGGGAACGCAGCGGCGTCGGCCTTGAGCGTGCGGTAGAGCCGTTGGCCGACCGCGGCCTCTTCCCCCGGAACGGAGGCGAGAGTTCCGTGCCCGGTCGGCATCGCCGTCATCGCGGTGATCGGATCGTTCCGCCATCCGCCGTCGGCGCGCCGAATCATCCAGTCGTAGACCAATTGGTTCTGCAGAAGGAGAACCAGGCCGTCCTGGCGCAGGCCGGCGGAGGCCAGCCCCTGCGCGAGATGCTTCGAGTTCAGTTTCCCGCCGAAGAGGGCGCTCAGGTAGTCGCGGACGTTGTTTTCGGTCGGCGCGAATCCGTCCTTCCGTCCGGTCTGAACGATGAGCCAGCGGTTCACCAGATTTTCGGAATTCTCGCCGTTTAAGGTGTTCGACAGTTCGCCCAGCAGGAGCATCAGCTGATCAAGGATGATCGGCATCCGCTCTTCCGGCTTATCGGCGGGGCCTTCGTACGTAAAGATCAGGTTCCCCTGAGTGGCGAGGAGACCCTCTTCGGCCATCGAGCTGGCCGCCGTCTGCAGGAAGGTATAGAGGCGGTTCACCTCGTCCTGCTGCATGAGCATCGCCGAGTAGTCGTAGGTGCCGAGCGTTTTCGTCTTGGCGAAGACGCCGGCCTGGCCGGTGCGGGTACCGACCTGCAGACACTGGAACATCGAGCCCAACGCGATAAACGAAAACATGGTGAAGAGGGTCAGACCGGCCAGCCAGGCGGTCTGATTCTTTCTGAAAATCCGGAAAGGATTATGTCTGGCCATCAGTGATATCCTTAAAAACCTTATCCAAAACCGAGCGCCTTCGCGGTCAGCGGCCGGCGCGACAATAAAGAAAACCGCGGCGCCGCCTCTCGGAAGAAGAGAACGCCAAGTCGCGGACGGAACGACATCAATTATGGGGAATCCCATACGAGCGCCGCTGCGGAAACCGGCCGGCGCAACGGGCGGATTATAACGGTTTTTTCGATTCGTATCAACGGGGATTCGCCCCGTCCGGGATAAGAAGGAAAGAAAAAGACTTCTTGACCTTATCTCTATTGGGCGTTATGTTATGGGGGAGAAAATGGTCGAAAGGCCGCGTTACGATTCATTTCATCTTAACAACAGAGTTCAGGTATGGCAACTGTAAACAACGACGCGCTGGTCATCGTCGAGTCCCCCAACAAGGTTGAAACGGTCGGTAAATATCTCGGCCCCGGGTTCAAAACCGAGGCGAGTGTCGGGCATATCCGCGACCTGCCGAAAGGGACGAAAGACCTTCCCGCCGAATACAAAAAAGAGTCGTGGGCCCGTTTGGGGGTCAACGTCGACCATAACTTCGACCCCATTTACATCATCCCCGCCGATAAGGTCAAACAGGTCAAAAAGCTCAAGGCTCTCTTAAAAACGGTCAGCGCCGTCTATCTGGCGACCGATGAAGACCGCGAGGGGGAGGCGATCAGCTGGCATCTCCGCGAAGTCTTAAAGCCGCGCGTGCCGGTCTATCGGCTCGTTTTTCACGAAATCACCAAAGAGGCGGTTCAGGCGGCGCTGAAAAATCCGCGTCAGATCGACGAAGACCTCGTCAAGGCGCAGGAAACGCGCCGGATCATCGACCGGCTCTTCGGCTACGAGATTTCGCCCCTCCTCTGGTATAAGATTCACAACAACCTTTCGGCCGGGCGCGTTCAGAGCGCCGCCGTCCGTCTGATCGTCGAACGCGAACGGGAACGGATCGCGTTCCGCAGCGCCGAATACTGGTCCCTTCAGGGGAAATTCCGTCCGCAGGGAGGGGCGCCCCTCTCCGCGGCGCTCGTTTCGGTCGGCGAAAAGAGCATCCCCGCCGGGAAAGACTTCAACCCGACCACCGGCGAGCTCCTAAAGCCCGAAAAGTTCCTTCTGCTCAACGAGGCCGGAGCGAACGATCTGGCCGCCCGCCTGGCCGGAAAAGACGCGCGCGTCAGCCAGGTCACCGAGACGCCCTATTCGACGCATCCCGCCCCGCCGTTTACCACGAGTACCCTTCAGCAGGAAGCCGGGCGGAAATTCGGTTTCTCGTCGAAGATGACGATGAGCACCGCACAGAGTCTTTACGAAAACGGGTACATCACCTATATGCGTACCGACTCGACCAATCTTTCGACCGAGGCGATCGCCGCCTCGCGCCGGATCATCGACTCCCATTACGGTTCGGAATACCTTCCCGCCTCCCCCCGCTACTACCAGACCAAGGTCAAGAACGCGCAGGAGGCCCACGAGGCGATCCGGCCGGCGGGGAGCTTCTTCGCCGAACCTTCGCAGCTTCAGGGGCGTCTGAAACACGACGAGTACCTCCTTTACGACCTGATCTGGAAACGGACGATCGCCTGCCAGATGAACAACGCGCAGGGGAACAAAAAAGAGATCACCGTCGAAGTCGACGACGCGCGTTTCTTCACCAGCGGCAAGACGATCACCTTCCCCGGATTCCTTCGCGCCTACGTCGAAGGGAGCGACGACCCGACCTTCGAACTCGACGACCAGGAAACGATCCTGCCGAACGTCGCCGCCGGCGAGGCCATTTCCGTCGACGAACTCCTGCCGCAGCAGCATACGACGATGCCGAAACCCCGCTATACAGAAACCTCGCTGATCAAGACGCTCGACCAGATGGGGATCGGCCGACCGTCGACCTTTACCGCCATCATCGACACAATCATGAACCGGCAGTACGTCTTTAAGAAGAAGGGGGGGAAGACTCCGCCCCTCATTCCGACGTGGACCGCGTTCGTCGTCTGCCAGCTTCTGGAATCCCACTTCCCGGAACTGGTCGACTACGATTTTACCGCCGAGATGGAAAGCCAGTTAGACGCGATCAGCCGCGGCGAACTCAACTGCATCGAATACTTAAAGACGTTCTACTTCGGGGGAACCGGCTCCGACGCTCATCCCGGCCTGAAAACCCTGACCGAAAGTAAGGTCAGCGAGATCAGCGCGCGCGACATCAGCCAGATTCTGATCGGCACGCCCGTCAATCCCGACGGGACGCCGGGCGAGCCGGTTTACGTGCGGGTCGGCCGGTACGGTCCCTTCCTCCAGCAGGGGGAAAACCAGACGGGGATCCCCGATATGCTTCCGCCCGACGAGCTGACCCTTGAAAAGGCCGAAGAACTCTTCCGCAGCGCCTCGCAGAAAGAAGAGCCGCTCGGCGTCGACCCCGAATCGGGGAAGAAAATTTACGTCAAGGTCGGCCGATTCGGCCCCTACGTCCAGCGCGGCGACGCCGAAGACGCCGAAAAGCCGCAGAACGCCTCCCTGCTGAAAGGGATGAACCCGGCGACCCTCACCCTGGACGAGGCGCTCGGTCTCCTCTCGCTCCCCCGTACGCTCGGCGTTCATCCCGAAAGCGGCGAAGAGATCGTCGCCAACAACGGCCGATTCGGACCGTACGTCAAGTGCGGCGCCGAAACCCGTTCGCTCGGCGCCGAATTGTCGCCGATCACCGTCACGCTTCAAGAGGCGCTCGAACTTCTGGCGAAACCGAAATTCGCGCGCAGCCGCGACGCGGCGAAGAAGTCGGCGCCGCTCAAGGTCTTCGGCGACTCGCCGGTCACGGGAAATCCGGTTCAGCTTATGGACGGGCGCTACGGCCCCTACGTCACCGACGGCGTGACCAATGCCTCGATTCCGCGGGATACGACCCCGGAAGAACTGAACCTGGAGATCGCGCTCGACCTGTTGGAAAAGCGCGCCGCCAAGGGGAAGATCACCCGGACGCGGACCCGCCGCACGACGGCCAAGAAGGCGTCGACGGTCAAAAAGACGACGAAAAAAGCCGCCGCCAAAAAGCCGGCGGCCAAAAAGACTCCGGCCGCCAAAAAGAGCGTAAAAAAGGCGTCGGAAGAGTAAAAGAGGGGGAGAAATTCCCCCCCGGGGGAAACAGCCCCCCTTGCAGAAGGGCGATTTCCTATTAAAATAGGAAGCGTCGATCACGGATCGGGCGTATAGCTCAGTTTGGTTAGAGCGCGTCCCTGATAAGGACGAGGTCCATGGTTCGAGTCCATGTACGCCCAT
>CACXFR010000108.1 GCA_902766935.1 uncultured Planctomycetota bacterium | reverse complement strand
GGCGTTCGAGGTCGCCATCAGGAACTTGGTCAGGGCGGGGAGCTCGATATCGAAATCCTTGAAGATCGTCACGAACTGCGGAACGATCTTGGTCATGATGAAAACCAGAATCCCGAGCGCGAAGGTCAGAATCGAGATCGGGTAGGTCAGCGCCGACTTGATCTGCGCTTTCAGCGACTCGGCGCGTTCGAGGAATTCGGCCAGACGCTGGAGGATCGTCTCGAGCGCGCCCCCCGCCTCGCCGGCCTTGATCATGTTGACGTAGAGGCGGTTAAACGCCTTGGGCGACTTGGCCATCGCCTCGGAAAGGGAGGAGCCGCTTTCGATTTCGTTGCAGACGTCGATCAGCGAGTTGCGCAGCGCCCCCGGTTTCGACTGCTGCATGAGAATGTTGAGACTCCGCAGGATCGGCAGACCCGCGTCCTGCAGAATCGAGAGGTTCCGCGTAAAGTCGCGCAGCACTTTCGAGTTGACCCTCCCGAACGAGAAGGTCTTGCCCGACTTGTTCTTCTTTTTCTTTTCCGCCGTCCGGTCTTTGTGAAGCGTGATTTTCGTCACATGGTAGCCGGCGGCGCGCAGAGTCGCGTTCGCTTCGTTTTCGTCCTTGGCGTCAATGACATCGGTAAACCCTTGTCCCTTGGCGTCAATCGCTTCGACTTTATATTTCGGCATCGCCTCTGACCTCTAATGCTGCAATCTTAATCGAGAACGGTTTCGCGAATGACCTCGTCGATGGTGGTGACCCCGTCGAAGACCTTCTGAAGCCCCGCAGTGCGGAGCGTGAACATTCCGTTGCGCTCGGCCGCCTCGCGGACTTCCGAGGCCGGGGCGTTGCGGATGATCAGGTCGCGGATCTCCTCGTTCATGATCATGAACTCATGGATCGCGGTCCGCCCCTTGTATCCGGTGTTATTGCACTTCACGCACCCCTGGCCCTGATAGAAATGCTTGCCGGCGATATCCTTTTCGGTCAGCCCCATATCGGCCAACAGGTCGGGGGCGGGCGTGTATTCGGCGCGGCAGTCGGGGCAGATCCGGCGGACCAGACGCTGAGCCAGAATCGCCTGAACCGTGGCGGTGATCAGGAATTCGGGCACCCCCATGTCTTTCAGACGCGTGATGGTGTTCGGCGCGTCGTTGGTGTGAAGGGTGCTGAAGACCAAGTGCCCGGTCAGCGCCGCCTGCACCGCGATCTGCGCGGTCTCCTGGTCGCGGATCTCGCCGACCAGGACGATGTCGGGATCCTGCCGAAGGATCGAACGGAGGCACTGGGCGAACGTGTTGCCGATTTCGGCGTCGATCGGCATCTGGATGATCCCGTCGATGTCATATTCGACCGGGTCTTCGGTGGTCATCAGCTTTTCGGTGATGACGTTCAGCTCGGAAAGGGCCGAATAGAGGGTCGTCGTCTTGCCGGAACCGGTCGGGCCGGTCACCAGGATAATCCCGTTCGGCTTTTTGATCACTTCCCGGAACTGCGACATCAGCTCGGGAGACATCCCGACATTGTTCAGATCAAGGGAGATGACGCTCTTGTCCAGAATTCGGCAGACGACGCTTTCGCCGAACATCGTCGGCAGGACGCTCACGCGGAAGTCGACCGGGGTGCCGGCGACGAGCATGCGGATGCGGCCGTCCTGCGGCAGACGCTTTTCGGCGATGTCGAGGTTCGCCAGCACCTTGATGCGCGTGGTGATCGCGCTGGCCAGGTGGCGCGGCGGGGGAACCATCTCGTAAAGGGTTCCGTCGGCCTTGATTCGGATCTTGAACTCGTCTTCGAACGGCTCGAAGTGCAGGTCGCTCGCCTTGTCTTTGATCCCGAGAAGGAAGACCGTGTTGAGAAGCTTGCGGACCGGCGCGCTTTCGGCCATCGCCTCGGCGCTCGCCAGGTCGAGCTCGCCGTTCTCTTCGGCCATCGCCTGCTCGAGGAGCTCTTTGTCGTTCGCCAGTTCCGACATGATCGACTCGACGCTGTCCCCTTCGCCCGAGGCGTAGTAGCGTTCGAGCGCCGCTTCGATCTCGTGCGGCGTGGTGACCGTCGCCTGGATGTTGTATCCCAGGAAGTTGCGCAGCTCGTCGAGCACTTCGAGCCGTTCGGGCTGGCTGGTGGCGATCGTCAGCGTGTTGTTTCGGAAACTGATCGGAATGGCGTTATACATTCGCGCCATCGGTTCGGTCAGATGGGCGAGGACTTCCGGCGCGACCGTCAGATCGGAAATATTGACGACCGGAATCCCCATCTGTTCGGCCAGCGCCTGGGCGAGCTGGTCCTCGGTGATCATGTTCATTCCGATCGCGATGGCGCCGAGCTTTTCGCCCGGACGCTGAGACTGTTCCTCAACGAGAAGGTCGAGCTGCTCTTCGTCTATAAAGCCAAGGTCGACTAAGATTTGACCGATTCTGCGGGAAGCCATGGGTTCCTCTTCGTTTACTCGCGCTCTTTACATGTTACGGCGCCCGCCGAACGGTTCGTTCGGCCGACGCCCGCGGTCCGCCGCCGGAACATGACGCGGCGCGCTACTTCTTTTTCTTGCCGTTGTCCTCTTCTTCCTCTTCCTCTTCTTCGTCGCCCCCCGTTTCGAGGCCGGCCTCGTAGCGGCGGATCTTCTGATCCAGAATGTCGGGGAAGTTCGACTTGATCAGCACGTCTTCTTTGGTCACGATCCCGTCGCGCCATAGCTGGAACAGGTGGTCGTCCAACAGCTGCATCCCGAGCTTGTGCCCCGTCTGAATCGACGAGTTGATTCGGAAGGTTTTGTTTTCACGAATCAGGTTCGCGATAGCCGGGGTGACGACGAGCATCTCGTACGCCGCGACGCGCCCCCCCTGAATCCGGGGAAGAAGCTGCTGCGAAAGGATCCCCAGAATCGATGTCGAAAGCTGCGTTCGGATCTGGTCCTGCTGGTTCGTGGGAAAGACGTCGATGATACGGTTGACCGTTCCCTGCGCCCCGGTGGTGTGAAGCGTGCCGAAAACGACGTGCCCCGTTTCGGCGGCGGTGATCGCCGCTTCGATCGTTTCGAGGTCGCGCATTTCACCGACGAGGATGACGTCGGGGTCCTGACGCAGCGCGCCGCGGATCGCGTCGGCGAACGACATCACGTCGACTCCGACCTCGCGCTGGTTGACCGTCGACTTTTTGTGGTAGTGATAGAATTCGATCGGGTCTTCGATCGTGATGATGTGGTGGTCAACGTTCGTGTTCAGGTAGTCGATACACGCGGCGAGCGTCGTCGACTTGCCCGAACCCGTCGGCCCGGTGACGAGGATCAGGCCTCGCGGACGGAGAATCAAATCGTGCATCACCGGCGGGGTGCCGAGCTGTTCCATCGAGAGAAGCTCGGTCGGGATCTGACGCAGAACCAGCCCGGTGTTCCCCTTCTGCTTAAAGACTGAAACACGAAACCGCGCCTTGGTTCCGAACGCGAACCCGAAGTCGGTGCCCCCGCGCTCCTGCAGTTCCTGCTGACAGCGCTGGGGGGTGATGCTTTTCATCAGCGAGACGGTGTCGGCCGGTTCGAGACTCTTCGTCTCCAGCTTGACCAGACGGCCGTGCAGACGGAGAACCGGCGGCTGGCCGACGGCCAGGTGCAGGTCGCTCGCCCCGCGGACCACGACCGTCTCGAGAAGTTTGTCAATTAAGATCGTACTCATGAAACCTGATCCCCTTAAAATCCTTTATTGTGTTACTGTCCGAACAGTTAAATACGTTGTGTTATTCTTCCAGCCGCGCGACGCGCATCACCTCTTCGATGGTGGTGATCCCTTTCAGAACCTTGGAGATGCCGTCTTCGTAGAGGACGTGCATCCCCTCGCTGCGGGCGGCGCGGCGGATTTCGGAAGTCGTCGCCCCCTTGTAGGCGAGTTCGCGCACCTTCGACGACATCATCATCAGTTCGAAGATCGCCTGACGGCCGCGGTAGCCCGACTTATTGCACTCGGCGCACCCTTTCCCCTTCAGGAAGGTGCCGCGCGCGGCCATTTCGGGAGTGATGCGGGCGGCTTCGAGTTCGGCGGCGCTCGGCGTGTAGGCGTGCGCGCACTTCTTGCAGACGCGGCGGACCAGACGCTGGGCCATAATCCCGATCACCGAACTCGATACAAGATAGGGGGGAACCCCCATGTCGACCAGGCGCGTGATGGCCCCCGGCGCGTCGTTGGTGTGAAGGGTGCTGAAGACCAAGTGGCCCGTCAGCGAAGCCTGAATCCCCATCTGCGCCGTTTCGAGGTCGCGCATTTCGCCGACCAGGATGATGTTCGGCGCCTGGCGCAGC
>CACXFR010000107.1 GCA_902766935.1 uncultured Planctomycetota bacterium | reverse complement strand
TCAGAGTTTGTACTCGGCGCGGTCGAGATTCGGCGTCTGGAACGCCTTGTAGTCGGCGACGCGCTTCCGGTAGTCGTCGTCGCTTTCCCCGTCTTTCTTTTCGACCATCTGATCGGCGTAGTCGAGTTCCGGGGTGTCGTCGCTTTCGACGTCGAACCATTCTTTCTTGAACGGAACGGTCAGACGCAGATCGGCGGCGATATTCGTCGTCAGCGCGATCACCGCGTCCCAGAGGGCAACGTCGCCGCGGCAGCGGGTGACCAGTTTCGGCATCGTCGGCTTCTTTCCGGCGTCGGGACCGACCAGGGTCGGGTCTTCGTAGGACTGGTCGACCAGATCGGGGTCGGCGGTCGGATTCTTCCGAATGCAGTAGGCCCAATGCTCGATCTCTTCACAGTATCCGCGCGAAACGTCGGTCGCGTAGACGCCCTGATATCCGATTGCCGCCGAAAGGGGATCCCCTTCGTCGTCGATCACGATATCAAGCTCGCCCGAGCCGGACTTGGCGACGCGGGTCTTGTCGTTGACGGCGCTGGTGCGGTACAGAAGCCCCTCTTTTTCGGTCTCGATCAGGAGCGTCCCCTTCGTGCCGAAAACCGTCTCGCCGTAACCGCCGAACCCGTTCCCGTTGATCGTCGAATACGCCACGGTGATCTTCCGCTGCGAGCCGAGCTCGTCGCCGGGGTCGTACCCCGGGGCGGGATAGTCGTAGACCGCCGAAATGTGGTCGTCGACGTCGCGGTCGAGAGACGAGAAGAGGGATCGGGACGAGGTCGCCGAAACGGAAAGCGGATACTGTTTTTTGCCGCCGTGCGCCGCGGCGATAAAGATTGACGCCGCGTCCAGCTGGTGACTCCCCAGCTCGGCCATCAGGCCGCCGCCGGTACGGTTCCAGAGACGCCAGCGGATCAGCTCTTCGATGGCGGGCCGGTCGTACGCCTGTCCGTTATCGACGCGCTCTTCCTTTCGATAGCCGTATTCCTCGACCGGTTTAAATTCGCGGTCGCCGAGCTTCCCCCCCTTGAGAAGAACCATGTCCTGAAGCTGGGCACGCTTCTGCTCAAGTTTCGGAAGCCAGGCGGCGAGATCTTTTTCAAACGCAGCTTTCTCTTTCGAAAGGCGTTTCGCCTCGTCGATTCTTTTCGCGGTCTTTTCGGCCTCGGGGAGTTTGCTGATCTTGTCGATCAGAGCTTCTTTCTCGACGATGCCGGCCTTGAGGCGCTGAACTTCGGCCGTCCAGGCCTTCCACTCGTCCTGCAGGCGGGTCGCTTCGATATCGTTCTCTTTGGAACCGGGGGGAAGGGGCATCTGCCACGAGTCGGAACCGGGCAGATTGCCGCGGTGCCACTGAGCGCGGATGTAATGCAGATCGCCCATCACGCCGCGGTTGATCAGGTCGGTCGCGTGATCGTAAAGAATATTGTAATGACGCTGATGGCCGATCGTCAGGTGCTTCTTGTAAAGCCGCGCGGCGCGCGCCATCTCTTTGCAGCGGGCGACCGAATGGCCCATCAGCTTTTCGGTCAGGACGTGGCACCCTTTCTGCATCGCCAGAATCGCGGCGGGTGCGTGAAGGTGAAGGGGAAGCCCGATGATGACCCCTTCGATCCCGAGTTTTTCGGCGTCGTTCAGAAGGTCTTTGTAGTCGTTGTAAACCTTAATGTTCGCTTTGGCCTGCGCTTCGGTCTTATACCCGTATTTTTTCATCAGGCCGGGACGAACCGCGGCGGCGGTGGAGCTGTAAACGTCGCCGTGGAACGCACGGTATTGGTTGTAGGGGCGGATGTCGGCGATCGCGACGACCTTGATGTATTTCGGATTGATCCCGCCGATCAGGACGCTTCCTTCGTCACCGGTTCCGAGAACGGCGACCTTGACCGGGTCTTTGAACTCGCCATAGTGGAAGTAATACGCGCCCATTCCCTTTCCGGAGGCAAGGTTTTCCTGACACGACTTCTTCAGAAAATCACGTCGCGTCACGGAACTGCCGATCGCGGCCAGGAAATTTTCTTTTCCGATTGCTTTCTGTTCCGGCGTTAAATTCATTTTTTCCCTCGTTGATATTTCAATGCGTTTAAATCGTTTTGCCGCCGCGGGGGAGGGGACTTCGCTTTAAACGCGGCTGTTTAAGTTCGTATCCCGCTTTCGCCAGCGCCATACAAGACTCAGCCGAGCTTGTATTTCTCCTGGTCCAGGTTCGGCGTTCCCTTCAGGTCGGTCAGATCGTCTTCCGGCGTCTCGTTGCTTTCCGGATCGAACCAGGTCTCCTTGAAGTTGACGCTTTCGCCCTTGTCGGCGGCGATATTCGTGACCAGCGCGATCACCGCGTCGCCCAGGGCGATCTTCGGATTGCAGCGCGGCTGGAGCGCGGGGTTGGTGTTGTTCGGATTCTCGCGAATGCACCAGGCCCAGTGTTCGATCTCCTCTTTGTAGCCGCGGCTGACGGCGGGACCGGCGCCGGCGGCGCTGGCGACCGCCTTCTGAGCCGGGGCGCTCGCCTGGGTGTCGAGCGCGGCGGCGCCGGCGGCCTTCTTTTCGACCTTGCTCGTCGAAGGCCCTCGGAGAAGCTCGGCGGTCTGTTCGCGTTCGAGGATGATCGTTCCTTTGGTGCCGAAGACGATCTCGCCGTATCCGCCGAACCCGTTCCCGTTGATCGTCGAATACTGGACCGTGATGGTGCGCTTCCGCCCGTCGATGGTGGCGGGGTCGTAGTTCGGCGCGGGGAACTCGACCAGCGTGGTGATATGGTCGTGAACCTGGCGGTCAAGTCCGAACAGATTGCGGTTCGCCGAAACGTAAACCTTCAGCGGATGAACCTTGCCGCGGTCGGGCAGGGCGTTCGGATCGTCGCCGCGCAGCGCGGCGGCGCGGCGGTTGTTCGCCGCCAGGAAGATCGACGCCGCGTCCAGCTGGTGGCTTCCCAGTTCGACCATCAGCCCGCCGCCGGTTCGTTTCCAGAGGCGCCAGCGAACCAGTTCTTCGGACGCCGGACGGTCGTATTCGTATTTCGTCCCCTTCCCGAAATCGGCGTCCTGATAGCCGTACTCTTCGGGGGTCTTCAGCTCGACGCCCTTGTATTTCGAACCGGACTTCGCCAAAAGCGCGTCGGTCAGCTCGGCTTCTTTCTGAATCACCTTTTTCCGCCATTTTTCGATGTCCAGACCGCTTGCCTCGGCGAGGTTCTGCTTCCAGGCGGCGAGTTCATCGCGGAGTTTGCCCGCCTGTTTGTCGGTCGGCTTGAGCGGGTCGGGCATCGGCATCTGCCACGAGTCGGCCCCGGGGGAGTTGCCGCGGTGCCACTGCGCGCGGATGTAGTGCAGATCGCCCAGAAGCCCCCGTTCGATCTGCTCTTCGGCTTCGTGATACAGAATGTTGTAATGCCGCTGATGGCCGATCGCCAGGTGTTTGCCGAACAGCTTGGCGGCGCGCGCCATTTCCTTGCATTCGATGATCGAATGCCCCATCAGCTTTTCGCAGATCACGTGAAGCCCGCGGCTCATCGCCTGAACCGAAGCGGGCGCGTGCAGATGGAGCGGAAGGCCGATGATCACGGCCTCGATCCCGAGCTTGTCGCTGTCCAGAAGCAGGTCGCGGTAGTCGGCGTAGACCTTGACGTGGCGGCGCGCCTCGTCTTCGGTCTTCCAGCCGTATTTTTCCATCAGTCCGCAGCGCGCCGCCAGCGCCGCGTCGCTGTAGTTGTCGCCGTGGAACGCGCGGAACTGGTTATACGGACGGATATCGGCGATCGCCTTGACCTGGACGTAGTCGGGATTGATCGCGCCCAGCAGGACGCTCCCTTCGTCGCCGGTTCCCAGAATCGCCACGCGGACCGGATCCCCTTTGACTTTCGTATAGCCGAAATAGAACGCCCCGAGCCCGGCGGCCGGCACCGCCGCAGCCAGGACGCCCGCTTTCATAAAATTACGGCGGGAACACCCGAGCTGAGTTTTGTCTGTTTGATTTGTCATTCTGTTACCCTGAATATGTGATGAAACGTTTTTCTTGTTGAAAACCGCGCCTTCGGACGCGCCGCGCTACGCCTCGTTCTTTTCCGGCGCGCAGCAGGCCCCTTCGGTCGAATCGGCGGCAATTTCGGGAGTGAGCGGATCTTTCTTCCAGCGGTACAGACGCGCCAGCTGTTTGCCGCCGCAGTTCCAGAGGAACCAGTCCAGCCCTCCCCAGCGCCCCGCCGGGAGGATAATCAGAAGAAGAAGGGCGAGGAGTTCGACGGTGTCTTTGCTCACCACCATCGAGTGGCCGACCACTTCCGGCGCGTGCGGATAGACCGTCGGCCAGGGGAACTGCGTCAGAACGACGTTCAGCATAAAGACGGCGCCGGCCAGCGCCGCCAGACGGGTGAAGAGGCCGAGCATCAGGCAGAGACCGATCGCCGAAAGTCCAATCGTGACGAACAGGTCGAGCAGACCCATCCGCGAGGGAACGGCGAACTCTTTGATCACGGGGATCTTGGTGATAAACTCGATCCCCGGGACGCGGTTCGAACCGTAGGCGATCGGGGGAATCTCGCCGAGCGCCTTCTGTTCGGCCGTCAGCTCGTCCCAGAGGGCCAGCTGCATGTTGGCGCCCATCTTTTCGGGCACCGCGGCCATCGCGTCCCCTTCGTTGCGGAGCTTCAGTTTGCTGTCCCAGTCCCAGACCTTCTGATGTTCGGCGCCGTTGGTCTTGACCTTTTGTTTCGTCTCAAGGCGTTTACGGCTTCCCATCAGCTCGCGGATCGCGTCGCGCTGTTCCAGCGTGCATTCGCGGAGGGAATCGACGTACTGGTTGAAGATCGCGTCGGTCCTGGCGCGCTGTTCGGCCTTCTCTTCGGCGTTCAGACCGTATTTTTCGAGATAGCGGTTGTAATATTTAAACCAGGCCGTTTCGAAGACGGGAAGGGTCCAGCCGGCCGATTTGCCGGCTTTGAATTTACCGTCGACCATTTTCCCCTCGACCGCCTCGGCCATCTGAAGCCGTTCGACGCCGGTCAGGTCGGGAAGCATCATGTAGTAAAGCTCCGCGGTCGGGCCTTTGGCGATCCCCAGGAACCCCTTGGCGCTGAATCCGTTCGACGGATCCATCTTCCAGAGCCCCTCGTAGAGAAAATGACATCCGATCGCTATACGCAGGATGACGACCGCGACGATAAATACGCCCGTCCAGAAACTGACCTTTTTGACGCCCAACAGGCACCTCCCTCCGAAGTTAGAACAACCGGGCATACGCGCCCGAAGCGCGTATGCCAAGGAAAGATAATTTGCGGTTACGACGCCGAATACGGCGGCCTACTCATTTTAACAGGAAAATTTTAAAAAAACACCCCTGTCAGAAGCCCATGCCTCCCCCCATGCCGCCGCTCATACCGCGGCTGCCGCCGCCCATACCGCCGAAGCCGCCGCTCATGCCGCTTCCTCCCATGCCGCCGCCGCGCATGCCGCTGATGCTTCCCATGCCGCTCATGCCGCCGCCCCGGCTCCCCATGCCGCCGTAGCCGCCGCTCAAGCCCCCGCCGCCGCCATAGCCGCCGCTCATGCCGCCGCCCGACGAAGTGTTATACTGGAACATTCGGAGCATGCCGCTGAACGCGGCGTTCGGAGAAATCAGGATGTAGCGCCGGTCGGGGGTGACCCCCAGGTTCGGCTGCATCTGCGCCCCGACGCTGATCGTGCTGATCACCGGCATGTAACCGGAATCGGCGCCCAGCGTGTATTGAAGTTCGGGGGTCGTAAAATCGGTTTCGGGCTTCTTTTCCGGTTCGGCCCCCTCTTTGGTATAAGACGCCGCGTAATTCTGGTTTTCGGCGGCGCGCGTTGCGGCGGCCTTCGCCGAGCGGGTCTGATAAGCTTTCACTTTTTCGGAAATTTCCTTATCGGTCTTCACGCGGAGCTGTTCGACCAGCGCCGAGGCGGTCAGAAGCTCCTGTTTGACCTCTTCGCTCCGCCGGCCGTTTTCGAGTTCGACGGTAAAGCCGGCTTTCCCCTCTTTCAGCTCAAGCGGATAGGTGGCGACCTTCTCGTTTTCGGTGCCGATTCCCGTGATGATGTTCACAGTCACTTTTCCCTGGGGAAGCTCACCCCAGCTCCGACGAACGATCACGTCGTAGTTGCCGGTGAACGCCATCGGGCAGGTGTAGACCTTGCACCGCTCCCCCTCGTGCTGATCTTCGAGCGTCGCGGCGCTGACCGCCTCGGTTCGGAGGATCCCCCCCGCGCCGGTACGCGGCTGACCGAACCAGCAGACGGTGTTGACCGGCTCTTTGACGGCGAGGTCTATCTCGGCGTCGCCGGTCCAGCGGACCTCGATCACCAGGTCGCGCACCAGCGCGTCGGTCAGTTCCCGCTTGTATTCGGCGAGCTCTTCGGTCCGCCCTTCCTTTTCCATCTTTTCGATCAGCTCCTCGGCCAGACGGCTTCCCGCCTCCCAGACGTCGGCTTCGAGGCGCCCTTCCCACGCGCCGGAGGCGATCCCGACGGTGACCCATTTCTGGGCGTCTTCATCCCCCGCCTCCCGGGCCAGCGCCAGGGCGCGGATATACGGTTCGGGGCGCGCGGGATCGTATTTCGAAACTTCGCGGTAGAGCTCCAGCGCCTTTTTCGTCGAACCGACCGTTTCCAGATATCCGGCCACGCCCAGGATCGTCACCGGGTCGTCGGCGAACTCCGCCGCCGAAAGGATCGCCCGTTCGACTTCTTCCTGCGGCGCGTCGGCCTGCATCATGGCGATCGCCAGCGCCTCGTACATCCAGCCGGCCGCCATATCGGCGCGCAGCGCCGCCTTAATCGCCGCGGCGGCCTCGTCGAACCGCCCGGCTTTCATCAGGTCGTTGACCTGCTTGACGAAATCCATCTGAAAATCGTAAAGCGCCTCTTTGTATTCCGCCTGCTGCTCTTCGTGTTTCGCTTCCCGCTCTTCGTCGGTTCCCTCGCCGACCGGTTCGGGAGCCTTGGGCGCTTTCGTCAGGAAGTAGTCGTCCCACTTCTGATCGAGATCGACCGGCGCCTTCACGAGCGTGCCGGCCGGCACGCTATCCGCCGCCGCGGGGCGTTTATCCGCCTTGGCGGGGACATTGAAGTTCCCGCCGAACCCGCCGCCCCGGTTCCCGCCGAAGCCGCCGCCGCCGAAGCCGCCCATGCCGCCCCCCATGCTGTTTCCGCCGCTGAGGCTGTTAAGCGAGCCGCTGGAGCTGGGAACGAGCGTCAGGTCCGAAACGGGATAGTAACGCAGATGGTAAATCTCGCGCCACAGGTCGTCCGAAGACTCGAGGGCGTCGATGGTGTCTTTGGTTGTGATATACAGATATTCGTCGCGCACGCACGAAACGAGGTCGTAGGGACGCAGAACCAAGTTCAGCGCGGTCCGCAGGCTGACCGAAAGGAGCGTGTCCTGAATGACCATCTCGTCGAGCGAATTCTCGCTCTCGTCGATCGCGGCCCGGTCGAAGACGATATTGATTCCCTTTTCGCGTTTGATCTCGTTGATCCAGTCGGTCAGCGGACGGCCTTCCTCGTCGTTTTCGTCGACGCGTACGTCAATGGTGTCGTTGAGGGCGCGGACGATCTTTTTGCGCGTTTCGGACTGGGTGAAGAGGGAGGCGTCGGAATACTTTTCTTTGCGCGCCTTCGAAAGGGCGAGCCACGTGTCGGCGTCGGGATAGATGATCGGCGGCTCGTCGGACGTCGGAATGTGAGATCGCTCGACCGACATCAGCACGTCGAGATACCGAATCCGGCGGTATTTCCGCAGATACTGGTTCTCGGCGTAGGCG
>CACXFR010000106.1 GCA_902766935.1 uncultured Planctomycetota bacterium | reverse complement strand
GCGGCCACCCGCCACGAAGACCTGCCGCTGATCGGCCGTCACGCGGGACGGGTCGCTTTCTGGACCCTCGTCTTTCTGAGCGTCATTTTCGCGGCGCTCTGGCTGGCGTCCTGAGAGATTTCGTGATTCTGTTTTTTGGGAGAAACCATGAAAGCGCTGATTCTGGGAGGGGGAACCGTCGGTTCGACGGTCGCCGAATCCCTCTGCAAAGCGGGTCACAAGGTCACGGTCGTCGACCGCAGTTCCGACGTCATCAATCAGCTGCGCGGAAGCCTTGATATCCGCGGGATCGTGGACAACGCCTCGTCGGTCGAAATGCTGATCGGCGTGCCCGTCGGCGAGCAAGACGTCTGCCTGGCGCTGACCAGCGACAGCGAAGTCAATCTCGTCGCCTCGTCCATCGCCAAGGGGATGGGGGCCAAAAGGGTCGCCGCTCGCGTCTACGCCGACCTCTACCGTTCGCAGAAGGCGTTCAACTACCGAAGGCATTTCCACATCGACGCCCTCCTGGGGATCGAGCATCTGACCGCGATGGAAATTCTCCGGCAGATCCGCGACCCCGATTCGATGATCGTCGAGCATTTCGCCCAGGGGAACACCGAAATGCAGGAGATCACCATTTCGCAGGAAACCAAGTCGACGGGAATTCCCCTCGAACAGCTGAAACTCCCCGGCACGGTTCGGATCGGCTCGATCAAACGCGACGGCGCGGTTTCGATCGCGACGGCCGCCGACACCATCAACCCGGGAGACCGGGTCAGCCTTCTGGGCGAGGCGCACGCGATCGAAGGGGTGAAGAAGCTCTTCGACGTCGCCCCGATGAAAAAGCGCACCTTCCTGATCGCCGGCGCGGGGGAAGTGGCGCTCTACCTGGCCGAAGTCCTCGTGAGGCGGAAGAACACCGTCAACCTGATCGAACGGAACATGGACCACGGGCACCGGCTCAGCGCCAAAGTCCCAACGGCCACGGTTCTCTACGGCGACGCGCGGCGGCGCAGCGTTTTGGCCGAGTCCGGCGCGGCGGGGTGCGACTATTTCATCGGCGCCACCAACGACGACGAGACGAACATTATGTGCTGCATCGAAGCGCGTTCGCTCGGCGCGAAGTCGGTCATCGCCGTGGTACACAACACCGACTACGGCGGACTGGTCGAAAAGCTCGGGATCGACGCCACGGTCAGCCCGCACGAGATGGTCCGCCGCCAGGTCGAAGGGCTCCTTCATCCCGGCCCGCTCACCTTCGTCAATCCGTATCTGCTCGGATACGGCATCGAAATCGTCGAACTGACGGTTCAGGAGAATTCGCCGGTCACCGAGGCGGCGCTGAAAAACTGCGGGCTTCCCCGCCATTCCCTTCTGGCGTCGGTCGTCCGCGACCTGACCCCGCAGCTCCCCGACGCCGATTTCCGCCTCCGGCCGGGGGACACCGCCGTGGCGCTCGTTCACAAGGACGACAAGGCCGATCTGGTCGAGCTCTTTTCGGACCGGAAGGACCCGCTCTCGCGCCAAAAGGGGGCGTCGTTCAACTGGTTCGGCGGCCTGAACGAAAAACCGGACGCCGACTGAGGAACACAAGACACTATGAAATACAGACCTGTCATCATCGTCCTTCTTCTCGCGCAGGCGCTTTTGGCCTTCGGGTGCGCCCGGCGCCGGGCCGAACGCGATCTGCAAAACGGCGTCGACGCGTTTCAGCAGGAGCGCTGGAGCGACGCCGCGGCGTTCTTCACCCTGGCCGAAGAAAAACATCCCGGTCAGGTTCCCGTCCTGATGCTCCGGGGGGTCTCGTACCTGAAACTCGCCCGCTACGCCGAGGCGGCGGACGACTTCGATCGCGTGCTCGTCTTTCAGCCCGAAAACAACGAGGCGCGCAAAGGGCGGGGCGAGGCGTTCCTCGGGCTCGGCCGCTATACAGAAGCCGCCGAAGACTTTTCGCGGGCGCTGGTCTCCGAACCGAACGACGTCAATACAAGAAACAACCGCGGGTTCGCCCTCTCGAATCTGGGCGACTTCGACGCCGCGCTGGCCGACTTCGACGCCGCCCTCGAAATCGAGCCGGAAAACCCGCTCATCTATTACAACCGCGGCGCGGTCCGCCGGAAGTCGGGTCAGATGGCCGAGGCTCTCGAAGACGTGAACCGCTGCGTGGAACTTGACGGCGGGAACGCCGTCTTTCTGGCGGCGCGGGGGAAAGCCGCCGCCGAACTCGGCGACCTCGACGCGGCAATGGCCGACTTCGACAAAGCGGTCGCCGAAAACCCGAACTACTTCGGGGGGTTCAAATTCCGCGCCGAGGGGTATAAGGCGCTCGGCCGATGGCAGGAGGCGTACGACGACTGCTCCCGCGCCCTGGAACTGGAACCGAACGACCCGGAGCTCTGGTTCGACCGGGCGGCGGCGGCGATGCAGCTCGGCCGCGAGGCCGACTACGATCACGACATGGCCAAATACGAAGAATTAACGCGGTAAAAAGGGACCGGAGTGGATTTTCTTTTAATCATACACGGGAAAAACAGCGGGAACCGCTTCGATCTCCAGGAGCGGGTGCTCACGATCGGACGCGGGCAGAAATGCGACATCCGCATTCTGGACGACGAGATCTCGCGTCTGCACGCCGAACTTCGCCACGAGGGGAAGGGGTGGAAGATCACCGACCTGAACAGTTCGAACGGTCTGTATGTCAACGGCCGCAAGGTCGCCAGCCAGCGGATCGTTCTGGGGGATCAGATCCAGATGGGGGGGACGGCGCTGCGGTTCTCTTCGACCGCCGACTCGGAATCGCGCCGGCCCGATTCGGTCAACCTCCTCGGTTCCGTCGACGACGAACTCTCCCATACGGCGAGGCCGCACAAGAATGCCGAACCGTCCGACGCGGTCCGTTCGGCCGGCGCGCCCGAACAGACCCGGCAGCCGGCGAACGAGAGCGGACAGGATCACCTGAACCTGATCTACCGCACGATCTACGCGATCAGCCAGATGCTCGACATCGACCGGCTTCTGAACCAGATTATGGAGCGGATATTCGACTGGATTCAGATCGACCGCGGCTGTTTCGTCCTCTGCGACCAGGCGACCCACAAAATGACCCCCAAAGCGTTCAAGCGGAAACAGGGGATCGATCAGCAGATGGTGCTCCGCTCGTCGATCATCGACCGCGTCATCAATACCCGGGAGTGCGCTTCGACCATCGACCAGAACAATCCGGCGATCCTCCAGGAGTTCGCCGGGCAGGGGGCGGGCGAGGCGATCTGCGCGCCGATGATCGGCCGCTACGGTCCGGTCGGCGTCCTCTACGTCGACATCGTCGGCTCGCCGTTCGACGAAGAGGCGGACGCGCCGGCCGCCGCACCCGCGAAGGGGGAGAAGACCCGTCTGCCCGCCGAAGAGGCCCCGTCCTCCCCCGCGCCGAAAAAAAACCGCTATCTGACGCGCGAGCATCTCAAGCTGATGATCGCGATCGCGCACCAGGTGGCCACGGCGATCGAAGACACCCAGTATTACTCGGCGATGCTCAAGGCGGAACGTCTGGCGGCAATCGGGCAGACGGTCGCGGTTCTTTCGCACCATATCAAGAACATTCTCCAGGGGATCCAGGGGGGGAGCTACCTCATTCAGAAGGGGCTCTCGGCCGACAACAAAGAGATGGTTCAAAAGGGGTGGGATATCGTCGAAAAGAACCAGGGGCGCGTCTCGGATCTGATACTCGACATGCTCTCGTTCAGCAAGGAGCGCAAGCCGATCTTCGCCTCGGGAAACATCAACGACATTCTGAAAGAGATCAAGGAGCTCCTCGATCTGCGCGCCGCCGATTCCGGCATCAAAATCGAGACCGAACTCGACGAAACGATCCCGAAATTCTTCTTCGACGGCGAACAGATCCACCGCGCCCTGATGAACATCGCCTCGAACGCGATCGACGCGATCCGCAGCGCCCGAGTACTCTCCGAAAACCTCGAAATCACACGCACGACCCCGGAGCCCCCCCGCGGAATCATCCGCATGACCACGACGTGGCTTCCCAACGATAAGACCGTTCAGATCATCGTCGACGACAACGGTCCCGGGATCCCCCCCGAAAAGCGCACCGAGATCTTCCGCCCCTTCTACTCGTTCAACAAGAGCGGCGGAACCGGTTTGGGGCTGTCGGTCTCGCAGAAGATCGCGCAGGAACACAACGGGCGGCTGACGATTTCCGACTCGCCCGAAAGGGGAGCGCGCTTCCTGATGGAGCTCCCCTTCATTGAAAAAGAACCCGTTCAGGAATAACCGCTTGCCCGAAGGACGCACGATGGATATCTCGGTTGTCATCCCCGTCTTCAACGAAGAAGAATCCCTGGAAGAGCTCCACCGGGAGCTGGCGGCGGTCGCTCCGATCGCCGAGTCGGAATCGGAAATCATCTTCGTCGACGACGGCTCGACTGACGGAAGCTGGAACGTGATCGTCCGCCTGGCCGAGGCCGACCCGCGCGTCCGCGGGATCCGGTTCCGCCGGAACTTCGGCAAGGCGGCGGCGCTCGAGGCGGGGTTCCGTGCATCAAAGGGGAAGACCGTCTTTTCGATGGACGCCGATCTGCAGGACGACCCGGCCGAAATCCCCGCTTTCCTCGAAATGAAGCGCCAGACCGGGCTCGACGTGATCAGCGGGTGGAAGAAACTCCGGCACGACCCGTGGCACAAGGTCATTCCGAGCCGCGTATTCAACTTTATGGTCAGCCGCATGACCGGCGTCCGGCTCCACGACCACAACTGCGGAATGAAGTGTTACAACCGCGCAATCTTCGACGAGATCTCCCTCTACGGCGAGCTTCACCGATTCGTCCCGAGCCTGGCGGCGGCGCGCGGCTACAAGGTCGGCGAGAAGGTGATCGCGCACCGCGCCCGACGCTTCGGCCGTTCGAAATACGGGTTCAACCGATTCATCAAAGGTTTTCTCGATCTTCTTTCGGTCAAGTTCGTCACCGGCTACGGGAAGCGCCCCCTGCACATGTTCGGCACGCTGGGGCTTCTCCTCTTTTCGCTCGGCGCGGCGATTCTGGCCTATCTGGCGGTCCGCTGGGGCGTCTCGCGCCTGCCGTGCGCCCGCTGCGAGTTATACAACCTTTCGGGCCGGCCGGCGGTCATCTATTCGGCGGCGCTGATGCTCCTGGGGGGCCAGCTCCTGTCGACCGGCTTTATCGCCGAGCTCTTCCTTTCGTACCGCAAAAGCAAAACCTCCGACTACTCGGTCAAAGAGTCGGTCGGCGGCCTTTCTTCCCCCGAACACGACGGCAATACAGTATGACACCCTTTATCCACGACAATTTCCTTCTGACCACCGAGCCGGCGCGGCGCCTCTATCACGAATACGCCGAAGAGATGCCGATCATCGACTACCACTGCCACCTGCCGGTCCGCGAGATCGCCGAGGACCGCCGGTTCGAGAACCTGACGCAGATCTGGCTCGCGGGGGACCACTATAAATGGCGCGCCATGCGCGCGGCGGGGGTAGGCGAGGAGTATATCACCGGCAGCGCCTCGGACTACGACAAGTTTCTCCGCTGGGCCGAAACCGCCCCGCAGACCCTCCGCAACCCCCTCTATCACTGGACCGCGCTCGAACTGCGCCGTCCGTTCGGGATCGCCGACAGGCTTCTCTGTCCTGAAACCGCCCCGGGGATCTGGCAAAGGTGCAATGCACTCCTGGAAAGACCCGAATTTTCGGCGCGCGGGATCATGAAACAGATGAACGTCCGCGTCGTCTGCACGACCGACGACCCGGTCTCGGATCTGGCTGACCACGAAAAGCTCGCCGCGGAGTACGAATGCGGCGCGTTCCCGATCCGCGTCCTTCCGGCGTTCCGCCCCGACGCCGCGATGCCGAGCGCCTGCGGCGGCCGGGAAGGCCTCGGCCTCTACCGCGAATATGTCGGCCGGCTTTCGGCCGCCGCCGGCGTCGAAATCAAATCGCTCGCCGATCTTCTTTCGGCGCTCGCCGCGCGGCAGGAACGGTTCCACCGCGTCGGATGCCGTCTGGCCGACCACGGCTTCGAAACGTTCCGCTATACGCGCGCGCCCGGCGCCGATCCCGAAAAGGCGTTCAAAAAGATTCTTGCCGGCGAGCTCCTTTCCGACGACGAAATCGCCGCCCTCGAATCGACGATCCTCTTCGAGACGACGCGCCGCTACGCCGAAAAGGGATGGTGCATGCAGCTGCACATCGGCGCGCTGAGGAACAACTCGACCCGCCTTCTGCGCCGTGTCGGGCGGGACGCCGGAGCCGACTCGATGGCCGACGGGGAATACATGCGCGCGCTTTCCGCCTTCTTCGATTCTCTGGAAACGATCGGCGCGCTCCCCAAAACGATCGTCTACAATCTCAATCCCGCCTCCGGCTACGCACTGGCGGCGATGGCCGCCAACTTCAACGACGGTTCCGTTCCGGGCAAGATGCAATACGGCAGCGGCTGGTGGTTCCTCGACCAGTACCGCGGAATCCGCGAGCAGATCGAGATTCTCTCGATGACCGGGCTCCTGTCGCGCTTCGTCGGCATGCTGACCGACAGCCGCTCGTTCCTCTCCTATACGCGGCATGAGTATTTCCGGCGGATCCTCTGCCGGATTCTGGGGGAGGATATCGAAAGCGGATTCGTCCCGAACGACCTCGAACTCGTCGGAAAGACGGTCGGCGACATCTGCTACAACAACGCCCGCGACTATTTCGCGTTCTGACGCGGCCGGAACGATCCGCCGCAGGGCCCGCGCCCGGAAAGGAAAAAAATGAAACAGATTCTTCGCACCCTCCCGATTCCCTTCGTTCTCATCCTGATCGCGGCCGCCGCGCCGGCGTCGGCGCAGGTTCTGACCGCCGAGGCAACCGCACGCAGCCCGCTTCTGATCCCCTACGTCGACTGCCGGGCCGATATCGACGGACGCGCGCTCGAAGAGGTCTGGAAGCAGATTCCCCCGCTCACCGCGTTCCACTACTACTGGGACGAGGAACCGGCGCCGAAAACCGAACTGCGCCTTTTCCACAACGGCGACGATCTTTACTTCCTCTACACGGTCGAAGACGACGACGTCGTCTCGGCGCGCGTCATCGGCGAAGAGATGGATATCGCCGAGGAAGACCGGATCGAGTTCGGAATGAGCCCCGAAGACTCGACCGCGCCGTATTACTTCTTCGAGATCGACTCGCAGGGGCGCGTCCTCGACTACGAGACCCGCTACTACCGCCGCTTCGACCCGGCGTGGGATTCGGACAGCCTCGAAGTCCTCGGCCGGCGGACCGAGACCGGCTACGAGGTCGAGGGGAAATTCTCGCTCCGGGAACTGCGCGACCTGGGCGTCCTCACCTCGGACGGCAAAATGCGTCTGGGGTGTTTCCGCGGGGAATACTCGAGCGACAGGCCGTCGGGCGAGAATTACAAGTGGATCAGCTGGGTTCACCCCCAGACCGCCGTTCCCGACTTCCACGTGCGCAGCGCGTTCGGCACCGCCCGGCTGGAAGAGAGCCGCTGAATTCCTCCGTTGACGTAAAGAAGATGCCGCGATGAACGACGAATCCCGCGCTCCCCTCTTCGCCCCGGTCCGTTCGCTTCCGGGCGTCACCGCCGAACGGGAGCGTCAGCTGGAGCGCCTCGGTCTGGTTCGGGCGAGCGACCTTCTCTTCTTCTTCCCGCGCGCCTACCGGCCCCGCCCCCGCTTTACGCGGATCGCCGACCTCGAGTTTGACGTCGAACAGACGACCTACGGACGGCTGATCGACTTCCGCACCTCGAACTTCCGCCGCGGCGCGGCGGCGACCGCCGTCTTCGAAGACGACGCCGGAGACCGGCTTCGGACGGTCTGGTTCAATATGCCCTCCTGGATGTTCCGGCAGTTTCAACACGACCGCCGCGCGCTGATCACCGCCAAGCCGGGGAAAGACAAGCGGGGGCACCTTCAGGTGAGCCACCCCGCCCTGGTCTGGCTCGACGACGATGACGACCTGCCGTTCGAAGGGGACGGCACGGTTTCGACCCCGGCGCTCGAAGCGCCTCCCGAAGATGACACCCTCTTTCCGATCTATCCCCTGACCGAGGGGCTCAGGCAGCACCAGATTCATCGGCTCATGAAAGAGGTTCTCGAAACCCTTCCCGATCTGGTCGACGACGTCTTTCCGGCCGAGTACCGCGCGGCGCACAACCTTCTGCCGATCGCCGAGGCGCTCCGAAAGATTCATCTGCCGAAAAACGAAGACGAGGCCGCGCTCGCCCGCCGCCGCTTCATCTATCAGGAATTTCTTCTTCTCCAGCTCGCGCTGGCGATCCGCCGCCAGCAGCACGAGATCAATTTGAAGGCGCCGATCATCCGCCCGTCGGAAGACATCCTTCTGCGTCTGCGCCGGCTCGTTCCCTACGAACTGACCGGCGCGCAGGCGCGGGTGATCCGCGAGATCGCCGACGATATGGCCCGGCCGGTCCCGATGAACCGCCTTCTGCAGGGGGACGTCGGAAGCGGCAAGACGATCGTCGCGGCGGCGGCGATTCTCCAGGCGGTCGCCGCGGGGTATCAGGCGGTCATTATGGCGCCGACCGAAATCCTGGCGCGCCAGCACTACAGGTTCCTGACCCGCCTCCTCGAACATTCCCCGATCGAGATCGTCCCCCTCCTGGGGGGGCAGAAGGTGAAAACGCGGCAGGAGATTCTGGAAAAGATCGAATGCGGCGCCGCGTCGGTCGTCGTCGGCACCCAGGCGATTATCTGCGCCGACGTGCACTTCCGCAAACTCGGTCTGGTCGTGATCGACGAGCAGCACAAGTTCGGCGTCCGCCAGCGCGCCCGACTCAAGACGGGGACCGGCGCCGACCCGCACTATCTGGTCATGACCGCCACACCGATCCCCCGAAGCATGACGATGACCGTCTTCGGAGATCTCGACATTTCGATCCTCGACCAGCTCCCTCCCGGCCGACAGCCGATCCGCACCCGCGTCGTCACCAAAGAGAAAAAAGACGAGTGGTGGACCGATTTCCGCCGGGAGATCGAAAAGGGGCGGCAGGGATACGTCGTCGTCCCGCGGGTCGACGAAACCGACGAGGGGCTGAAGGATGTCGAGTCGGTCTGCAACGAACTTTCGGCCGGCCCCCTGAAGGGGCTGCGTCTGGGGATCATCCACGGGCGAATGACGCCGGAAGAAAAAGACGCGGTGATGGCCGATTTCCGCAGCCGCGAAATCGAAGTGCTGATCGCCACCTCGGTGATCGAGGTCGGAATCGACGTGCCGAACGCCACGATCATGTCGATCGAAAACGCCAATATGTTCGGTCTGGCGCAGCTGCACCAGCTGCGCGGGCGGATCGGGCGGGGGAAACACCCCGGCTACTGCGGCGTTTTTCTGGGGGACGAAACCGAAGAGGCCCCCCCCGGTCAGGAAACGCTCCCCTTCTCGCCGTCGGCGGCGAAAACACGCGTCGCCTCGGAAGAGCGCCTGAAGATCTTCGCCGGTTCGACCGACGGCTTCTTTCTCGCCGAAAAAGACTTCGAAATGCGCGGTCCGGGAGACCTCTTCGGGACGGAGCAGCACGGAATCTCCCGATTTCATATCGCCGACATCCTCCGCGACCGGAAGATCCTCGCCGAGGCGCGCGCCGACGCCGCGCTTCTGGTCCGATCCGATCCGGGGCTCGCCGACGACCGGCACCGCCGCCTCCGCGAACAGGTTCTCCGCCGATACGGCCGCGCGCTCAACCTGGGGGACGTCGGCTAGGGGGCGGCCGCCCGTCGGCGGGCGCGGGTTTTGCGGATCGCGCGGGCCCGTGTGACAATCCGCCCTTCGCGGGAAAAAAGTTATCTTATCGTCGGAAGGGCCGCCGTGAGAAACTCGCGGACCATCTCCGCGACTTCCGGCGCGCGCCACGCCGCCGGAGCGCGGCGGTACCTTAGATTCTCTTTTCGGACGGCCGCCGCCAGATCGATATCCAGATCGACGACGGTCTCCAGGTTTTCGAAGAAGAAACCGATCGGCAGGACAAGACAGTCCGACGTCCCGGGATGGAGGCCGCCGATCCGGGAGACGAACGCCTCGGCGTCCGGGCCGAGCCACGAGTCGGCCGGCCCGCTTCGGCTCTGATAGACAAGATGCCACGGAACCGCGAGGGGGCGAATCGCCTCGGTCACCGCCCGGCAGCACTTCCGCAGTTCGTCGGGATACCCCCCCGCCGCAAAGAGGGGGAGCGAATGGGCCGTGAAAAGAAGCACGGAACCCGCGGCTTCCTCCTCCCCCTCCCAGCGGATCTTTTCGAGCGCCTCTTCGGCCAGAAGGGAAAGAACCAGATCGGCCTGGGCGCGGATCCATTTCGGATGGGCGTAAAAGGGGGGCGCCGGAAAAAACTCGGTCTTCGGCGCCGATTCGGCCGCGCGCGCGAGCCGCTCCGTATATCGGCGGCGGACTCCTTCGATTCCGAACGGGGACGTGATCAGGACAAGAACCCGGCGGTGCCCCGCGGCGGCGATCTCCCTCAGGGACTCTTCCGGAAAGGGCGGGGCGTAGAGACAGCCGAGATAGACCGGGAGATTCGGGAAATCTTCGCGCAGCGACGCGGCAAAGAGGCGCGCCTCTTCCATGATCGGGCTTTTCCCGCCGATCAGCGCGTAACGCTTCTCGCCCCGGGCCAAAGATTCGGGGGACGGCGATTTCCCGGCGAAGAGCCGCTTGAGATAGGCCGGCACCCCGTCCGGGGATTCCGGTCCGCCGTAGGTGAGAATCAGAAGCGCGTCGTAACGAAACTCGTTCATTTCCGATTCAGAGGATGAATTTGCTCAGGTCTTCGTCCCCGGCGACCTTGTCGAGCCGCTCGGCGACATACGCGGCGTTGATCACCACGCGTCCCATTTTCATATCGGGCGCCTCGAACGAAAGTTCTTCCAGAAGGCGCTCCATAATCGTGTAGAGGCGGCGCGCGCCGATATTCTGGGACGTCTGGTTCAGTTCGTGCGCGTAATGCGCCAGCGCGGCGACGGCGTCGTCTTCAAAGACGAGCTCCACCCCTTCGGTCTTCATCATCGCGGTGTATTGCTCGGTCAGGGAGCCGTGCGGCTCGGTCAGGATTTTGCAGAAATCCTCTTCGGTCAGCGCCGTCAGTTCGACCCGGATCGGGAACCGGCCCTGAAGTTCCGGCATCAGGTCGCTCGGCCGGCAGCGGTGAAACGCCCCGGCGGCGATGAAGAGGACGTGCTCGGTCGAAACGTATCCGTACTTCGTCTTGACCGTGGTTCCCTCGACGATCGGCAGAAGATCGCGCTGAACCCCCTGACGCGAAACGTCGGCGTTGTGCGTACTCCCGCTGGCGACGATCTTGTCGATTTCGTCGATGAAGATGATTCCGAAGTTTTCGGCCATCGCGATCGCCTGCTCGTTCACCTTTTCGTGATTGATCAGCCGTTCGAGCTCCTCCTCGTAAATCACTTTCCGCGCGTCGCGGACCGGCAGCTCCTGCCGGGCGTTTTTGTGCGGCAGGATATGCTCGAACATATTCTGCAGATCGCTGTCCATCGTGTCCATTCCGATTCCGGCCATCAAAACGTTCTGCGGTTTCTTCTCGGTCACGATCGGCACGACGGCGTCTTCATACTCCCCGGCGGCCAGACGGCGGCGCACCTCGCCTTTGTCGACCGTCCGTTTTTTCTCCGTCGGCTCGGCGGCCGAAGAGGGAGACGACGACGATGAATCGCCGCGCGCGCCCTCCTGCAGTTTCTTCACCATATCGGCGAATCCGGGAAGGGGGAAATTCGGGTTCGACTGGATCTGCCGGGCCATCTCGGGCGTGATCATTCCGACGCTTTCGTCGAGATTCGGGAAATTGGCGCGGAGGGACTCGACCATCGCGTCCATCGGAGTTCGGCCGGCGGCCGGCCCGCCGTCGGCCGGGGTTTGATCGCCCCCCGGGGAATCGGCGGCCCGTTCGGCCTGTTTTTCCCACTCCGGGATCCGGGAGGCGATCAGATCGACGAGCCGCTCTTCGGCGGCGGCCTTCGCCTCGGCCTCATAACGACGGCGGAAGTCTTCGCGGACGATCGCGATCGCGTTTTCGACCAGTTCGCGCACCATGCTCTCGACGTCGCGGCCGAAATAGCCGATCTCGGTGTACTTGGTCGCCTCGACCTTGATGAACGGCGCGCGCGTCATCGCCGCCAGACGGCGGACGATTTCGGTCTTGCCGACCCCCGTCGGGCCAATCATCATAATATTCTTCGGCCCAATCTCTTTGCGTATTTCGGGGTCCACCTGCTGGCGGCGCCAGCGGTTCCGCAGGGCGATCGCCACCGAACGCTTCGCGTCCTGCTGACCGACGATGTATCGGTCGAGTTCGGCGACCACCTTGCGGGGGGTCAGTTCGGCGAACTCCTGTTCGCTCGGCAGGGCCGAGGTCGACGGGAAAACGGTTATTTCCGACATGGCAGTTCCTCAACCAGAATGTTTTTATTTGTGTAAATGTCGATGTCCGACGCGATTTCGAGCGCGGCACGGACGATCTCGGGGGCGGAAAGTTCGGTATGGCGGGTCAGCGCCTTGGCCGCCGCCATGGCGTAGTTCCCCCCCGAACCGATCGCCAGAACGCCGTCGGTCGGCTGGATGACGTCGCCGTTGCCGGAAAGGAGAAACGTGTCGGCGGCGGAGACAACAATCATCATCGCCTCCAATTTGCGCAGCGCACGGTCGGTCCGCCACTCCTTGGCCAGCTCGGTGGCGGCGCGCGGAATGTTCGAGGGGTAGTCCTGAAGCTTCGTCTCGAACCGCTCCATCAGGGCGAACGCGTCGGCGACCGAACCGGCGAACCCGACGATCACCTTCCCGTCCTGCATTTTGCGGATTTTATTGGCGTCGGCCTTCATCACCGAACTGCCGAGCGTCACCTGGCCGTCGCCGCCGATGGCGACTTTACCGTCTTTGCGGACGGTCAGAATCGTTGTCGAATGTGTTTTCATCAAAGCTCTTTCTTTGTGTTGCGTAAAAGTTCGGCGCGCGTCGTCGAAAGACGGAACGGCGTTCAGATCCGCCGCGCGTCGAAGCGCGCCGTTCCGGTCGAATCGAACGGTCCGTAGACCGCCATGACCCGCATCGATTCGTCGTCGGCGGCCAGATAATAGACTTTGTACCGCGCCCCGCCGTCGAAGACTTTCAAAACGACGTGGCCGCCGTCCAGCGCGAGGTGCTCGCGCCAGGCTCCTTCAAGAAGCCCCTCGGCCCGCCTCTCGCAGGGGAGGGTCGGGAAGTAGTCGCGCGGACCGGCGTAGTTGTCCGGCGACATGACGCGGCCGATCGAGTCGTTCGACGGCTGGTTCGTCGTCCAGACGGTACACAGATACGCCCGCGCCTGAACGCTGCGGACGAACTCGCCGGTCGAGGCGTTGAGGTTCCCGTGATGGTTCACCTTGACGACGTCGACCGGCCCGGCGGCGCGCCCGACGGCCGCTTCGATCGGAACGGGCGCTCCGTCGGCGCCGGGGATCGACGTGTCGAGATCGCCGCCGGTGTAGTAGCGGAACGGGCCGTACTGGATCGTCATCGACAGGGAGAGGGGATTCTCTTTCGCCGCGGGCTCGGCGCAGTCGGCCAGGAAATCGTGCGTGTCGCTCCCGACCCCGGTCCAGACGATCCCGTTGGCCGAAAGGTTCCGAACGTGGAAGTCATACGCGTCTTTCTTTCGAAGGCGGATCTGGTCGAGCCGGCCCGGCTCGAATTTTTCCATCGTCATCCCGTTCTCTTTCACCGCCCAGGCGGCGAACCGGCGGAAATTGTCGGCGGTCGGGTTTTCGACCACCGGCACCGGCGTCTCGTAATCGGGATAGCCGCGGTCGAACGCCGCGCCGAAATGAATGAACTCGGCGACCTGCGCCAGCCCCGAAATCGCGTAATCTCCGCGCCCGGCGGCGGTTTCGACCCCTTCCTGCGGCCTCCCGCCGTGATCGGGGTGGTAATGGGAGAGCATCATATAGTCGACGTCGGTTCCGAGCGGATTGACGCGCCGGATATAGCGCGCCACCCACTCGCCCGGGCGGCGCGAGCCGTCGGGATGAGGAGGAATCGCTTTTTCCTTCGACTTCCAGTCCCCGGCATCGATCAGCATCGATGTGCCGTCGGGAAAAACGTGAAAGATCGCCTCCCCCCGGCCGGTGTGGATCAGGTGAACGTCGAATTCCCCTTCCCGCCAGCCGTCGTAGACTTTTCCGACTTCCGAGGCGCCGGCCGCGTGACAGCGCAGCGGTGCGCAGAGCGCGCCGGAAGCGCCGAGAAACCGTTTCAGAAAATCACGCCGTGTCCGTTTCATCCGTTTTTCTCTTTCCGTCGTTTGGGAAACGTGCGGCAGATTTGCCGCGGCCGCGTCACGCCCCTTTGCAGCGGATCGCTCCGGTCGAGGGGAACGGACCGTAGACCGCCTTGACGCGCATCGACTCGTCTTCGGCGGTCAGGTAATAGATTTTATACTGCCGTCCCCGGTCGAAGACCTTTAAGACGACGTGCCCGCCGTCGAGCGCGACGTCGTCTTTCCACGGCTGTTCGGCGATCGAGTCGCGCCGTTTCCGGCTGACGAGGGTCGGGTAGAGCGTCCGCCGGCCGGGGTAATTCTCCCGGGACAGGAGGCGCGCGGCCGCCTCGACCCCCGGCTGCGAGTCGACCCAGACGGTGCTCAGATACGCGCGCGCCTGAACCGCGCGGACGAACTCGTCGGTCGAGGCATTGTTCGAGACGTGGTGGTTCGCCTTGCAGACGTCGACCGCGCCGGCGGCGCGCCCGGCGGCCGCCTCGATCGGAATGACCGTGCCGTCTTTGTAATGCGCGGCGGTGTCGAGATCGCCGCCGGTGTAGTAGCGGAAGGGACCGTACTGAATCGTCAGCGAAAGGGAGAGGGGGTTCTCGGGGGGAACTTCCTCTTTCCAGTCGTGGAAGTAGTTGAACGTCTCCTCGCCGACCCCGGTCCAGGCGACCCCGTTGCAGGTCAGGTTCCGAACGTGGAAGTCATACGAGGGATCTTTTCGAAGGCGGATCTGATCGAGCCGGCCCGGCTCGAATTTCTCCATCCGAAGCCCCTTCTCCTTCGCCGCCCAGGCGGCGTACCGGCGGAAATTCTCGGCGACCTTCTGATTCAGAATCGGCGCGGGGGTTTCGTAGTCGGGATATCCGCGGTCAAACGCGGTGTCGAAGCTGATGAATTCCCCCACCTGCGCCAGCCCCGTGACGGCGTAATCCTCACCCCGGCCGGAAGTCATCTCGACCCCCTCGCGCTTCTGTCCGCCGTGATCGGGATGGTAGTGCGAGAGCATCATGTAGTCGACGCGGGACCCGAACGGATTGACCCGCCCGACGTAGCGCGCCACCCACTCCCCCGCCAGGCGCGAGGTGTCGGGAAGGTTCGGCATCGGCCCCCCGTTTTTCAGTTTCCAGTCCCCCGCGTCGATCAGCATCGTCGTTCCGTCGGGGAAGATGTGAAAGAGCGACTCCCCCCGGCCGGTGTAGATCAGATGGACGTCCATCTCTCCCGTTCCCCAGCCGACGTAGGGACGCCCCACCTCGAACGACTCCGCCGCGTGAACGCGGAACCCCCCGAGAAGAGCGCCGGAAGCGCAGACCGCCGTTTTCAGAAAATCACGCCGCGTTGACTTTGTCATCAGTTTTCCCTTCCGTCTTGTTTACGAGCCCGTGAAAATGAACAAATATCCCGTCTTCCCCCTTTTGACGCGTTCCGTTCATTATACCGCCGAGGGCAGAAATATCAATGACTTTCGGAACCGACGAAACGGAAAGATTCGCCTGAAAAAAGGGGCGGAGGGCTTTATTTTGGTTTTTCAGCTGATAAAATGAGGGTGGAGATTCTACCATTCGTTTCACCGGGGCATTCTTTGCCCGCCCGCGCCCGGAATTTCGTTTCCGGCCGCGCTCAGTTACAGAGGAGAGTACATCACATGGTCATGAAAAAATTCCTGAACGATCCGGCCAATCTCACCAAAGAGCTCCTGGAAGGGTACACCTCGTGTTACGCCGACAAGGTCAAGCTGGCGACCGAAAAAATCGTCGTCCGGGCCAACCCGAAACCGAAAGACAAAGTCGCCATTCTGACGCTCGGCGGAGCGGGGCACGAACCGGCGCTGAGCGGTTTCGTCGGCGAGGGGATGCTCGACGCGTCGATCGTCGGCGACATCTTCGCCGCCCCCGGCGGTCCGGTCGTCTACGAGGGGATTAAGCTCTTCAAGGACTACAAAGACATCATTCTCGTCGTTCTGAACCACGAGGGGGACGTGCGGAACGCGAAGATGGGGTGCATGCTGGCGCAGAAAGACGGAATCAAGGTTCATCAGATCCTCACCGCCGACGACATCGCCGCCGGTCTGAACGCTCCTCTTTCGGACCGCCGCGGTCTGGGCGGCTGCATTCCGCTGATCAAGGTGATGGGCGCCGCCGCCGAAAAGGGTCTTTCGGCGGAAGAGATTCTCAAAATCGGCGAAGCGTTCAATCAGCGGATGGCGACCCTCGCCGTCACGATGAAAACCGCCACCCACCCGCAGTCGGGCCAGTATATCTCGACCCTCCCCGACGACCAGATGGAAATCGGGATGGGGCAGCACGGCGAAGGGGGCGGAACGGGCCCCGTCCCGATCCAGACCGCCGACCAGGTCGCCGAGACGATGGTTCAGAGGCTGATGGCCGCCGTCAAGGCACAGAAGGGCGAAAAGGCGCTGCTGATCATCAACGGCAGCGGCGCGACGACTCTGATGGAAATGTTCCTCGTCTGGCGCAAGGCCGCCCAGGTTCTCAAAGACGCGGGGGTCGAGGTCGTCTCGGGCCGCTGCGACGAACTGCTGACCGTCCAGGAATCGGCGGGATTCCAGATGTTCCTGGCGATCCTCGACGACGACGCTCTGGCGGGGCTCAACGCTCCGGCCGACGCCCCCTACTGGGTCGTTCGCTAACCCCCTTTCGGAAAGAACCAAATGAGTACGAATCTTACGAAAGCGGCCTTCGTTGACCTGCTCAAGGCCGCGCAGCAGAAAATCAAAGAGCAGTTCGACTACCTGAACCGGCTCGACTCGGCGACCGGCGACGGCGACCACGGAACCGCCGCGGTCGCCTCACTCGACGCCGCGGTCCGAAAGGGCGAAGAAGGCCTGGCGGCCGACAAGCCGCTGGCCGACATTCTCAGCGACATCGGCTGGAGCGTCATGACCGAAACGAGCGGGACAACCAGCTCCCTGGTCGGCTCCCTCTTCCTGGGAATGGCCGAAGCCGCCCCGTCCGACGAACTTTCCCCCGCCGAAGTCGGGAAGATGTTCGAGGCGGGTCTGGCCAACGTCCGGGGAATGACCGACGCCAAGCCGGGGGACAAAACCCTGATGGACGCGATGGTTCCCGGGATCGAGGCGATCGGCGCGCTCCTGGCCGCCGGCGGCGGTGCGGACTGCGGCGAACTCTTCGCCGCGGCGGCCGACGCCGCCCAAAAGGGCGCCGAATCGACCAAAGAGCTCCGCGCCAGATTCGGACGCGCCAAGAACCTGGGCGAACGTTCGGTCGGGCACGTCGACGCCGGCGCAACGAGCATGGCGCTGATCTTCCGCGCCTTCGCCGAAGCGAGCGGCAAGTAAGTCTCGCGCAAAGATTCACCCCAGCCATCTGTAACACAATGCGGATCATCCAGTTATTTTTCTTCGCGGTCTGCCTGACGCTTTCGATTCCGTTCGTCCCGGCCGAAGAGGACGACTTCTTCGGCGGTGATAAGGCCCCCGCCGCCGAAGCGGCCGAAAACGCCGCGCCGACGGAAAACACTCCGGCCGAACCCGCCGCGCCCGAAGCCGAAGACGACTTCTTCGCCGACGACGCCGAGCCCGCCGCGCCCGAAGCCGAAAGCGCCGAAGCGGACGACGCCGGCGCCGCGCCGGCCAAAAAAGAATCGTTCCTCTCGGGGTTCCTTTCCCGCTTCGAAAACAGCGACGACGGCAAGTCGGACTACCGCACGCCGGTCGAGACGGTTCTTCCCCGCGGCGCGCTGATGCTGGCGGCGACCTCGCCGATCAGCGCCCTGAGCGAAAACGTCTCCCTTCTCCTGAAAGGGCTCGGACTCGGAAAACTCTCGCCGGCCGACTGGATCCGCCTCTCCCCCTACGGGAAGGCGTTCAGGTTCGTCGACCAAAGCCGCCGGCTCGGGATCGCCTGGATCGGCCTCGACGAAAAGAGCGCGCCGACGATGGTTCTCTACGTTCCGATCCGGCGCTTTCTCCCCTTCGCGGCGGGATTGGGCGCCGAGGTCGCATCCTACGAGTCGGACGGCGCCGCACCGGCCGGAACCCTCTTTCTGCTGAAAAAACCGGCGGGCTGGTACGCCTTCCAGAAGAACGGCTACGCCTGTCTTTTAAAGAGCGACGCCGAACCGCCGATCGAAAATCTCCTTGCCGCGCCGGCAGTCGGAACCTCCTTCTTCGGAGGTCCCGGGCTTGTCGAACCCGATCTGCGTCTGGCCGTCACCCCCTATGGGATCCGCCGCCTCATCGAACTGGCGGCGTCGGCCGACTCGGCGATTATGGAGATCCTGCCGAGCATTCTCGAGCAGATCCGCCAGTCGAACCCCGACTTCGACCTGTCGATCGACGACGCGCTTCCCCAGGTGAACAACTTCGCCGACTGGGTGGTCGACAATCTCCGGCAGTTCCTCTTCGAGGTGAAGCTGACCTCCGACGACCTCCTCACCTCAGCGATCCTCGTCCCGGAAAGCGGAACCGAACTGGCCGCGCAGATTCAAAACCGCGGGGGACCCGACATCCCGACCCTCCTCGACCAGCCGGAATTCCTCAAGATCCTTCCCGAGCAATACGCCCCGATCTCGGGTCAGACGGATCTCTTCCCCGAGTTCGCCTCAAAACTCGAGCCCCCCTTCGACCGCGTGCGGCACATCGAATACTCGATCGGCGTGCCGCGCGAGGGGCAGCTCCTCGCCGAGCCGCTGGCGTTCTTCCTCGAAGTCGATGACAGCGACGCGTTCGTTCACGAGCTGCTCGTTCCGAAAGCTCGTCTGGTCGGCGGGCATATCGGCGCCGAAAAGATGAGCGACGTCGCCGGACAGGTTCTGGGGAACATGTCGCTCCGCCGCCGCGCCGCCGGACGCCGCCCCCTCTTCTTCACGACCCCGGAAGAGGCCGCCGAAGTCGGCGCCGGGCTCGGCGAACTCATCGGCAAGCAGATCGGCAGCCGCGTGGGCGAAGACCAGGCGCTCAAAAAGTACGAGTTCGAAGGATTTCCGCTCTACGTTTCGGATATGAAAACGTATATTGAAGAGATGCGGAAGATCCGCGCCGAGCAGACCGAAGGGCGCCAGCGCAAGGCGCCCCCCCTCCTCTCTCCCCGCGCCTCCTTCCAGACGCTCCTGACCACCCTTCTTTCGGGGCTGGAAACCGGATCGATCGACGGACTGATCAACGGCCAGATCGCCGCCCGGGGCGGCGATCCCGACGACGCGCCGATTCCGGCGGTCGAAAACCTGATTCTGGTTCTCGACCGAAGCCACGTCCTCATCGTTCCGGGGGACCGCGATCTTTTGAGCGCGGCGCTGGCGCGCTGGCGCGACTTCGTCGACCGGCGGGGGGCCTCCGCCGGCGAGGTCGACTCTCCCTGGCGCGCGCGGCGCGACCTCCTCTACGGCGCGATGTCCGGAGCGCGGACGCAGATTCTCCGCAGCGCGGCGCTCTTCGACCTTTCGGCGGCCCGCGCCGAAATGAAATACCTTCAGAAGAACTACGGGATCGACCTTCCCCCGGAGGTTGACCGGCCGGTTCCCGCCGATCTGGCCGAACCCCTCTTCGTCGGGACAAACGCCCCGGGGGCGGGACTCCTTTACGCGGTCTTTCCGGACGAGTTTCTCAAATTCCTCCTGGAAAGCCGGCAGAACGCCTCCCGGGAAAAAAAGTAACACAAATTCCAACGCACAAACGTTTTTTAGAAAGGATATTTTCCAATGGCTGACAACGAAGGGAACATCAACGCGAAAGATTTCGGAATCGGAATTCCGCAGGTCAACGAACCGTTCTTCCTGAAGGGGAACAACAACGCCGAATGGGGAATGAAAAGCCGTCTGGCGGGGGTCTTCAACCCGAAGTCGGGGCACGCCGTCATGCTGGCGTTCGACCACGGCTACATTATGGGTCCGACTTCCGGTCTGGAACGGATCGACCTGACGATCAAGCCGCTGATCGAATACAGCGACTGCATCATGTGCACCCGCGGAATCCTCCGCTCCCTCGTCCCGCCGGAATGCCGCAAGCCGATCTCGCTCCGCTTTTCGGCCGGCTCGACGATCCTCACCTCGCTGAACGAGGAATGCATTCAGGACATCGAAGAGGCGATCCGAATCAACGCCTCCCTCCTGGCGGTGATGGTCGCGATCGGCGATCCCGACCATGAGGGGCTGACGATCCGCAACCTGACCCGCACGGTCGATCTGGGAACCCGCTACGGGATCCCGACCCTCGGAGTCACCGCCGTCGGGAAGAACCTGACCCGCGACGCGCGCTACCTGGCGATGGCCAGCCGCGTCTGCGCCGAGAACGGCGCGCAGGTCATCAAGACCTACTTCTGCGAAGAGAATTTCGAGCAGGTCACCAACGCCGTTCCGGTTCCGATCGTCATCGCCGGCGGGAAGAAACTTCCCGAAAAGGACGCCCTTTCGATGGCCTGGCGCGCGATTGACCAGGGCGCCGCCGGGGTCGACATGGGACGGAACATCTTCCAGTCCGACTCTCCGGTCGGAATGATGCTCGCCGTTCGCGCGATCGTCCACGAAAACGCGTCGGCCGACGAGGCGTTCAAGATCTACGAAGAGTATAAAAATCGTTGAGAAACGGCGATTTTGAGGCTTCCGGATACTTGACACTATAGAAAACCAAAGGTATTCTATAATACTGGAGAATAGCCGGGGCTGTTGTCTGGACCCTGTTAGTTCGCCTAACAGGGTGCCGGGCAGCAGCTTCTGTGTTAGAAACAAGAAGTACATTTGACAAATCCGCACCGAACGGAGTACGGAGAGAGAACGTATGGATCAGGCAGAAGTTAAAAAAATCGTCGAGCAGCTCCACTTGGAGAGAAATATCCCCAGGGAAAGGGTTTTCGGCATCATCGAAGAGTCGTTGGTGATCGCGGCGAAGCGCTATGCCGACCAGGAGTCCGAAATCGCCGTTCATATTGACCGCGACACCTGCGTGATTTCCGTCTTCCGCGACAACGTTCCTCTTTCCGACGCCGAAATCGCCGAACGGCTCGGCGCGCAGTCGGCGCGGCAGATCATTATCCAGAAGATCCGCGACGCCGAAAAAGAAGTGATCTTCGATCGCTACAACCAGGAGCTCAACAACCTGATCACCGGAACGGTTCGAAGGGTCGAGCGGGGCGTCGTGGTCATCTCTCTCCTGGACAACATCGAAGCGATCCTCCCGAGGAGCGAACAGGTTCAGGGCGAGACGTTCCGGGAAGGGAACCGTGTGACGGCGCAGCTCGTCGAGGTCAACAAAAACGGGAACAACGCCCGAATCCGAATCGTTCTGAGCCGGAATCGTCCCTCCTTCCTCCGCAAGCTCCTTGAGCAGGAAATCCCCGAAATCGGCGACGGAATTATCACAATCAAAGAACTCAGCCGCGACCCCGGCCACCGTTCCAAGGTGGCGGTAACCTGCGCCGATCCGCACCTCGACGTGGTCGGGACGTGCGTCGGGTCGCGCGGTTCCCGCATCCGCGCGGTGCGCGACGCGCTGCCGAACAACGAACAGATCGACATCGTCCCCTGGGTCGAAGATCCCGGCGCGTTCATCAGAAGCTCGCTTCAGCCGGCCGAAATCATCGAAGTCATCCCCTGCCCCCTCCTGGGACGCGCCATTGTCCTGGTCGACAAAGACGAGCGTTCCAAGGCGATCGGCCGCAAAGGGCAGAACGTCCGTCTGGCCACGCGCCTGTGCGGCTGGGATCTCGAGATCATGACCCAGGAAGAACTTCAGAGCGTCCTGGACGGCGCGATCGAGCAGTTCAAGTCGATCCCCGGAATCAACGACGAGATCGCCGAGGCGCTCGTTGCCGCCGGGCTGACCACCTACGACGACATCGCGCTGAGCGAGCCGGCCGATCTGGCCGATCTGGCGAAGTTTTCCGAAGAGGACGCTCAGAAGGTCATCGAAGAGGCGGAACGCCGCGCTGAACTCAACACGGCGACGGAAGCGGCCGCCAACGCCGCAGCCGCCGCCGAAGAGACCGTTCAGGCGGCCGAAGAGACCCGGAAGACCGTCGCCGTCGATCAGGCCCACGCCGAACGGTGTGCCCGCGACGCGCGCGACGCGGCCGCCCGCGCCCGCGCCGCGGCCGACGAAGCCGCCAAGTCTGCCGAAATGGTCGACACCCCCGAGATCGCCGCGGCGGCCGAAGCCGCCCGCGCCAGCGCG
>CACXFR010000105.1 GCA_902766935.1 uncultured Planctomycetota bacterium | reverse complement strand
TGGCTGCGGTTGGATTCGAACCGACGACCTACGGCTTATGAAGCCGCCGCTCTAACCAACTGAGCTACGCAGCCGACTATGGGGTGATTATACTTTAATCTTCTTTCTTGGCAAGAGGGGGGGCGCTCCCCTGGGCGCGCCGATCGAGAAATCGCCGGAGCGCTTCCTGCCAGCCGGGGATCGGATGGGAGCCGGGCAGGGCGCGGTATCGCGAGGCGTCGAGCGCGGTCGACCGGGAACGGGGCGCTTTTCCGCCGTACTCTTCGGTCGTGATTCCGACGATACGGTGGCTGCGCAGTCCGCAGGCGTCCAGAAGGAACGCCGCGGCCTCGGCCGGGGTGACGCTGTCGGGCGGGGCGACGTGGTAGAGACCGGTCTTTCCGGCGTGTATCAGAAAACGGAGCGCGCCGACCAGGTCGTCGGCGGCGGTCAGGGAAACACGCGTGTCGTTTAAAACTTTGATCTCGCGCGTTCGGCGAACCGCTTTTAAAAGGGTGTCGACGAGATTTCCCGTTCCCTGCGCGCC
The DNA here is from genome assembly GCA_902766935.1 of uncultured Planctomycetota bacterium. Taxonomy (GTDB): domain Bacteria; phylum Planctomycetota; class Planctomycetia; order Pirellulales; family Thermoguttaceae; genus RUG695. The sequence goes on along the minus strand of CACXFR010000105.1, from coordinate 7,778 downwards.
GGGCTCGCCGAAAAGCGCCGATGTCCTGACGATGAGATGTCGGTCGTATTCGGAGGCGGCCCGTTCGGCGTCGAGTTTGGTGATCGCGTAGACGCTTTGAGGGTCGGGGACGTTGTCTTCGGAGTGGGGAGGTGCGTCCTCTTCGTGATAGAAGACTTCTCCGCACCCCACCTGAACGAGAAGGGCGCCGGTTCGGAGGGCGGCGCGGCGCAGGTTCGCCGCCCCCTGAACGTGAATCGTCCGCGCGGTGTTCGGGTGCGTTTCGAGCCAGTCGGGGAGATTGATCGAGGCAAGGTTCAGAATGACGTCGGGCCGAAACGAGACGAGACCGTCGGTGCTGATGCGCGAGGCCGCGTCGAATTCCGGCAGATCGAATCCGAACAGCTCGTCGAGCCGCTCGGAGAAGACGCCTTCTTCCGAAAAGGGGAGACTGTTCCAACGGCGCATGACCGCCGAACCGACCAGCCCCCCCGTTCCGATTACCGCGATTTTCATTTGCCGGACTATTTCAGCATCGCGTCGACGATGTAGTAGTTGAGTTCCTCGTAGTCGCGTTCGGCTCTGAGCTGCTCGATCTTAGCGTCGTCGAGCGAACGGCTGATCTCGAGGAGACGGAGGAATATCTTCCGGCTGTATTCCAGGTGTTTGCACGCGGTTTCGTCTTTTTGCGTACGCATCACCTTGACGTCGAGACCGATCCATTCGCCGTTGCGGCCGTACCCGTGCTGGTCGAGAACGCGCACCTGGTTGAGCGCGCGGCGCGGGTCGACGGCGCCGAAGGTCAGGTCCTGGTCGAATTTCAGACCGTTCTGGTCGTTGAGGTGAACGCTCCAGAGCTTTTTGTGAGCCAGGGCGTAACCCATTTCGTCGGACGGCGAAAGGTTGGCCAGAAGCGCGTGCGCCGTTTCGATCAGACAGCCGACCCGCTCGGGCGCGGTGGTCAGAAGACCCAGCGCGATGGCGTGGCCGATCGTCGGGATGTAGGCGTGGTCCATCGGTTCGTTCGGTTTCGACTCGACCATCAGACGGACGTCCTTGTCGTAGTCGAGAAGGGTCTGAATCGCTTCGACGATCTTTTCGGTGGCCCAGACCGGGTCTTTCGCTTCGCGGATATAGGTCCCTTCGCGGGCGAGCCAGAAGACGATGTTCTTCGTGCCGAGCGCCTTGGCAATATCGATCGTCCGCTTGGTCCGTTCGATGGCGAACTGGCGGCACGCTTTGTCGTTCGACGTGTAACCGCCGTCGATGGTGTGCGGATCCATCCAGAGACGGGGCGCGACGAACTCGGCGGTCAGCCCATGGTCGTCGAGAACCTTTTTGACCTCTTCGGCCTCTTTGACGATCTCGGCGGGGGACATGTTATTCATATTCGGCACGGCGTCGTCGTCGTGGAACTGGACCCCGTCGAAACCGATCTTTTTGTAGATTTCAAGCTTCTTGCGGAACGGGATCGTCTGGCGGACTTCCGGTCCGAACGGGTCGGCTCCTTCGTGAATGTTCCAGGGACCGAACGAAAAACGAAATTCACCTTGCATGGTCATACCTTTCTTTTAGAGATTTCTGTCAAAGGACAAACGTTAACACTATATGCCATTATACGTTGCGCGCCGGATCAGATGATCACCGATCCGCCCGCGGCGAGAGTCCTGCGCACGTCGGCGGCGTCGATCTCGCCGACCGGAATATCTTTTTCGAGCGCCAAATACGCGGCGACACCGGCGGCTTCGCCCAGCTGGTTCATATTGACCATCACGCGCATACCGGAGAAGGCGATCTCTTCGGCGTCGAACATCCGCCCGGCCAGAAGGACGTTGCGCGATCCTTTCGGCACGATCGATCGGAACGGAATCTGGTAGAAGGTCGGGTTTTCCGCCGTTTCGGGCCGCCAGCGCCCTATCTCGGGCGGCGCACCGGGCGCGCCGTAGCGCTCTTCGGACCCGTCGAGGCCGCGGAAGGTGATGGCGTGGCCGTTCGGGGTGTCGTGATGAAGGTCAAACGTATAACTGCAGTTGGCGATCGCGTCGGGAAGACGTTTGCCGTACATCGCGTCGTCGTCTGTTACGCGATACAGACAGTCGATGTGGCGCGATTCGCGGATGCCGAGGGCCGAGGGGAGAGCCGTCAGTCCGAATCGGGCGTCGGAGGCGCCTTCGGCGTAGCGGCGGTACATATCCATCACGGCGCGGACCTGGCGCCGCCCCTCGATCTCGGCGGCGGTCAGGTCGTCGGCCTCGGCGCAGGCGGCGTCGTAGACGCGGGTTCCGGCGAACATAAAGGAATGGGTGCCGGGGATATCGAGACCCCAGAGGAACCCCCGCGGAATATTGTATTCCTTGGCGTGCTCGGCCAGGATGTTGTTGCAGCGGGTCAGATCGAAGCCGTCGAGATGGGCGCACATAGTCGGCGGCTGCGGGTGGGCGGGAAGACGCGAGCCGAACCCCATCCGCACGCAGAGGTCGCCGTCCCCCGTCGCGTCGATAAATACGCGCGCCTTGATGACGCGCCGTCCCGACTTGCCGTCGATGATGACTCCGGTCAGGTCGCCCGATTCGTAGTACGGTTCGGAAAAGAGAGTGTGGAGAAACGGTCTGATTTTCGATTCGACAACCAGTTCGTCGAGTTCAATCTTCAGTTCGGATGAGTTGAACCCCGCCCAGACGCTCGGGTTCTTGTCGTAGATGTCGACGGCGTTTCGTTTATGAAGACGAGCGACCGTCTCTTCGGTCAGACCTGCGATAATCTTCCGTTCGAATTGAGTGTCGTAGAGGGGGTGCCAGACGTTGACCAGACTGTTCACCGCCACCCCGCCGAACCCGTTCGCCCGCTCGACGATCGCCACGCGCGCCCCCAAACGCGCCGCGCGAACCGCCGCGAAAACTCCCGTCGCGCTCCCGCCCAGCACGCAGATATCGGTCTCGTGGCAGACCGGAAGGGGCGGAGATGAGAGGGACGCCTCCGCACGGACCGAGGCGGATTTTCCCGCCAGGAGGGCAAGGGAGCCGGAAAAGAGAGAGCCTAAGAATGTTCGACGTGTGTTCATCACTGTTCGATCCGTTGAATTTGAATTGAATTCGGAGCGGTCCCGCGGAGCGGGTTGACCTTTCGGTTTCTGTTGTGCTATTATATATGGGCGCAATGACCTTTGCAACGGTTCTTAAAACGTACTCGCTTTCTGAGAAAGGTTCCGAATGAAACTTGTGAAATTTTTGTCGGTCGGTTTGGTTTTCGTTCTCGCGTCCGCGGCGGGCCTGGTTTCCGCCGAAGATAATCCCACGGCGATCCATATTCAGCGGACGATGAAGGCGCTGGAGGAGTCGACCGCCGAAAATCCGGCCCATCTGCGCGTGATGTTCTACGGTCAGTCGATTACCGCGCAGCGCTGGACGCAGGAAGTCGAGCAGTTTTTCCGCGAAAAATACCCGACCGTGATCTTTGAGTTCCGAAACGCCGCGATCGGGGGATTTCAGTCCCCCTCGCTTTCCCGCACCGCCGAGTGCGACCTTTACCCCTGGTATCCCGATCTGCTCTTCTTCCACGTCTACGGACCGATGGATAAGTACGAAGAGATTGTGAAAAAGACCCGCGCGAAGACTTCCGCGGAAATTATCCTCTGGACGAGCCACTTAAACGGCAAAGAGAACCCGAAAGGGATGCTCCTGGAGCGGGATCAGCGGTCGAAAGATATTCTCGAAATCGCCGAGCGGAACGCCTGCATGGTGATCGATCTGAATAAGAAATGGTGCCGAATGCTGATCGATCACGCCTGGGAACCGAACCGTCTGCTCAGCGACGGAATCCACTTGAACGACGAAGGATGCCACATTTACGCCGGGATGATCTGGGAAGATATCGCCCGGATCCCCGATACGGACGGGGAGGCGGAGATTTCGGGTACGATTACCGAATACGCCGCCGACGCCCCCTGCGTCGCCCGCGAAGAAAACGGTGATCTGACCTTCTCGTTCGACGGGAATCGGGTGACCGCCGTTTCTGACGGGACGGCCGAAGGGGAAGTCTGTTTCCTTCTCGACGGGGAGCCGATGGACGGGAATATCGACCTTTGGACCTCGACCCGCCCGAGCACCGGTCCCTGCTGGATGCCCGCGATCAACTATATCGGGTTCGAAAAGGTTCCGGTCACCGAGGATTGGACGCTGACCGCGGTCGACGGTTCAAAAGAGGACGGTTCCTATATCGCCTATAAAGTCGCCGGAAGCGTCACCGGGGAAGACGGTCAGGGGAATTCGGAAGAGATGTTCGTGTCGAATTCCGGCCGCGCGGTGATCGATCCGGGCGATATCGGCGCGCTTTGGCAGTTTCCCTATTTTAAACAGCAGCTTCCGAAAGATTTTCAGGTGACCTGGTCGACCCGCCCGATGTTTACCGACGCCTATACTCCCGGCGAGGCGGGTGAACGGACGGTGATCGTTCAGAACTGCTCCAACGGTCCCCATAAGCTGACGGTTCGCTCGAAAAACGGTAAAACCGGTATTGGAAAATGGATAGTTAACATGCCGGCGAAATAAGCCGATATAGGGAAAATGACTGCTTTTGCCGGCAAAATTTTCCGTTGGATCCCTTTTAAACGCGTTTGGCTGCGCTCGCAACTGATTCTGCGCGCGTTCTGTTTATTTGTCTATACGGCGGTTTTCTTCGCCGCCTATTGGGCTTCCTACCAGATCCGCTTCGATTTCAATCCGGGCGAAAAGTTTAACAACGAGTTTCTCCAGACTGTCGGAGTGGTAATCTTTGTTAAAATTCTCTATTTTTACGCGCATCACCATTTCCGCAACGATATGCTTTTCGCCTCCCTCAGGAGTCTGCGGAAATTGGTGGAAAGTACCTTTTGCGCGGGGATTACGTTTCTTCTTTTGAAACAGTTCTCGCAGATCGTTTTTTCCCGTTACGGTTTTTCGTTTCCGGTCGTCAGTTCGTCGACCGGGGTCATTCTGATCGATTTTTCACTGACGATCCTCTTTCTGGGCGGGGGACAGTTTCTCGCCCGAATCTTCCGGGAAGAGTTTATGGCGCTGCGGAGCGATTCCGGGATCAAATCTGCCTATATGGTCGGTGCGTCCGCCGAAACCGCGCGGATTGCCGGTATGATCAACTCGCGCGGTTCGGTCGGATTTCGAATCATCGGATATGTGGTTTCGGGAGAGAACGACCACCGGGTCGCCTCGGAGCTGGACTTTATTCCCGTCGTCTGCACTTTCGACACGTTGATCAGTCAGTGCGAGTCGGCCGGCGTTCGCGATCTTCTGGTCGTGGCGGGGCACCTTCCCGGTCCGCAGTTCCGCGCCCTGTTTGAGGAGTGTCATTCGGCCGGTATTGAACTGCATGTGATTCCGGCGACTCAGATTTCGCTCAGTCAGACGATTCCGATCCGGAAAATCGAGATTAACGACCTGCTGAAACGCGATCCGGTCTACCTGAATATCGACGAGCTCCGGCAGCGGTTCGACGGGAAAAAGGTCCTGGTGACCGGCGCCGGAGGGAGCATCGGCTCCGAAATATGCCGGCAGATCATCGAGTTCGAGCCGGCCGAGCTTCTGATTCTCGGCCGCGGCGAGAACCGCATCTTCTTTCTGGAACGCGAACTGCGGGAACTCGGAAAGCCAACGAAAATCGTTCCGCTGATCGCCGACGTGACCGACGCGCTTCGGATCAATCACATTTTTGAGACGGCCGGGCCGGATTACGTCTACCACGCCGCGGCGCACAAACATGTCCCGCTTATGGAATCGAACGTTTCCGAGGCCGTTCGAAATAACGTGGGAGGAACCAAAAACGTGGTCGACGCCGCCGACCGATACGGCGTCGAGCGTTTTGTCCTCATATCGACCGACAAGGCGGTCAATCCGACCAGCGTGATGGGACTGACCAAGCATTTGGCCGAACGCTACGTCAACGCCGCCGCCGAGACTTCGAAGACGAAGTTCATCGTCACTCGATTCGGGAATGTTCTCGGTTCGACCGGGAGTGTGGTGCCGATCTTCAAAAGCCAGATCGAAAAAGGGGGGCCGATCACCGTCACCGATTTCCGAATGACCCGGTATTTTATGACGATTCCCGAAGCCTCGCAGCTGGTGTTGGAAGCTTCGATGATGGGCAGCGGCGGGGAGATCTTCGTTCTCGATATGGGGAATTCCGTTCGGATTTTGGATCTGGCCCGCGATATGATTCGTCTGGCCGGTCTCCCCGACAACGCCATTGAAATCCGACAGACCGGGCTCCGCCGGGGCGAAAAACTCTACGAAGAGCTTTATTTCGAGTCGGAACAGAAGATCAATACCACCCACCCGAAACTCTATGCCGCGAGGCATCGCGAGTTCCGCCGCGACCTGGTTCAGCGTCAGATCAACGATCTGCTGGAGTTGGCGAAGACCGCCGATGAAACGGCTCTGAGACAGATGTTTCACGAGCTTGTTCCGGAATATCAGCCTACCTTACAGGGCAAATCGTCATGACCCGTTCGCACATTTACCTCTCCCGTCCCCATGTCAGTCCCCGCGAACGGGAACTTCTTTTGGACGCGTTCGACTCGAACTGGGTCGCTCCCCTCGGCCCGCACGTGGACGCATTTGAAAAAGAGACCGCCGCATATATCGGACGGGGGTACGGCTGCGCCCTTTCGAGCGGCACCGCCGCGGTCCACCTGGGCTTGAAACTCCTGGGGGTCGGGGAAGGGGACGAGGTCTTTGTCTCGACGCTGACCTTTGCCGGTTCGGTCAACCCGATCTGCTACCTGGGGGCGCGTCCGGTTCTGATCGACTCGGAACCGGAAACGTGGAATATGGATCCGAACCTTTTGGAGACTCTTCTGAAAGAGTCGGCAGCGAAGGGGCGTCTTCCGAAAGCCGTCATTCCGGTCGACCTTTACGGACAGTGCTGCCGATGGGAAGAAATCATCGAAATATGCGCCCGGTACGACGTTCCGATCCTGGAGGACTCGGCCGAAGCTCAGGGGGCCGAATATAAGGGACGCCGCGCAGGACGGTTCGGCCGGGTTTCGATCCTTTCGTTCAACGGAAACAAGATCGTGACCTCCGGCGGCGGCGGAATGCTTCTGACCGACGACGAAAAGAGCGCGCGGAAAGTCCGCTTTTGGGCGACCCAGTCGCGCGATCCGGCGCCGTATTACCAGCACAGCGAGCTGGGATACAATTATCGGATGAGCAACCTCTGCGCGGCGGTCGGCCGCGGCCAGCTCGAATGGATCGACCGGCGGATCGCGCGCCGCCGCGAAATCTTCTCGTACTACAAAAACGCGCTCGGCGGCATTCCCGGCATTTCGTTTATGGAAGAGCCGAACGGCGGCGATTGGTTTTCGAACAAGTGGCTCACCTGCATTCTGGTCGATCCCCGTAAGTTCGGCGCCGACCGCGAAGCGATCCGTCTGGCTCTGGCCGCCGACGATATCGAGGCGCGGCCGATTTGGAAGCCGATGCACCTTCAGCCCTTCTACGCGAAGTGTCGTCGAGCGACCGTCGGCGTTTCGGACCGAATCTTTCGAGACGGTCTCTGTCTTCCGAGCTGCTCAGATATGACCGAAGATGATCTGGGGCGAATTGTAAAGGTCATCGAGGGATGCCGAACATCTTAATTCTTTCTCAGTGGTATTTTCCCGATACGTGGATGCAGCTGCGCGACCTGGCGCGCCGCTTGACCGCCGACGGCTACGGCGTCGAGGTTCTTTCGGCGGTTCCCTATTCGCTGGCCGACGGGAAGATCACTCCGGGATACCGCCTTCGATTTCGGCAGACCGAGACGCTCGA
>CACXFR010000104.1 GCA_902766935.1 uncultured Planctomycetota bacterium | reverse complement strand
TACCCCGGTCGTCCAGCGGATCGCCTCCCTCCTCGAAGAGGGAGGCGCGCGCGACGTCTTGGCGGTCGGCGGGGCGGTGCGCGACTGTATTATGCACAACCCGCCGGAACGGGACGTCGATCTCGAGGTCTACGGCCTTTCGTACGCGCGGATCGCCGAGATTCTCCGTCCTCACTTCCGGATCGATCTGGTCGGTCAGGCGTTCGGCGTCATTAAGGTGCTCGGCAGAGACCCTTCCTCGCGGGGCAGACGGTTCGATATCGACGTTTCCCTCCCCCGGCGCGAGTCGAAAAACGGCCTCGGCCACAAAGGGTTCGACGTCGACGCCGAGCCGGATCTGGGGTACGACGAGGCGTTCGCCCGGCGCGATTTTACCGTCAACGCGATCGGAATGCGCCGCGACGGAACGCTGATCGACCCCTACGGCGGACAGGCCGACCTGAAAAAGAAAATCCTCCGCGCGCCGAGCGAACGCTTCAAAGACGATCCGCTCCGCGTCCTGAGGGGAATGCAGTTCGCCGCGCGGTTCGGCTTTACGATGGACGACGTCACGATCGGGTACTGCCGGGAAGTCCTGAGCGAATTTCCGACCCTCTCGAAAGAACGAATCTACGACGAGTGGCGCAAATGGGCGGTCCGGGGAAAGTTCCCCTCGATGGGGCTCGACATTCTGAAAACGACGGGGTGGGTCGCCGCGTTCCCCGAGCTCAGCGCGCTGGTCGGCACCCCGCAGAATCCGAAATGGCATCCCGAAGGGGACGTCTGGACGCACACCGCCCTGGTCTGCGACGAGGCGCGCAAAGCGGTCGACAAGGCGCGCGCCGACGGACAGCCGTTCCCGGAAACCGAACAGACCGTCCTGATGTTCGCCGCGCTGACCCATGATTTCGGTAAGCCGCTCACCACGCGCCGCGACGCCGAAGGGGTGATCCGCTCGCACGGGCACGCCGAACAGGGCGTCGAACCGACTCGCGCGTTTCTCAGGTCGATCAAAGCGCCGAACCTGGTGGTCGACATGGTTCTCCCCCTGGTTCGGGAGCACATGGTCGTGATCCATCACATGCTGGGCGCGCCGACCCCGCGGGCGGTGCGCCGTCTGGCGTGCAAGCTGGAACCGGCCTCGCTCCGGCTCTGGGTGGCGCTCTGCCAGAGCGACGCGCTCGGCTGTTTCCCGCCGGCGGCGGAAGTGCGGAACATCCGATTCCGCGCCGACGACTGGCTTCAAACCGCGCACGAGGCGGACGTCGCCGACAAAAAACCGGCGCAGCTCGTTCTCGGGCGCGACCTGATCCCGCTCGGCGTTCGGCCGGGACCGGAAATGGGACGCCTCCTCCGCGCGGCGTATGACGCGCAGATCGACGGCGCGTTCGCGACGACCGACGAGGGGGTTGCCTGGCTCAAATCGCACGGATTGCTGAAATCGAAATAACGGGGAGTCTGAAACAGAGAATGCGCACGATCGCGATCATGAATCAAAAGGGAGGGGTCGGCAAGACGACCACCTCGGTCAACCTGGCCGCGGCGCTCGCCCGGCGGGGGAAGCGGGTTCTTCTGGTCGACATGGATCCGCAGGCGCACGCCTCGCTCTATCTGGGAATCGAACCGGCGGCCGGCGCGCCGTCGGTCTACGACGTGATGACCGGCGACGCCGCGGTCGCTTCGGTCTGCCGCCCGGCCGCCGATCGGCTCTGGGTCGCTCCCTCGCACCTCGACTTGGCGGGGGCCGAGGTGGAGCTGGCCGGCGAGATCGGCCGGGAACGGATCCTCCGCGGAAAACTCGCCCTCGAGCAGACCGCTCCCGACGGCGCGCCGTACGACTATCAGATCATCGACTGCCCCCCCTCGCTCGGCGTGCTGACGATCAACGCGCTGACCGCCGCCGAAGAGATCATCATCCCTCTCCAGCCGCACTTCCTGGCGCTGCACGGACTCGGAAAACTTTTGCAGACGATCAAGCTGGTCGTCACGCGGCTCGACCACCCGACCCTCCGTCTTTCGGGCGTCGTCTTCTGTCTCTACGACGCGGGAACGACGCTGGCGCGCGAAGTCTCGAACGACATACGAAACTTCTTCGCCGACGAAAAGGAGCGAAGTCCGAACTCGCCGTGGGCGGGGGCCGAAATCTACCGAACCAAAATCCGCCGGAATATCCGCCTGGCCGAGGCGCCGAGTTTCGGCCAGTCGATCTTCGACTACGATCCGAAATCGAACGGCGCCGACGACTACGCCGATCTGGCCGCCGAGGTCGACGGATGCAAGAGGGAGTTCGCCTCCCGCAATAAAGCGAAAAGCGCG